>NZ_CP092483.1:2776875-3085416 GCF_022429625.1 Devosia lacusdianchii | reverse complement strand
AGCCGGCCCGGTGCTGCGCAAGGACGAGATCAAGGCCGAGCGCTGGATCGCTTCCTACGAAGATCGCAATGTGCTGATCGGGCTGGCCTGCGGGCTTTCCGGCCGGGCGCAGATCGGCAAGGGCATGTGGGCCCGGCCCGACGATATGGCGGCGATGATGGCGGCCAAATCCGGCCATCCCAATGCCGGTGCCAATACCGCCTGGGTACCCTCACCCACCGCCGCGACGCTGCATGCGCTGCATTATCACCAGATCGACGTGTTCGAGGCCCAGCGCCGCCGCCACAACCAGCCGTTGCCGCCGCTGAGCGAGCTCTTCTCCATGCCCATCCAGGTGCCGTTCTCGCTGAGCCGCGAGGAAATCACCCGCGAGCTTGAGAACAATGCTCAGGGCATTCTCGGCTATGTCGTCCGTTGGGTGCAGCAGGGTGTTGGCTGTTCCAAGGTACCCGACATCAACAATGTCGGCCTGATGGAAGACCGCGCTACCTGCCGCATTTCCTCGCAGGCCGTGGCCAATTGGCTGCGTCATGGCCTGGTCAGCCGCGACGAGGTGACGTCCACATTCGAGCGCATGGCCGCCGTGGTGGATCAGCAGAATGTGGATGATCCGCTCTATCGCCCCATGGCCGAGAATTTCCACTCGCTCGCCTTCCAGGCGGCGCTGGATCTGGCTCTGCACGGCGCGGATCAACCGAGTGGCTATACGGAGCCGCTGCTGCATGCGGCGCGGCGCAAAGTGAAAGCGCGGGACGCGAAGTAGGATTCCGACTGCAAGTCCCTGGCTATCCCCACCGATCGTCACCCTCGGGTCAAGCCCGAGGGTGACGATCGAGCGTGCGGTACCACACGGCAGGCCTACGCCATCCGATAGGTGGGCAGCGCTACGGTGGAGCCATGGCTGACTTCAATCTCGTTGGCCACCATCGTCGTTGTCGTCCCCACCGGCTCGCCCGTGCCGAGATTTCGCGCGTAGCGCGGATGAGCACCTGATGACACCTGTAGCCGCAATCTGTTGCCCGCCAGAAAGCAATGTGCGGTGGCGTGCAGAGTGAATGCCAGCCGCCAGCTCCCGTCCGGCTCGCGTGGCGTGTCGGGTGTCACCCGGATCAGCCCATCGCAAATGTTGATCGACACGCCATTCGGTCCGACATCGCAGAGCCGCAGGAAGAAGTCCACATAGGGTACGCTGGCCCGCACGTGTAGTGCCACCTGAGTCTGCCCGATCAATGTCAGGTCTTCGGCCAATGCTTCGGACGTATAGCTCAGCACATCGGCCCGGTTTTCGCGCAAGGCATTGTCGACCGGACCGGCGCCGGTGAAGGCAAACATGGCGCCACCGATATTGGGCGTTGGGTCGGCCGGGTCGTAACGGTAGGTATCGCGTTCATCCGCCGTTATTTTCCGTTCATTCTGACGGCCATTTGAAGGCAAAAGCCGGCGCTCGCTGCCTATGGTCCAGGTCTGCATGATCGGCGGACCCGGAGGATAATGGTCAAACTCCCGCCACCCATCGAGCCCGGAAATATGAATGCGCACCGGCTTCTCACGCAGTCCCGAAGCATCACCCATCAGCTTGGCGCGCATCCAGAGCAGCGTTTCACGCAGATTGTCGCGCTGTAGTTCGTCAGCGATATGGGTCCAGGTACCGATGGTTAGGTAGGGCGAATGACCCAATGAAACCAAACGCCTATAGTCATCCAGCAACTGGTCGAGCATGAAATCGTACCAGCCGGACATGAAGTGCACCGGTGGCGTATCCACAGTCAGCCGATGGCGGTGGTCGATGGTCTCCCAGAATGCATCATTGCCGATGGCCTCCTTGAACCAATGCCGCCAGAAGCCGATCGGCCGCCCGACCGCCGCGACATCTGCCTCGATCAGCGGCAATACCATCGACGCTTTGGCCGTAATGCGCTCGACACCCCCGGAAAACATGGTCCCGGCCATCTTGAGCGGCCGCTCGCGCAGCCCCTCGATCACCTGCAGCCAGCTCAGCCAAAGCCCGAGGTGAAAGGCGCCGGCGGGAAAAACGACTGAACGGAAATCGGCAGTCGTCACCTTGGTCGCCATGGCCGATACCTGCGGCAGTGCATCGGAAATCGCCCATTGTGCATAGCCGAGATAGCTGGGACCCGAGAGTCCCAGCCGCCCGTCAAACCAGGGCTGCGCCTTGATCCAGTCGAGCGTAGCGAGGCCGTCGGCCCGCTCGTTGACCAGCGGGTCGAATTCGCCGCCGGACTTCTCGGTACCCCGGCAGGCCTGCAGCACGACATGAAAACCGCGCTCGGCATAGGCTTCGGCGACGCCGGCAAAGCCGGTGCGACCATAGGGCAGGCGCATCAGGATGGTGGGGTGATCGCCGATGCTTTTGGGCGCAAAGTGGTCGGTCATCAGCACCACGCCATCGGCCATCTCAAGCGCAATGTTGCGATGACGGGTGACGCCGTTCAGCCGCGGCGGCAGCTTGTCGAGCCAGCTCAGGATGAGGGTGCGGAGGCTCATCTGTGGTCAGTCGACGAAGTCGAACTTGTCGACATCGAACAGACCCCGGTCCGTCATCTTGAGGTGCGGGATGACCGGCAGCGCCAGGAAAGCAACCTGCAAGAAAGGCTCCGGCAGGCTGCAATCAAGCTTGTACGCAGCTTCCCGCAAAGCATGCAGATCGTGCGTCACGTCCTCGAACGGCTTGGGGCTCATCAGGCCGGCAATGGGTAGGGCTAGTTCGGCGGTGACCTTGCCCCCATCCGCCACCACGAAGCCGCCGCGCAGCTCGATCAGGCGGTTCACCGCCACGGCCATGTCCTCGTCCGTGGCGCCAATGACGGTGATGTTGTGGCTGTCGTGCCCGACCGATGAGGCAATGGCGCCGCGCTTGAGGCCGAAGCCCTTGACGAAGCCGCGACCGATATTGCCGTTGCGGCCATGCCGCTCGATGACGGTGACCTTGAGCACATCGGCATCGAGATCTGGCATTGTGCCCTTGTCGCTGACCGGCAGTGCGGCACTCTCGCGGAAGGTGAGGATCAGCCCTGGCTTGACCCCGATCACCGGCGTCTGGTTGCGATCCGGCCGGGCGGGGACGATGAAGTCGTCGGCACTGACCGGCTTGGCTTTCATCGAGGCCAGGCCGACAGGCTCCACCGGCTTGCGGGCGGCGAACAGCTCCGGCACCACCAGGCGCCCACCGGTCACGACGTCGGAGACGCGGCAGTCCTCGAGGCTGTCGAGCAAGGCGATGTCAGCGCGCCAGCCCGGAGCGACGAGGCCGCGATCCCGAAGCCCGAAAATGCGCGCTGCCGAGTGGCTGGCGGCGCGGTAGACGTGATGCAGCGGCCGGCCCATGGCAATCAGGCGGCGGATCGAACTATCGAGATGTCCTTCCTCGGCGATGTCGAGTGGATTTCGATCGTCGGTGCAAAGGGCGACGAAGCTTGAGGTGTTTTCGTCGAGGATCTCGGCCAGCGCATTGAGGTCCTTGGACACTGAGCCTTCGCGGATGAGAATGGCCATGCCCTTGGCCAGCTTTTCGCGGGCCTCGGCGGCGCTGGTCGCCTCGTGATCGGTGCGGATGGCTGCGGCGAGGTAGCCATTGAGTGCGGTGCCGAGCAGCAAGGGCGCGTGACCGTCGATATGGCCGCCTTGAAAAGCCACCAGCTTGGCGATGATGCCTGGATCGGCGTTGAGGACGCCGGGGAAGTTCATCATTTCGGCCAGCCCGATGACCTTGGGATGGCTGCGGAAGGGTTCGAGATCGGCGATTTCCAGCGCCGCGCCAGAGGTTTCGAAGGCGGTGGCCGGCACGCAGGATGATAGGTTCACCCTGATATCCATCACCGTCTGCTCGGCGCAATCGAGGAAATACTTGATGCCCTCGGCGCCCAGCACATTGGCGATCTCGTGCGGGTCGCAGATGACCGTGGTGACGCCATGCGGCAGCACGCAGCGGTCGAACTCGAACGGCGTCACCAGGGACGATTCGATGTGCAAGTGCGTATCGATGAAGCCCGGTACGGCAAAACGGCCCCGGCCGTCGATGACGGTCTCGCCCTCATAATTGGCATGCGTGCCGACAATCCGGTCGCCAACGATGGCGATATCGGTGCGGGTCACGGCGCCGGTGATGACGTCGAGCAGTTGAACGTCCTTGATCACTAGTTCGGCTGGCGCCTTTCCCTGTCCGGCGAGGATCATGCGGGTGAGGGTGGCGGCGCTGGGCATAAGGCATTCCTGAATATGAGTCATGGGCGAAGGTCGGCCCGCGCGGTCGGCGCGTCAAGGGGCGGAACCGTCGCGCCCTGCGCACGTTGGATCTGACGACCGCAAGGAGTGCGTGATGGAAACCTATGATCCCGACAAGACCGCAACCGAGGTGCGCCAGGCCAGCCCGCGCAAGATGAACCTGCGTGTCTTGCTGATCTCGCTGATGGGTATCGTGGTGCTGTTTGCCATCATTTACCTCATCTACACCTTCACCCAATCCCCTCCTGCACCGTGAGACTGGTCAGGATCTATCGATCTGGACTAACGCTGACGCGCGAGCGCCGGGGAACCGGCTTTTCCTATCGGGATGGCGACGGCGGCACGGTCTCCGATGCGGCGACCAAGGCTCGGATCAAGGCACTGGGCATTCCGCCGGCATGGCGGCAGGTGCGTATCGCGCCGAACGAAAAGGCCCACATCCAGGCGCTGGGCGTCGATGAGGCCGGCCGCGAACAGTATATCTATCACCCCGAATGGGAATTGCGCCGCGACGGCAAGAAGCAGCGGCGGCTGGCCCTGCTGACTGGCGTGTTGCCCAAGCTGCGTCGCAAGGTCGCCGATGACCTGCATGCCGAAACCGGCAGTCGCCAACTGGCGCTGGCCATCGCCGTGGCGCTGATCGACAAGACCGCGATGCGGGTGGGACGAGAGAAATATCTCGAAAGCAGCGGCACCCGCGGTGCCGGCACGCTTTACGCGCGCGACGTGCGGGTGGCCGGTGACGAGGTCTGCATGGCCTTCGACGCGAAGGGCGGCAAGCGGGCCGAATACTGCCTCAATGACAAGAAGCTCGCTGACGCGGTGGCGCGGATCAAGACCCTGCCGGGCAAGCGGCTGCTCGTCTATCGTGACGAGGCAGGTAAGGCGCGCCCGATCAAGACGGGCAGTATCAATGCCTACCTGCGCGACCTCGCGGGAGTCGACATTGCGGCCAAGGATTTCCGCACGCTCCATGCTAGCGCCATGGCTGGCGAGGCTCTGGCTCAGCTCGACGCCGGCGGATCGGAATCGGCGCGGCGGCGGCAAATGGCGCAGGTGGCGCGTGACGTGGCCGACGTGCTGCGCAACACGCCGGTGATCTGCCGGAAGTCCTATATCGCGCCATGCCTGTTCAAGCTGTTCGACGAGGGCAAGCTCAAGGCGATGTGGGAGGCTGCTGGCAACGGTCGCACCGGCTTACTCGCCCGAGAAAAACGTCTGGGTGTAGTCCTGGCCGCAGTGGCCTAGCGAACCGATTATCAGCATGCCCATCAGCCGTTCTCCTTGAACAGCACTTCGCGGTCCTGGGTGAAATTGGCGAGGAGCGGCAGGCACGCACCGCCGACTTCGCGGGCGCCGAAGCCGATCGTTCCTTCCGACACGCCAAAGGGTGCCAGGCCCTGAAGATCAAACTCGGTCACGGCGATGCGCGTCGCATGCACCAGAGCGCGACGCACCGAGACCGGGAACGCACCGTCGATGACGATGGTGCGGAAGTCGATAATCGACACTGCGCTCACGACCGCGACCGCCAGGCTCCTGGCCGCTTGGGCGATCCAGTCGTCCAGCGGCCGGCCCAGGTCACCCCAGTCACTCGGATCGCGCCAGAGCACCGCCGGATCGACGCCGGCGGCACTCAGCTTGTCGGCCAGCACGTAGATCGATGCGCTGCGCAGAATCTGCTCGAAGCCACCGTCGGCGGTAGGGACGGGCAGGGGGCCGATGGCGCCGCCATAACCGGTTCGGCCCGGAAACAGGTGTCCGTTGAGCACGGCGCCGCCGCCGATGAACGAGCCGAGGAAAACGTAGAGAAAATCCTCTCCATGCTGGCCATTGCCCAGCACCAGTTCGGCGGCGCAAGCGGCGGTGCCGTCATTGTGGAAATAAACCGGCCAGGGGCTGATCGCGGCGATGTCGGCGCGGATATTGGCCTCTCGCCAGGCCTCGAGCACGTCCACAGGAGCGCCAAGCTGCGCGGCCCAGTTCCAGAGTTCGAACGGCGAGGCAATGCCGAAGCCGGCGACACGGTCGCGTTCTACCACGCTGAGGGCGCCCGGCAATTCCTCGATGCCGCGCCGGGCAAGCGCGAGCATGACTTGTGGCGTTGGGTAGGGGTGCGGCTCGTGGATACGGCCAAGCACGGTGCCGGCAAAATCCATCAGCACCACGTCGGAACTACGACGGCCGACCTTGAGGCCGAGAAAGAAGGCACCACGCGGATTGAGCGCGTAGGGCACCAGCGGCTGGCCGACCTTGCCGCGCAGCGGGTCGAGCCGGGTGATCAGCCCGTCGGCTTCGAGCGCATTGGCAATGGTGGAAATGGTTTGCGGGGAGAGCCCCGTGCGCCGCGCGATATCGGCCTTGGGCAGGCTGCCGTGACGGCGAATAAGGGACAGCACGAGCCGTTCGTTGTAAAGCCGAACGCCCGTCTGATTAGTGCCGCGGCTCAGATCGTCCGAGCTGGTGCGTCCCTCTGTCCTGACCATCAACAACGCCCCCTGCGTTAACGGCGACAACCCCTTGCGGGATCAGCCATAGGCGGCAAGATGCGCAAAATTGCAATCGATTTCATCGACTTGTGCAATGCTCCCTGCCGCTAGCTGACGTCATGAGCGCGGCTCTGTCAATTAATAAATCAATTGGACAAACTTATTGACAGGGCCATTTGGATCGCCTTTTATGACCGCCATGACCGGGTAGGGGAGGTACCGCACCCGGCCTCGTGATGGCCCAAGAGAGACCGGCAGAGCCGGCTGCGCGGGTCGAAGCAAAATCCTTGGGAGGGATACATCGATGGGTAAGTTCTTGAAGATCGCGGCCGCTGGGGCCGTGATGCTGGGCATGATGTGCGGCACTGCCGCCTATGCTCAGGAGGTCATTGTCGGCCTCATCACCAAGACGGAAGGCAATCCCTTCTTCGTCAAGATGCGTGAGGGCGCCCAGGCCAAGGCCGATGAGCTGGGCATCACCCTGCAGACATTCGCCGGCAAGTTCGACGGCGATAATGACAGCCAGATCGCCGCAATCGAAAACCTGATCGCTTCGGGCGCCAAGGGCTTCGCCATTGTGCCGTCCGACTCCAGCGCTATTGTGCCGACCATCCAGCAGGCGCGCGATGCCGGGCTGCTGGTGATCGTGCTCGATACCCCGCTCGATCCGATCGACGCGGCCGACGCGACCTTTGCCACCGACAACCGCCAGGCCGGACGCCTGATCGGGCAGTGGGCCGCTGGCTCGCTGGGTGACGCCGCTGCCAATGCCAAGATCGCCATGCTCGATCTGGCCGTGAACCAGCCGACCGTCGACTATCTGCGCGACCAGGGCTTCATGGAAGGTTTTGGCATCGACGTGAAGGACCCCAACAAATACGGGGACGAAGACGACGCCCGTATCTGCGGCCATGAAATGACCGGCGGTGCCGAAGACGGTGGTCGTACCGCCATGGAAACACTGATGCAGAAATGCCCTGACATCAATGTGGTCTACACAATCAACGAACCCGCCGCCGCCGGTGCCTATGAGGCGCTCAAGGCCGCTGGCCGTGATGACGGTTCGGTGCTGATCGTCTCGGTTGACGGCGGTTGCCCGGGCGTCGCCAACGTCAAGGACGGCGTCATCGGCGCGACCAGCCAGCAATATCCGCTGCTGATGGCCTCCATGGCGATGGAAGCGATCAAGAAGTTCGCCGACACGGGCGAAAAGCCCGCCGTTACTGAAGGTCTCGATTTCTTCGACACCGGCGCGGCCCTGGTAACCGACAAGCCGGTAGCGGGCGTCGAATCCATCGACACCACCAAGGGGGCAGAGCTCTGCTGGGGCTAAGCTGACTGGTGGGAAACTCATACGTTTCCCACCGACAGCCGTTCCCGCGGACTTGATCCGCGGGTCATTCTCAAACCGGCACGAGCGGCGAGAGACCCCCGGGATTAAGTTCCGGGGGAACGTCTGTGGGGTGGAGAGACCTAGTTACGACGCCTTGGGAGGAGACCTGCATGAGTGATGACGCAAGCGGCTCGGCAGTCGCTGAGAAGGGCCTGGCCGGCGCGACCCAGGCCGTGGCGAGTTTCGAGGAGGATCGAAAGGGGCCGATACGGCAGGTCCAGTCGTTCCTGCATAGCTATCCGACGGCTATTCCCTTCATCGTCCTCATCGTCGGCATCATCATCTTTTCGATCGCCGCGGGTTCGAAATTCTTCGCGCCGTTCAACCTGTCGCTGGTGCTGCAGCAGGTGACGATCATCGGTGTGCTCGGCATTGCCCAGACTCTCATCATTCTCACCGCCGGCATCGACCTTTCGGTTGGCGCCATCATGATCCTGTCCTCCATCGTGATGGGCCGGCTATCGGTCGTTGCCGGCGTCCCGGTCGAAATCAGCTTCGTGCTGGGCGTTGGCACCGGTATCCTGTGCGGGTTGATCAATGGCCTGCTGGTGGCGCTGGTAAAGCTGCCGCCCTTCATTGTGACGCTGGGCACCTGGTCGATTTACGGCGCCATGATCATCTTCATCTCCAATTCCGAGACCATCCGCAGCCAGGATATCGCGGCGATCGCGCCCATGCTGCAATGGATGGGCGCCAGGGTCGCATTGGGCGGTGGGGCGATTCTCACCGCAGGGTCGATGGTGATGATCCTGATCGCGGCGACGGTCTGGTACGTGCTCAATCGCACCGCCTTCGGACGGCATATCTACGCGACGGGCGATGATCCCGAGGCGGCGCGCCTGGCCGGTATCAACACCACCTGGACGCTGATCGGCGTCTATACGCTGGCCGGGTTCATCTGTGCGCTGGCGAGCTGGGTGCTGATCGGCCGTGTCGGAGCGGTGTCGCCGCTGGGCAGCCAGACGGCCAACCTCGACTCCATCACCGCGGTGGTGATTGGCGGCACCTCACTGTTCGGGGGTCGTGGCTCCATAGTCGGCACTCTGCTGGGCGCCCTCATCGTGGGCATGTTCCGCAACGGCTTGGCACTCGCTGGCGTCGATGTGCTCTGGCAGGAATTTGCCGTGGGCGCGCTCATCATCATCGCGGTTACGACCGACCAGTGGATCAGGAAGATTTCCGCATGAGCCAGGCAGCAAACCTAACGGCAACGCCCATTGCGGGAACCCAGCCGATCCTGTCGGCGCAGGGCCTGCAGAAGCGCTACGGCAAGGTGGTGGCGCTCGACAATGCCGACTTCGACCTGATGCCGGGCGAAATCCTCGCCGTCATCGGCGACAACGGCGCGGGCAAGTCGACCCTGATCAAGGCCCTCTGCGGCGCCGTCATTCCTGATGCCGGCACCATCAAGCTCGACGGTTCGCCCGTGCATTTCAAATCGCCGATGGAAGCGCGACTGGCGGGGATCGAGACGGTCTACCAGAACCTGGCTTTGTCGCCGGCCCTGTCGATTGCCGATAACCTGTTCCTCGGTCGCGAGATGCGCAAGCCTGGGCCACTGGGCAATATCTTCCGGCTGCTGGATCGCTCGGGCATGAACAAGATGGCCCGGGCCAAGCTCAGCGAATTGGGTTTGATGACCATCCAGAACATCAACCAGTCGGTGGAAACCCTGTCGGGTGGTCAACGGCAAGGCGTTGCCGTGGCGCGCGCGGCCGCGTTCGGTTCACGTGTCGTCATCATGGACGAGCCAACGGCCGCCCTGGGCGTCAAGGAAAGCCGGCGCGTGCTGGAGCTGATGCTCGACGTCAAGCGACGGGGGCTGCCCATCGTGCTGATCAGCCACAACATGCCGCATGTGTTCGAAGTGGCCGACCGCATTCACATCCACCGCCTGGGCAAGCGGATCGCCGTGATCAATCCCAAGGACTATTCGATGTCCGATGCCGTGGCGATCATGACCGGAGCGATGAAGCCGCCGGGGGCATAGGGTGTGTTGCATGCACTGCGTCATTCCCGCGAAAGCGGGAATTTCCCTTGTTCGACGTGCTGAAGGGAGATTCCCGCTTTCGCGGGAATGACGCAGTAGGCTATTGATGCTCAGTGGCTGGGCATTTGCTCAGCGCCTCACATTCTTATGCCCAGGGATGACCACCATGACCAAAGTCCGCGCCCTTGTTCTCGAGCGCCAGCATGAGCTGGCCCTGCGCGACATCGACCTGCCGCTCGATGTCGGTCCGGGCATGGTCAAGATCGCCATCCATACGGTCGGCGTCTGCGGTTCTGACGTGCATTACTATACCCATGGCAGGATTGGCCCTTTCGTGGTCAATGCGCCCATGGTGCTGGGGCACGAGGCCGCCGGTACGGTGGTCGAGGTCGGCGCTGGCGTGACCCATGTTAGGGTGGGTGATCGCGTCTGCATGGAGCCCGGCATTCCCGACCCCAATTCGCGGGCAAGCCGGCTGGGTATGTACAATGTCGATCCGGCGGTGAGCTTCTGGGCGACCCCGCCGATCCATGGCGTGTTGACGCCGGAAGTGGTTCATCCGGCCAACTACACCTTCAAATTGCCTGACAACGTAAGTTTTGCCGAAGGCGCGATGGTTGAACCCTTTGCCGTGGGCATGCAGGCGGCGACCAAGGCGAAGATCGTGCCCGGTGATACAGCGCTCGTGCTCGGGGCCGGTCCGATCGGCACCATGGTGGCGCTGGCGGCCCTGGCGGGGGGGTGTGCCCGCGTCATCGTTGCTGATCTCGCCCAGCCCAAGCTTGATATCGCGGCGCAGTATCAGGGCGTGATCCCGGTCAATATCCGCGAGAAGAGCATTGTCGAGGAGGTCGCCCGACTCACCGATGGCTGGGGCGTTGATGTGGTGTTCGAGTGCTCGGGCTCGCCTCACGCCTGGAAGACCATTGCCGACCTGCCGCGACCGGGCGGAGCGATCGTGATCGTGGGGCTGCCGGTCGAACCGACGGCGATCGATATTGCCGGCCTCTCGGTCAAGGAGCTGCGCATCGAGAGCGTGTTCCGCTATGCCCACCAATATGACCGCGCCATTGCGCTCATTGCCTCGGGCAAGGTGGATTTGAAGCCGCTTATTTCAGAAACGTTTGGCTTTGAGGACTCAATCAAGGCCTTCGATCGCGCGGTCGAGGCGCGGCCAACCGATGTGAAGCTACAGATCCGCATGAACCGCGATGACTGAAACTCGCCTCGTGGTGCTGGATGGCGGGTCGTGGCAAAGCCGCGATGACGTCTACCGCGCCATAGAGGCGGCGATCGGGCCGCAGTATTTCGGGCGCAATCTCGATGCTTTGTGGGACATTCTGCGGACGCCGGAGGATAGCGTTCTGCAACCGCCCTATGCGCTGGTGGTTGGCGGCATTGCCGAAGTCAATGATGAAGTTCGGCAAACCGTCGCCGCAATTGCCGGCGTCTTTGCCGAGGCCCGCGCGGCGGGCAATCTGGATATCGATCTGACCGTTAGCGACTAGGAGACAATGATGGACCTGAACCTGCGCGACAAAACCGCCGTCATTACCGGCGGCACGGTGGGCATCGGATTGGCCGTGGCCGAGGGACTGGCGGCCGAGGGCGTCAATCTGGTGCTGGTTGGCCGCAACAAGGAGCGCGGCGACGACGCGGCGGTCCAGGTGGCGCAGAGGTTTGGCATCATCGCCACGGCCATTGCCGCCGATGTTGCGACCGCCGAAGGATGTGCCTCGGTCATCCAGGGGACCAAACAAGCTTTTGGCGGCGCGGATATCCTCATCAACAATGCCGGCACGGGTTCCAACGAGACCATTGCCGAGGCGGATGATGGCAAGTGGCAATACTACTGGGATCTTCACGTGATGGCCGCGGTGCGTCTGGCGCGCGGTCTGGTGCCGGCCATGAAGACGCGGGGCGGTGGCGTGATCCTTCACAATGCCTCGATCTGTGCGGTGCAGCCGCTTTGGTATGAGCCGATCTACAACACCACCAAGGCGGCGCTGATGATGTTCTCCAAGACCCTCGCCAATGAGGTCGTGGGCGACAACATCCGGGTCAATACCATCAATCCGGGTCTTATCCTCACGCCCGACTGGGTCAAGACCGCCAAGCAGATTGCCGGCGAGGGCGGCTGGGAGGCCCATCTGCAAGGCGTGGCCAACGAGGCCGGCGGCATGAAGCGTTTCGCCACGCCGGAAGAGCTGGCGAACTTCTTCGTTTTCATGTGTTCGGACAAGGCCAGCTACTCCACCGGCTCGACCTATTTCGTCGATGGCGGGTGGCTCAAGACGGTTTAAGGCCAACCCCCTTCTAGCCCCCCATCAAGGGGGACGTATCTCTCCACTCTTGTGGCGTCATTCCGGCGGAGGCCGGAATCCATCCTGAGATGACTCCACGGCCGGTGAACGCTGATGGACCTCAAGATGGACCCGGCCTTCGCCGGGGTGACACCGCGCATATGAAGCGCTCCATGTGAAAGCCCCCCGCCATGCCGCGTCGGCTCGGTCGCCGTACTGCCTCGGGCTGAAGGTGATGACCGGGAACCAGGCGGGCTTTGGCAGGTTGTCATGCTAGCGTCACAAATCCGGAAAGTCCGCCATGGATATCGGCAACGAGTTTGGCTTCGTCCAGACCTATCTCCCCCAGCATATCATTGCTATTCGCCTGCTGATTGCGGCCGTGCTTGGCGCCATGATCGGCTTCGAGCGCGAGTGGAGCACGGCAGAGGCCGGATTGCGGACGCATATTCTCGTGTCGGTCGCGGCCGCCTTGTTCACCATCCTCGCCTTCGAGATTTTTCATACGATTGGACCCGATAGCGGCGCCAAGGCCGATCCGATCCGCGCCGTCGAGGCGGTCACCGCCGGCATCGCGTTTCTGGGCGCAGGCGCCATCTTCAAGAGCGGTGGCACGGTGCAGGGCATCACGACGGGAGCGGGCATGTGGCTGGCCGGCGCGGTCGGGGTAGCGACATCGCTGGGCTATTACATCATAGCGTTTGGTGTGGCGCTGCTGGCGGTGATCGTGCTGGCGGCCTTGCGGGCGTTCGCGCATCAGGTCGTCGGTGCTGATGCGGACGAGGAAACTCCCAAGAAGACCTAGCGATCGATCGCCGATCGTGGGGCCGCGGGGAGAAGCGTAATATCTTGGTGGCGGCGCTGAGGGACGAGCGCGCTACCAAATCGGCTTCTCCCCCCGTGCGGAAGCGACCGGGAGGTGTCGCGACCGCGCCCGCGTCGGTCCCCTTGGAGCAGGGCCGGCGCCCCCTTCCGCCGCACTGCAAGGCGAACGGAAGAGGAGTGGAGTGGCCGGAGGGACGCTTGGGAATGCAGACCGGTCAGACCGATTTGCAGCGCCCCTCCCGACCGCGGCATGCAACCTGTGGACGCAGGAGTTACATGCCGACTGCATCCAGGCGCTGACTGCGCGCCCAGAAACTGACAATGCCAGCCGCTTCACGCCGATAGGCGTCGAGTTCTGGCTGACGAATGAAAACCGATGCCGCGCCGGCATCGTAGAAAGCGTCGCGTTGGTCACGATCCGGCGCCTGCGTCATCACCACCACCGGCACGCCCTTCTGGTGGGCGAGCGGCTGGATCGAGGCGAGGAATTCTAGATTGGCCCCGCTATGGGCCTTGAGATCGACGATCAGCAGACCTGGCCAGTTGGCGTTCGGATCGGCCAGAACGGCCTGCAGCCGGGCCAATCCTTCGGCGGCATTGCCGTAGTGCTGCACCTCGGGCGAACCATGGGCGATCAGCATGCGGGTCAACAGGTGAGCCGAATACTGGTCGTCATCGATCAGCGCCAGAAATGGCAGATTTTCCACATACTCGTTCAATGCGCACCTCATTGCCCGCCCAGGCGGCGGACAAGCCAACGTAAAACAGCAACGGGCCTGGGCACTGAGAGGTGCTGGCCTGCGGCTTAGAACTGGGTGGTCAACGCTTCGAGCGGGGCCTAGCCGGCCGAAGACTTGTCCTGCACAAAGCATGGACAAGGCGGCGTATGATCGAAAGAGCGGGGGACGAGTAGGCAAACGCAGGTAAAATCAAGGTAACATGCGCTTGCGTTTTACATGTAAAGCGTCACAATCAGGCCTCCAATCCGGAGGTTTCAGTGCCCGTGGCGGCGCCAGAGCGCGATGCGATCATGGCCGCACTCGAGCGTTTGCTCGCGTGGCCGGAGATCGCTCGGTCGCCGCAACTGGGCAAGTTCCTGGACTATATCGTGCGCCGCACGCTGGATGGGGACGAGCAGTCCATCAAGGCCTATTCGATAGCCGTCGACGTGCTGGGACGGGGCGAGGATTTCGACCCCCAGTCCGACCCTATTGTCCGGGTCCAGGCGCGCCGGCTGCGCGGGCTGCTGGACGAATATTACCGCACGGACGGGGCGACGGAGAGCCTGCAGATATTGCTGCCGGTGGGCCGCTACGTGCCGGAATTCGCCTATGACGCGCGGCTCCCGTCTGGTTCGGGTGTGCAGGCCGCATCAGCCGACCAGGCTCGAACGGCGCGGCCCGGCGGCGTTACCCTGTCGTGGTTTGCACTGGTGGCGATTGCCGCCGGCGTGGGGCTCCTGGCCTATTCGTTATCGACCTGGGGACCCCGCAAGGGGGCGTTGGCGGCGGCTGATGCGATGAAGCCGCCGAGCGTCACTATTGTCGAGTTTCAAAACCTTGCGGACGCCGGCATGCCGGCGCCGCAGGTTTCTGGTCTGGCGATCGAGTTGGTCACCGATCTCGGGCAGTTCGAGGATATCGAGGTCCGCTATGGCGGCACCGGCGGCGAATCCAGCGGCGTGACTGCCGAAGTGCCAGCCAGCGATTTCGTGCTGACCGGCATCGTTCGGCTCGATCGGGATGTGGTGCAGTACAGCGCCATTCTGACCGACACGCGCACTACCAGCGTCGTCTGGAGTCACACAATTCCTGTGTCTGCGTCTGACGCGGGCGCCATGGATGTGCTCGACCTGGTGTCGCGCCGGCTCAGCCTCGTCCTCGGCAGCTCGCGCGGTCCCCTGCATGCCCGGACCCGGCAATTTCTCGCGTCGGAGACCCCCGTAGGGGAGCAGGTCAGCCTCTACCTCTGCCGCATCATGTTCGACGTCTATCGCGACACCGGTGGTGCTTCCGACGCCGAGCGGGCCGGTGCCTGCATTACCGCTCTCCCGGAGACGGAGCGGCAGAACCCGGTTGCCTTGGCCATATCGGCGAGCCTGACGGCGGAGCTGGCCGATCCCCAGATAGCGCCGGACGTATCGGTGGATGACCGGTTCCGGATTGCTGCCACTAGCCTCGAGCGCGCCATCGGCCTTTCGCCGATCAGCAGTTTCATCTGGGAGCAGCGTGCCCGATTGCAGGAAGATATGGGCGATGCCCGCATGGCGCGGGCCGATTTCGGCTCGTCGCTCCAGCTCAATCCCGCCAATGCGGATGCGCTTGCGGCCTATGCCAGGCTGCTGGCCTTCGGGGGCGAGCTGGCGCAGGCCAGGCCATTGGCCGGGGAGGCCGTCGAGCATTCGCCCAGCGCGCCGCCCTGGTATCAGGTCGTACCCGCCCTGGCGGCGCTGCGCGATGCGAACTATGCCGATGCCATCGCTCGAGCCGAGCTTTACGCCCAGGCGGATCGGGAATTGGGGCCGATCCTCGCGATCATGGCCGGCCAGGGGGCCGGGGATAGCGCCGTCGTCAATCGCTACTTGCCGCAGGTTCTGGATGTTGCGGCGTTTCGCGCGGGAGGCGTACTGCCCCGCCTGCGCCAGCGCATCACCGACGAAGTGCTGATCGAGGCAATCGGCGGCGCGCTGCTGAACGCTGGTGTGCCGCGCGATGCGTTGGATCGCGCCTACTAGGGCTAGTGCCCGGAGGATTGCGAGAACACGTTGATGACGATCACGCCGGCCAGGATGAGCCCGATGCCGATCAGCGCCGGCAGATCGAGCGATTGCCCATAGACGAAGAAGGCGATGATCGAGATCAGCACGATGCCTATTCCCGACCAGATGGCGTAGCCGATGCCGACCGGGATGGTCTGCAGCGCCAGCGAGAAGAAGTAGAACGTCACCCCGTAGCCCACGACGACGACGATGGTCGGTACGAGCTGGGTAAATCCGGCCGAAGCGCGCAAGAATGAGGTGGCGATGACCTCCCCGATGATGGCAAGGCCGAGAAAGAGATAACCGGGCATGATGTCTCCAGGGGTGCGGGCCTGCTGGGCCTGCCCCAGACTTACGCCGGGTGGGGCGCTACGGAAACCAGGATTCTCGAAAGCCTCTAGCCAAAGATGGCTTGCGCGAAGCCGACAAATTGTAGCCCTCGCTCTTCGAAATTCTTGAACTGATTGTAGGACGGGGCGCCCGGCGAGAGGATTACGGCGTCGAAGTCACGGCGGCGTTGACCCAACGCCTGCATCGCCGCTTCAAGGTCACGCTCCGCCAGCACCGCGATATGGGGCGCGGCAGCGCGCGCGGCAGTCGCCAGCCGGGCGCCTGTAACAGGCAGACACACCAACGTCGTCACGCCATAACCGGCGAGCAGCCCGGCGAGCTCGCCGTAATCCTGCTGGCGCTCATGCCCGCCCGCGATCAGCGCGATACGATAGCCGCGATAGGCGGCAAGGGCCGCCTTGGTGGCCTCGGGCGTGGTTGAGATGGAATCGTTGACGAAGATAGTGCCGCCGAACTGATGCTCTTCCAGACGATGCGGCAGCGGCACGAAGGCGCTGATGCCGCGCAGCACGCCATCGATCGATCCTCCGGCCGCCAGGGCGATTTGCGCGGCGAGGCGAGCATTGTCGATATTGTGGCTGCCCTTGAGGCGCGAACCGGCGGCGGCCTTGTCGATTGCTACCAGTTCCTCGCGCGTCAGTTCGCGCAGCAGGCGGCGATGATCGCGCACGGCGAGGGCCACCAATGCGTTGCCCTTGGCCCCGGCGCCCAGCGCTACGGGGAAGCCGCCCTCCCGGTCGATGAGATGCAGCTTGTCGCGGAAATAGCGGTCCACGGAGCCGTGCCAATCGACGTGTTCGGGGTAGAGATTGGTCACCGCGGCGATATCGGGCAAGAAGCTCATATCTGATGTCTGGTAGCTGGAGAGCTCGAAGATCACCACGGCATGGCGGTCGGCGATCTCGAGCGGCGCGACGCCCACATTGCCGGCAAGGCCCGCATCGATACCTGACTGCGTCAGCATCAGATGAGTCAGGGTCGCGGTGGTCGACTTACCCTTGGTGCCGGTGATGGCGATGACGGTGCGCCCTGACCGATAGGCGCCGCCCCAGAGGTTGAGGTTCGACGTGACCGGGATACCGGCGTCGCGGGCGATGTCGAACACATCCTTGTAGCGCGAGACACCGGGGCTTTTGACGATCAGGCCGAAACGGTGGGCGCGGATGGCGGCGGGCAGGTCGGCGGGTGCGATGATCTCGGCATCCTCGATGTCGGCGGTGCCGCTATCGACAGTGACGAAAACTTTCAGGTCAGGCTGGCGCGCTTTGAGGAAGGCGCGGGTGGACGCTGCCTCGCGCCCGGCGCCATAGAGCAATACGGGCTCTTCAAACCGCATAGGCGGCCACCTTGGCGGCAAGCGCGGGCGGAATGTGGTGGTCGTGGCTATCGGTCAGGCATTCGGCCATGGCCAATTGCAACTTGGGCTCGCCATATTGCGCCAAGAGGTCCGCCTTCACTGCCTGCACCACTGCCGCCTCGTGCCAATCAGCGTGGCGGGTCAGCGTATAGAGACAGGCGGCGGCCTCGAGGATTTCGCCGACGCATTCCCATGGCTTCTGTCCGGCCAGGCCTGCCAACTCGCGGAACGAGCCCTCGTTGGCCGGATTGTCGAGCAGGTCCTTGCCGAAGATCGACAACAGCCGGTCCTTGGCCATAAACGGCGCGAAGATCAGGAAGACGAAGTGGCATTTGGGGCATTCGCCGCACCAAAGCGGGCCGTCATTACCGGTCAGCCGGAAATTGCGATTGCAGCTCGAAAATACGTGATCGAACTTGGTCTCGTGTGTGAACAGCGACGCGATCCGCGCTTCCGAATAGGGCCGCAGCAGCGAGAAATACTTGAGTGCGCCGCCGGTGGCGTCGCTCAGGATCGAGGCAATCAGCAACTCGAAGCCGAGCGACTTGGAATATTGATGATTGGTCTCGCGTCCGTCGAACTCGACATTGCCCTCGCTGGCCGAGCGCTCGTTGCTGAGCACGATCTGGTTGTAGCCATAGAGGACGGCGCAAAGTGCCGCGATCATCGAGTTGATGGCGGTCGAGGGCACGTGGCCGTTGTAGTAGCCGGGCTCCTTGCCCAGCCGGATCATTTCGGCGTCGAGCGTTCGGGTGACATAGACAGGCGGCGTGCCGATCTTGTCGACCGAGGTCAGGATCGGGCCCTTGGGATTAACGGCGAAGGGCGAAAACTCGACGCCGGCATGGGTGAGCAGGTCGACGCTGACCAGCGAATCCTTGCCGCCGCCGATGGGCAGCAGCGTGCGATTGGGCAAGGTCGGGGCAGGGCGGCTCGCCTCGTCATCCAGCGGCGCATGGATGGTAAGTTTGCCGAAGCGCATCAGGTTGTTGCGGGCATAGAACTCGCCAAGGCCGTTCTCGTAGACGTCGATGGCAAAAACGCGCTCGGCCTCGCTGAGGGCAATGTCCGGCGCGGCGATTTCAAACGGAGCCTTGAGCTTGAAATAGCTGACGCCGAGCACGATGGCCGTCAGATCGAGCAGCTTGAGGAACGACGGGCTCGCGGCGGCCGCGGCATCAGCGCCGGCAGGTAGATCCAGGGTTTCGACGAAGCGCAGGCCGGCAATGCCATAGGCGAAGCTGGCCCTGCCCGTGGCAGGGTCGAAAATGGGACGCTCGATGCGGAATTGTTCGGTCACAGGCGGATCACTCGCGGGGTTGCCAACCATATAGGTGATTTGCTGACGTGGCGGGAGTGGGGCACTTTCGGCTTGTCGAAATCAGGGCATCGTGTTCGTCGTCGAGGCAGGAGGCTGGTTCTGGCCCCAGAAACAGGAGTGTGGGAATGCGCGTCATGGTTATGGTCAAGGCAACGCCGGACAGCGAGGCGGGCATCATGCCGTCAAACGAGCTGCTCGAAGCCATGGGCCGCTATAATGAAGAGCTGGTCGATGCCGGCATCATGAAGGGCGGTGACGGGCTGCACCCTTCGAGCAAGGCCAAGCGCATCGGCTTCGAGGGCGCCAGGCGGATGGTCATCGACGGGCCGTTCACCGAGACCAAGGAACTGGTCGCCGGCTACTGGATATGGGAAGTGCGGGACATGGAGGAAGCTGTCGAGTGGGTGAAGCGCTGCCCCAATCCGATGACCGGATACAGCGAGATCGAAATTCGCCCCCTGTTTGAGATGAGCGACTTCGCCAACGAAATGACGCCGGACGTCGAAGCGATCCATAATCGGGTACGGGACAGGACGGCGAAGTAGCCGCCTCAATAAATCCGCATCTGCAGGCGCATGACGATGTCGCTGCCCAGACGCTGGAAGCCGTATTCGCGCATGGTGCAGGTCCAGCCCTCGCCGGAGCGTTCGATCCGGAACAGGTTATAGCGCGCTGGATCGTCCAGCGTGCCGCCCTGCGCCGCGCTGGCGGCCGCCACGCCGACCACAGGCACTTCGTGGCCCTTGCCGGGGATCGAATGGATCGACGAGCGGTGGGTGTGTCCGTGCAGGATCAGCTCCGCGCCATGCTCGGCGATGACCTGGCGGAACAGCTTGTGACCCTTGAGGCCGAACGAGGGGTGCTGCAGTTCCGGATTGGGCGGGTGGTGGATCAGCACTGTGCGGAAATAGTCGGCCTCGCCCATCACCTTGAGGATGCGGCCCAGCCGCTCGGCCTGCTTCTCGTCAAAGCGGCCGATGGCGAGAAACGGTCGGGTCGGCACGGCGCTTGAACAGGAGATGACGGCCAGCTCGCCCACCCGGCGAACGAAGGGGAAGTGGGCGTCGTCGAGCGTTTCGCCGGTCATGTAGTCGCCCCATACCTCCTGGGCGGATTCGAGGGCGCCGGGCACATAGGCATCGTGATTGCCGGGGCAGACCGCGATCTTGTCGGGGGTGCCGAGGGCCTCTAGCCACTTGCCGGCGCGATCGACCTCGAAGCGCAGCGCCAGGTTCACCAGATCACCGGTGACGGCGGTGAAGTCGGCGTTCTGGGATCGCAGATGCGCCACGAGACTCGCCAGCGTTTCGCTGTTGAGCTCGTCGTGACGGCGCAGCTTCCAGTTCAGGAAACCGGTCAGGCGCTTGCCCAGCAAATCCCGCCACATGACGTCGGGCATGGGCGAAAGGTGAATGTCGGAGATGTGGGCAAGGGTAATCATCGCGGCCGTAATGCCAGAAGGAAGGGGGCAAGAAAACGGTCAATCGCGGCAGGCGTCAATTTTGTCGTCATCAAACCTCTGCTACCGATAGGACAACGAACGGAGTTGCCGATGCAGATGAATCGCTTCCAGCGCGTGCGAGCCAAGGTGTTCCTGACGCTGAAGGGCCTCTGGCAGCGGATGACCATTGGCGCTCGGGTAATGGTCGTCGATGGCAATAAGATCCTGCTGATCCGCCACAGTTACGTTCCCGGCTGGCAATTTCCCGGCGGGGGCGTGGGTCCGGGTGAAACCATCGACGCGGCGGCGCAGCGCGAAGTGCTTGAGGAAACCGGCTATCGTGTCACCGGGCCGATGGAGCTCTTTGGCATCTACCACAATTCCAGCACCGTGACCGATCGCGACCACGTCGCCTTCTATGTGGCCCGCAGCTTCGAGAAGGCATTCGAGCTCAAGCCCAATCACGAGATCGCCGAAGTCGTCTGGTTCGACCGCTCGGCCTTGCCTCAGAAGGTCACCCCGGCCACGTCGCAGCGCATCGACGAATATTTCGACAAGGCGCCGCGCCGGGATGTGTGGGGGTACTAGGCCTCGATTGCGTCACCGGCGTTTCCCGCGGACTTGATCCGCGGGAAGCGATTGTGGATGGGGTAAATCGGTACGCCCGAGAGTATTTCCGCCTTACTTCAAGAACGGCAACTCCGGGCCCACAGGAATGATCCGGGTCGGATTGATGGTGATGTGGCTCCAGTAATAGTGCGTGCGGATGTGGTCGAGATCGACCGTTTCCTTGACTCCGGGCACCTCGTAGAGTGCCTTGAGATAGTGTGAGATATTCTTGTAGTCGGCGATGCGCTGCCGGTTGCACTTGAAGTGGCCGACATAGACCGCGTCGAACCGCACCAGCGTGGTGAAGAGTCGCCAATCGGCCTCGGTGATGGTCTCTCCGGCCAGGTAAGCCGTTTCGCCGAGCTTGGCTTCGACCCAGTCGAGGGCATCGAACAGCTTGGCCACCGCCTCGTCGTAAGCGGCCTGTGTCGTCGCAAAGCCGGCTTTGTAGACGCCATTGTTGATGTCGTCATAGACGCGGGCATTGATCGGATCGATCACGGGGCGCAGGGCCTCGGGATAATAGTCATCGGTATTGCCGGTCAGCTCGTCGAAGGCCGAGTTGAACATGCGGATGATTTCGGAACTCTCGTTGGAAACGATGGTCCCGGTCTGCTTGTCCCACAACACCGGCACGGTGACGCGGCCGGTATAGTCGGGCACGGCCTGGGTATAGACCTGCCAGAGGAAATCCTTGCCGAGCACGGTGTCACCGGTCGAGCCGGTGGCCTTGTCGAAGCTCCAGCCGGTCTCATCGGGCATTTTGGGCGAAACCACCGAGACCGAGATCAGGTCTTCGAGGTTCTTGAGCTTGCGGAAGATCAGCGTGCGGTGGGCCCAAGGGCAAGCTAGCGACACATAGAGGTGGTAGCGGCCCGGCTCGGCCTTGAAGCCGCCGGTGCCCGATGGGCCCGCGCTGCCGTCGGCGGTGATCCAGTTGCGGAAGCCGGCCTGGCTGCGCTCGAATTTGCCACCGGTCTTCTTGGTGTCGTACCACTGGGTGGACCATTTGCCGTCGATCAATTGTCCCATGATCGAACCCTTTCCGTCATGTTGTCGACGCGTTGTCGGAGTCAAATCCCCGACCGTCGGTTGCGTTGCCTGACACATAGATGCCCATGATCGGATCGATAAGGGGGCATCGCGGCAACGAAGCGTTGTGCATTTTGAACACAGACGCCGACGCGCGTCTTGATTTTGCGGGGTAGGCCTATGACTTTCTGTTTACGCGACGCCCCCATGGTGCTAATGCGGATTTCAGGCGTGGAGGCGCCCAGGATGGTAAAGGTTTTGCTGGTGACACGACGACCGTAAGGGTCTTTCGAAGCGGTGCTCTTTGAGCGCCGGGTTTGTCCTACGCATTCCTCTCCCGGATCATTGTCATGACCCCTGTTTCTTCGGCTGCGGCCGCTGCTGTCTCCGCTCCTCTGGCCGGTGTGCCCTATGTTCGTCTGGCCACCGAAGCCGATGAGGCCTTCATCGAGGAATTGCAGGCCGTTGCTTTCGGGCCCGGCCGTTTTGCCCGTACCGCGTTCCGCGTGCGCGAGCGCTTTCCCATCGACAAGAGCCTGAGCCTCGTCGCCGAAGTCGACGGCACGGCCTGTGGCTCGGTGTGGATGACCCCGATCAGCGTTGGTGGCATCAACGGCTACCTGCTGGGCCCGCTGGCCACCCACCCCAATTACCGCAAGCGCGGCGCCGGCAAGCTGCTGGCGCGCGAAGTCACCAGCATGGCGCTGGCGCGCGGCGAGGGGAAGTTCGTGCTGCTGGTGGGTGATCGCGACTATTACTGTCCGCTCGGCTGGGAGCCCACAACACTGGGCAATATCCAGTTTCCCGGCCCGGTCGACCCCAGCCGCGTCCTGCTCTTCGCTGAGGACAAGTCCCTGGCAACGACACTGGCCGGCCCGATCGCAGGCTGGCAGGGCTAAGACGCGGGCCCCTTCTTATGCCTCTCCCCCGAAGGGAGAGGTAAGGGGTGCCCTTCCAGCCGATCCTCGCTTAAACTCCCGAATCCGAAGTGATTTTCCGGTGCTTTCTTGTCGTCCCACGACGCCATCATCGACAGACTGGCCGCTCGCCTGCTGACCGTGCCCCCGCCTTTGCCGGCGGCGGATACGCTCGTGGCCGATTGGGCGCCCCTAAAGCCGTTCAACCGCCCGCCCGTGCCGGCGGCGGTGCTGATTGCCTTGATTCGACGTCCAGAGGGCCTGACGGTGCTCTATACGGAGCGTTCGCCCGACCTGCGGTCGCATTCGGGGCAGGTGGCGTTCCCTGGCGGCAAGGTCGATGTGGATGACGAGGACGTCGCCGCGGCCGCGCTGCGCGAGGCGTTCGAGGAAGTCGGGATGGAACGCGAGGATGCCCGCGTCATCGGCTTCATGCCTACCTATTACACCGGCACCAATTACCTGATCACGCCCGTGGTGGCCGCAGTGCAGCCCAGCGGCCCCTTTGTGCCCAATCCCGGTGAGGTGCATTCGGTGTTCGAAGTGCCGCTGGAACGCATACTGAGTCCCGAAAGCTATGGCGAGTTCCGCATCAAGCGTGAGGGCAAGGAACATCGCAGTTGGCAGATCGACCATGATGGCCATCGCATCTGGGGCATTACCGCCAACCTGACGCGGCGCTTTCGCGATCTGGCGACCGGCGAAGGCGCATCATGAGTGTTGCAGCGCTGCAAACGGCCGAATGGCTGCGGCGCCCGGAGACGCAGGCGATCTTCTCGGTGCTCGACGGCGCCACACGGCGCACCCGCGCTGTGGGCGGGGTGGTGCGCGACACCATTCTCGACCACCAACGCGATAATCCCGATATCGACCTGGCGACCGAACTGCGGCCCGATGAGGTGATTGCCCGGGCCAAGACGGCTGGTATCGCGTGGTATCCTACCGGCATCGATTATGGCACGGTGACCCTCAAGCTCGGCGAGACGCTGGCGGAGGTCACGACGCTGCGACGCGATGTCGAAACCGATGGACGGCATGCCGTAGTCGCCTTTGGCACCGACTGGCGGGAGGATGCCAGCCGGCGCGATTTCACCATGAATGCGCTCTACTGCGCCGCCGATGGCACGCTCTACGACCCCCTGGGTGGGGTCGAGGACGCATTGGCGGCCAGGGTGCGCTTCATCGGCGATGCGGCCGAGCGGATCGCAGAGGATGGCCTGCGCGTCTATCGGCTGTTCCGGTTTTCGGCGAGCCATGGCGGCGAGCGCTTTGACCCGGAAGCCATCGCCGCCTGCGCCGCGGCCGTGGGTCACCTGTCCCATCTTTCGGCCGAGCGCGTGGGCGCGGAAATGCTGCGCATGCTGTCGCTGCCGACGATCGCGACGACGCTCGGCGAAATGTCGCGCATCAGTCTGCTACCGGTCGAGGCGGCCAAGCTCGCGGCTCTCGCCGGTTACGAGCGGCTGGGCGGACGCGGCACTGCGGCCCGGCTGGTCCTGTTGGTCGACGATCTCGATGCGCTGCAGGGGGAATGGCGGCTGTCCAACGACATGGTTGCGGAAGCGCGCCGCATTCGCACCGCCGCCGGCCTGCTGTCACGTGGAAAGATCGGCGAGGCTGCCTACCGGCAGGGCGAGTTCGCAGTCGAAGGCCTGGCGGTTGCCGCCGCCACCTGCAACTGGGGTAGCGCCCAAACCGCCGAAGCGGCGCGCGAACTGGCGGCGACTGTGGTTAGCAGTTTCCCAGTATCCGGACATGATCTTGCCGGCCTCGGCATGGCGCCGGGACCGGCACTGGGTCGGGAATTGGCCCGCCTGGAGCAGGCCTGGATCGAGAGCGGTTTTGCTCTGGGCAAAGGCGAGTTGCTGGCGCTGCTCGAGCGCTAGTGCTTGGTCGCCTTCTTCTGCTTCTTCTTACCCGTATCGCCAGTGTCGACGATACGCTCCTTGATACGCTCGACCATTTCCGGGCGTATCTCGGTTTCGCCATGCATCGTTCGAAGATTTTCGACCGCACGGCGAACCACCTCAGCCTCGCTTTCCGCCTCGGCATGCCAAGTGGAACCGGGGATCAGCGAGCCGGATTCAAAGCGCTTCATCTCTCATCTCCCATCCATGATGTGCCAAGGCACAACGCCTCGGTTCGGCAGGGGTTCCGATTGTCGCCAGAGCCCTTGACAGCCGGGCTATCCACAAATACTTACGATAAGTAAGTTACTAACAGTAGTTTTGGAGGCGAGTATGGCGGGCAATACAATGCGGGCGGCTGTTCTGGACCGGTTCGGGGGCATTGATGCCCTTGACCTGCGCGATATCCCGGTGCCAGAGATCGGGCCGAATGACGTGTTGGTCCGCGTCGAATGGGCCGGCGTGGGCTCGTGGGACGCGACCGAACGCGAGGGCCACTACGATGGCGCCTTCGGAATGCCCTCGACATTTCCCTATGTGCTGGGCTGGGACGGGGCCGGCACGATTGCCGCAACGGGCGGGAGCGTCACGCGGTTCACGCAGGGCGATCGCGTCTACGCCGCCTCGATGCCGCTGCCGCGCGGCGGATTGTACGCCGAGTACGCCGCTGTGGCTGCCGAGCATGTCTCCTTGATCCCCGAAAAGCTCAGCACGGAGCAGGCCGGTGTCATGGCCTGGGATGCCCTGACCGGCCTCAGCGGCCTCGACGTTCTCGACCTTAAGGCCAGCGAAACGCTGATGATCTTTGGCGCCAGCGGAGGCATCGGGCACATGGCCCTTCAGCTTGCCAAGCTGCGCGGCCTGCGGGTCTTCGCCGTGGCTTCCGGCGATGACGGCGTGGCGCTGGCGCAAAGGCTGGGTGCCGACGCGGTGGTCAATGGACGGAAGGACGATGTGATGGCCGCAGCGCGCGCTTTTGCACCGGATGGCCTCGACGCAGCACTGCTGACGGTCGGCAGCGACGCGGCGAACGCGGCGCTGCGGGCCCTGCGCGTCGGCGCGCAAGCGGCCACGCCCTATGGCGTGATGCCTGAACCGATCGCGCCATCGGGTGTCAAGCTCGTCATGTACAATGGTGATCGTGGTGCGCCATCAATCGAAAGGCTCAATAAGCTGATCGAGTCCGGCCCGTTCGCGCCCCATGTCGCCCAGAGCTTCGCACTCGACCAGGTCACAGCAGCGCATCGGGCACTCGCCAGCCACTATGTGGGCAAGCTTGCGCTGAAGCTGATGTAACCGCTTCACTCGTCGGCGAACTCGCCGATCTGGTTCAGGCCTTCCAGCCAGGTCCCGTTGTCGTCGCGGGTGACTTCGCGCGGCAGCGTGCCGCTTTCTGCCGCTATGGCGTCGGCCAGCTCGCGGGCATGGGTGACCACCCAGACCTGGCTGCGCTCGGCGGCCTTGACGATCAGCCGCGCCAGCATGGGCAGCAGGCTGGGATGGAGGCTGTTTTCGGGCTCGTTGAGGGCAATGAAGGGCGGCAGGCGATAGGAGAGCAGGGCGCCTGCCAAAGCGAGGAATTGCAGCGTCCCGTCGGACAGTTCGTGCGGCTGAAACACCCGCTTGGGCATTTCGGTATAGCGCATGCCGAAGCTGGCGAATTCCCCGACCTCGGGAATAACCAGCTCCGCGCCGGGAAAAGCGTCCTCGATGGCCCGGTCGAGGTCGATCCGGTCGCCGCGGATATGGTGCAGGGTCGCCAGCACGGCGCCCAGATTGCTGCCGTCGGAGGCCAGTGAGGGCGAAGTCACCGCGCGCGATGGCCGGCGCAGGGGCGATTCGGCATCGGTGCGGAAGCCGTGGAAGAAGCGCCAGGCGATCAGAGAATCGCGCACCAAGGCGATTTCCGATCGGCCCGACAGCGCCGCCAGGGCCGTTTCGCTGGCCAGCATGTCATCATTGGCCACTTCGCGCCGGC
This sequence comes from Devosia lacusdianchii, assembly GCF_022429625.1. NCBI lineage: Bacteria > Pseudomonadati > Pseudomonadota > Alphaproteobacteria > Hyphomicrobiales > Devosiaceae > Devosia > Devosia lacusdianchii. The sequence goes on along the minus strand of NZ_CP092483.1, from coordinate 3,058,503 downwards.
CTTCGGCATCGCGGGCCCAGGCCATGCCGCCCTTGCGGTCCATCAGGCTCACCGTTCTGCCGCGCTGCTGCCAGTCGAGGCTTTCGGTCTTGATCTGGGCTTCGTTGGGAAAGGCGGCCACGGCCTCCTTGCTGGCAAAGCCCACTTCCAGCCGGTAGGTGGGGTCGAAGCTGCCGTCACCGAGATCGGCAAAGCTCGCCGCCAGCCGCAGGCTGTGGCCCTCGCCCTTGCGATAGCCATCGGTGCGGTACATCGGATCGAAGTCGCCGTCAGGGCTGAGATTCTTACCGCCGGCCCAGAAGATCGAGCCGAGGCCGCCCTCACGAGCGATCTCGTCGGCCAGTGTGCCGCGAGCGGCCGCCTGCAACAGTTCAAGCGAGCGGTAGAGGTTGGTCTTGCCCACGCCATTGCCGCCGACCAGCACCGTCAATTGCCGCACCGGAAACCGGATCTTGCGGATCGAGCGATAGCCGATGATCTCGACGGCGGTGAGGGTCATGTCAGGGCCAGCGCACTTCCGGCGGCATCGACGACAGGATCGAGTTCACGTTGCCGCCGGTCTTGAGACCGAATGTCGTGCCTCGATCATAGAGCAGGTTGAACTCGACATAGCGCCCGCGCCGCACCAATTGCTCGTGCCGATCGGCCTCTGTCCACGGCGTCTCGAAATTGCGCCGCACCAGCTCGGGATAAATCCCGAGGAAGGCTTCGCCCACGGCTTGAGTGAAGGCAAAATCGGCGTCCCAATCGCCTGAATTGTGATGGTCGTAGAAGATGCCGCCAATGCCGCGATGCTCGTTGCGATGCGCCAGGAAGAAGTACTCGTCGCACCATTCCTTATAGCGCTGATAGTCGACACCGGGCCGGTTTTCGCAGGCCGCGCGCATAGCTGCGTGGAAATCCACGGTGTCCGCATCGTCCTGGGTGCGGCGCCGATCCAGTACCGGTGTCAGGTCCGCGCCGCCGCCGAACCATTGCTTGCCGGTGACGATCATGCGCGTGTTCATATGCACCGCTGGAACATGCGGGTTCCAAGGGTGCACGATGAGCGAGATTCCCGAACTCCAGAAGCTTGCCCCCTCCTCGGTACCCGGCATCTGCTTGGCAAAATCGGCAGAGAACTCGCCATGCACGGTCGAGATATGGACGCCCGCTTTCTCGAACACCCGGCCGTGCAGCATGCCCATTTCGCCGCCACCGCCTGTCGCGCGATCCCAAGGCGTGCGCTCGAACCTGCCGGGCGGCATGTGGGCGTTTGGCCCCTCAACTGCGGCTTCAATGGCTTCGAATGCAGCGCAGATGCGGTCGCGCAGCGCGCGAAACCAGGCCTGGGCTGTGGCCTGTTTGGCCGCGATATCGTCTGGAAGTGTCATGGTGTCAGTGAAATGAACCGTCATGTGAGCCCTGTAAACCCTTCGGTCCGGGTTTTTCTCCCGTCAACATAGCCACGACGGCAGGTTGTGCGTTGATCCAGCGCAAACGGATTTCCCGCCCGATAATATCAACGCTTGAGCATAGCCATATAGTTAGGTGCTGGAGGTGGTGGTGATGTTCAGGGAGATGCTGACCACCCTGAAGGCCACGAAGTCTGCGACGGACTGCGCCAACGCCTTCCTGGCCCAGTGAGGCCCTACAGCAGACCGGCAAATCCGTCGGTCTGCCTTTTTGCCTCGCCCAGGATGAGCGTTGCCGCCAGCGCCACATTGATCGAGCGCAAGCCGTCCCGCATTGGAATGCGGATGCGCAGGTCCGCCGCTTCGGCAACCGCGTCAGGTACTCCAGCGCTTTCGCGGCCAACCATCAATATGTCGTTTGGCCCATAGGCGGTGGCATAGGCCGAGGTTTCTGCTTTAGTGGTCAGCAGCACCAGCCGGCGTTGTTCGGATCGTCTCCAGGCATCGAACTGGCTCCAGCTCACGTGCTCGCGCACGCTGGCATGATCCACATAGTCGAGGCCGGCCCGCGCCAGGGATTTGGCCGAGAAGGCGAAGCCGGTGGGGTGGATGATGTGGATCGTGGTGCCCAGGCACGCGCTCAGCCGGATCAGGGTGCCGGTATTGTTGGCGATGTCGGGTTGGTAGAGGGCGAGATCGACCGGCATGGTTTTCCAACGGGCTTTTGCGGGTGGCAGGCCGCATTTGCGCGGCTGAGCCGGGTATAGTGTCGCAGTTGTTTGATGTCACCGTGCGGATCACTGGACAAGCGCTTGGGACAGTGCAAAAAGAACCCCAACTGACGGGCCGCTTGAGGGTGGTCGGCTGCCGATTCCGCTTATGCGTGAAATGGTTTGCCACTGCCGGCCGCGTTGGATGTGCATTGTACGGGGATACGGGCCTTGGCCGATAACCATAAAGATCCAAAAAACCGGCGGGATTTCTTGTTTGTCGCGACCGGAGCAGTCGCCGCTGTCGGCGCCGCCGCCACGGTCTGGCCGCTGATCAACCAGCTCAATCCCGATGCTTCGACGCTGGCCCTCGCCAGCATCGAATTCGGCCTCGACGGCATCGAAGAAGGGCAGTCGGTGACCATCATGTGGCGCGGCCTGCCGGTCTTTGTGCGCTACCGCACCGCCGACGAGATCGCTGAAGCCAAGGCTGTGCCTCTCAGCGAGCTCAAGGATCCGGCGACCGACGAATCCCGCACCAAGGAAGGCCACGAGCAGTGGCTGGTCATGCTCGCTAACTGCACCCATCTGGGCTGCATTCCGATCGGCGAAGCGGGTGAGTTCGATGGCTGGTCCTGCCCGTGCCACGGTTCGCAATTCGATACGGCCGGCCGTATCCGCAAGGGCCCTGCGCCGACCAACCTGATCATTCCGCCGTATGAATTCGTCAGCGATACGCTGATCAAGATCGGTTAGTGGGGGCTTTTCCGATGTCAGAACATTCGACTTACACGCCCGGCACCGGCATCGAGAAGTGGCTCGATGAACGCCTGCCGATCATCCGGTTCTCCAAAGAGCACCTGATGGACTTCCCCACCCCGAAGAACCTCAACTATTGGTGGACTTTCGGCGCCATCCTGGTGATGTGCCTTGCGGTGCAGATCGTCACCGGCATCATCCTGGCGATGCACTATACGCCCAATGTGGCGCTGGCTTTCGACTCGGTCGAGCATATCCGCCGCAACGTCAATGGTGGCCGCATCATCCAAGCAACCCACGCCGTGGGCGCCTCGATGTTCTTTGCCGCCGTCTATATCCACATTTTCCGCGGCATGTATTTCGGCTCCTACAAGGCGCCGCGCGAGATCCTGTGGATCCTGGGCGTGCTGATCTTCCTGCTAATGATGGCGACCGCCTTCATGGGCTACGTGCTGCCCTGGGGCCAGATGTCTGGCTGGGCCGCGCAGGTGATCACCAATATCTTCAGCTTCATTCCGATCATCGGTACGCCGCTGCTGGAATTGCTGCGTGGTGGTTTCACCGTGGATAACCCCACGCTCAACCGCTTCTTCTCGCTGCACTACCTGCTGCCCTTCGTGATCGCGGCCGTGGTGGCGCTGCACATCTGGGCCCTGCACGTGCCCGGCAACAACAACCCGACCGGCGTCGACGTCAAGGACAGCCGCGATACGTTGCCCTTCCATCCGTACTACACGATGAAGGACGCGTTCGGCATGGTGCTGTTCATGATTCCGTTCGCGTGGTTCATCTTCTTCGCACCCGATATCCTGGGCCACCCGGATAACTACGTTCAGTACAATAGCCAGGTGACGCCGGCGCATATCGTGCCCGAATGGTACTTCCTGCCCTTCTACGCGATCCTGCGCGCCATCGACTTCAACCTGCTGTTCATCAACTCGGGTCTGCTGGGCGTCATCTTCTTCGGCGGCTCGATCCTGATCTTGTTCCTCTTGCCGTGGCTGGATACATCCAAGGTGCGTTCGGGCAACTTCCGCCCGATGTTCAAGTGGTTCTACTGGCTGTTCGTGATCAACTTCATTGGCCTGACCTATCTCGGTGCGCAGCCGGCGGAAGGGATTTATGTGATCCTGTCCAAGATTTGTACGGCCTACTACTTCCTGCACTTCATCGTCATTCTGCCGGTGCTGGGTCGGATCGAGACGCCCAAGCCGCTGCCGACCAGCATTTCCGAGAGCGTTCTCGGCAAAGCGCACGCGTGACGGAAGGGATAGGAACCATGTTCAATACCAAGACTATCCTTGTCGCTCTGGCGCTGGTCACCGGGCTTGCCGGTATGCCGGCTGCCCAGGCGGCCGAAAGCACGGGCCCTGCCGTCGAGAAGCAAAGCTGGTCGTTTGCCGGCATCTTCGGCACCTACGATCAGAACCAGCTTCAGCGCGGGTTCCAGATTTTCCGCGAAGTCTGCTCGAGCTGCCATAGCGCGCGCCTCATCGCCTTCCGCAATCTGTCGGAAGAGGGCGGCCCCGGCTTCTCCGAAGAGCAGGTCAAGGCACTGGCCGCTGAATATGAGATCGCTGACATCAACGCCGATGGCGGCGTTCGTCCCGGCGTAGCGGCCGATCGCTGGCCGTCGCCCTTCGCGACGGAGCAGGATGCCAAGGACGCCAATGGCGGGGCCCTTCCGCCTGACTTCTCGGTGCTGGCCAAGGCCCGTGGCATCAAGGAAAGCGGCCTGTGGTGGATCGCCAACTACTTCACCGGCTATTCGGAAGGCGGCCCGGATTACATCCATGCGCTGCTGAACGGCTACCATGAGGAAGTGCCGGAGTCGGCGCCGCATAATGCCGACGGCACGCCGTTCGAGCTGCCCGAAGGCAAGTACTACAACGACTTCTTCCCAGGCCACGCCATCAGCATGGCCCCGCCGCTGCAGGACGGTCAGGTGACTTACACTGTCGCCGAGGGTCAGGAAGCTGTTCCTGAGACTGTGCAGCAGTACTCGACCGACGTTTCCGCCTTCATGATGTGGATGGCCGAGCCGGGCCTGGTTTCCCGCAAGGAAACCGGCTTCAAGGTCCTGCTGTTCCTGGTGGTGTTTGCCGGCCTGATGTGGGCCACCAAGCGCCGCATCTGGCAGGGCATCGAGCACTGATCATCGGCCGCTGCGCGGCAAAATCGCCCCGATGGGGCGATTTTAAATGGTCAGGCCCGAAGAGCTAAGCTCGCAGGGCCCAGACGCTCCACCAAACTCGATCAATCAAGGGCTCCCTCGGGAGCCCTTTTTCGTTTGTGCCATCACGCGCGCTTCAACCTCTTGCCATTCGCGGCGGGGACCGCAATATGAGGCGATACGCAAATCAGGTGCGCCGAGGGAGCCGACATGTCCGCCATCCGCATTGCCGTGACCGTGGTCGGCGCTGCCATCACCCTGAGCCGCCATCCTGTGGTACGGGCCGGCGTGCGCGCCGTGGCGAACAATCCCAAGGCGCGTGAGACTGCGATCAACGTCACCCGCTCGGCTGCCTACAATGCGGGCGTGATCGCCCGGCATCTGGTTGGCCGGCGTATTCCCTGATCCCGTCGACCAACCAGGTTTGCCATGCCGCTCGACCTCAAAGCCCTCGTGCGCACGATTCCGGACTATCCCAAGAAGGGTATCCTGTTTCGTGACATCACTACCCTGATCGAGCACCCCGAGGGGTTCAAGGAAAGCATAGAGCGCATCGCGCAGTCGTGTCGGGGGCAGGGCGTTACCCATGTCGCCGGCATCGAGGCGCGCGGCTTCATCTTCGGCGCCGGCGTGGCCATCGCGCTGGGAGTGGGTTTCATCCCGATCCGCAAGAAGGGCAAGCTGCCCGGCGAGACCATCGGGCAGAACTATGCGCTCGAATACGGCGTCGACACGATCGAGATACATGCCGACGTGCTGGATAGCGGCGATACCGTGCTATTGGTCGACGACCTGATCGCCACGGGCGGTACTGCCATCGCCGCCGTCGGCCTGTTGCGCCGCACCGGCGCCACGGTGACCAAGGCGGCCTTCGTCATCGACCTGCCCGATTTGGGCGGGGCCGCCAAACTCAAGGCGGAAGGTGTCGAGGTGACAGCGCTGATCGCCTTCGAGGGGCATTAGCCGTTGCGGCGGTGGTCCCAATGTCCCCCACCCATCGGCGCTTCCCTCGGGCTTGACCCGAGGGCCATTCTCAACACGGCACAAGCGGCGACAGGCCCTCGGGTCAAGCCCGAGGGAAGCGATTGTGCATGGGAAGGGTCTGTGTGACGTACGACGCGTCCTACCAGCTACTCCGCCCATCCACCTTCTCGATTGCGAGCGACGACCAATCGAGGTCGTCGATCAGCCGCAGGTTGACCGCATAGGTGCGTTCGGTGGGCATGCTGCCGGGTGTGAACCCATCCTTGGGCGTGCCGTCATTGTTGTAGATCGAAGCCCAGTCCGGGGAATCGCCCCAGGTTTGCATGCCGCAATTGCCGCAGAAATGGTGCTGGTTCATGCCGTCGCTGGCCGAATAGGTCTTCTCGCCGTCATTGGCGATAAACTTCATGGCGCCAGGCTGGTAATAGCCCCAGACTGCGCCGGTGCGGGCGCAATAGCTGCAATTGCACTCCTTGGCAAAAGCCGGAGTGTCGGGCAGTTCGATTTTGGTGGCGCCGCAATGGCAGGAGGCGACGAGGGTCATTGTTGGCTCCGAGTTGGTCGTTTCCAAGCCCTATCGTGCCCGTCCTGACAGGCATTGTCAGCAGCGTCGGCGTGCTCTGTACGGAGTTTCAGGCCGCGATGGCTTCACGACGATCCACGAGGCAGAACTGGTTGCCTTCGGGATCGCGCATGACAGTATAAGTGGGCAGAACGCGGACCGTCTCAGCGCCGGCTTCTTTCAGCCGTTCGACTTCGCCGGCCCGGTCGCCGACCTCGATGTCGAAATGGACGCGATTATTGTCGTAGCGCCGGCCTTCCACGTTCTGGAAGCAGATGGATGGGCCCGGGCCGTCCACCATCACGGTCGGGTCGGTTTCGGGCGTCAGGCCCAGCGCCGCCAAGCGTGCGATCTCAGCCTGGTCATAGGCACGGATGGCATAACCATCGAGCAGGCCAACCCAGAAAGCAGCGAGGCTCGAGGGCTTGCCGCAGTCGAATACGATCTCGTGGATCTTCCCCATGGTCGTCTCCTTCTTGTCGTTAACAATCTGGCTAGACCGCAATTGCGGCAAGACTGGGCACCGCCTGCATAAGGCGACGCCCAGTCTTGCCACAACTTGAGGCTGTACTCTCAGCCGCGTGGCCGGACTGCCAAGTGACCCGCGCTACTCGGCGGGCTGGGTGACCATTTCGGCCACGCGGCCGCCGCCCAGCACCTTCTGGCCGAGCAGCACGGTGAGCAGGGCTAGCACCCCCGCGATGACCGACACCCAGAAGCCGTTGGCCGCGCCATAGGTATCCACTACCCAGCCGGCCGCGAACGAGCCGAACGCCATGCCGATACCGATGCCTGTCATCACCCAGGTGATGCCCTCGGTCAGCATGGATTGCGGCACCAGCCGTTCGATCAGCCCGAAGGCGGTGATGAAGGTTGGCGAGATGGCGACGCCACTGACGAACACAGCCACGGCCAGAAGCGGCACAGTATCCACCAGCAGCAGCGGCACCGTGGTCACGGCGATGAAGCTGACAGCAACGGCCAACTGCCGCTGCAGCGGGAATTGCAGGTTCAGTGCGCCGACCACCAGGCCCACGACGAACGAGCCCACGGCATAGACGCCAATGACGAGGCTCGCGGCTTCCGGTTGTCCCAGTTCTTCGGTGATGGCAACCGCGCTCACCTCGGCGGTAGCGAAGATGGCGCCGATGAACACCAAAGCCAGCGTGATGATCTGCACCGGCCGCAGCCAGAAGGCGGACTGGGTCGAGATTTCGCTGCCGGTCCGCACGCGCGGCTCGGTCTTGCGCTGGGCGATGAAGGCGAGGCCGCCCACTGCCAGCAGCGCAGTGCTGACCACCAGTCCGGCTTCGGGGAACAGTGCCACGCTCAGTCCCACCGATAGCGACGCGCCGGCGACATAGACCAGTTCATCGGCCGACGATTCGAAGGCGAATGCGGTGTTGAGCTCGGGCCGGTCGCGGAACAGCTCGCCCCAGCGTGCGCGCAGCATGGCGGGAAAGCTCGGCATCATCGCTGCGGCGATGGCAGATGCGAACAGCATCCAGGCCGGCCAATCCTGGTTGGCGGCGGCGATCAGCACGGTGAATGCCACAATCGAGATAATGACGGTCGGCAGCAGCACTCGCGCCTGGCCCTGTCGGTCGACGATGCGGGAGATTTGCGGCGCCACGAGCGCATTGGTCAGTGCAAACGTTGCCGATACGGCGCCGGCGAGCCAGTACTCGCCATGCGTCTGCGACAGCATGGCGACGATGCCGATCGGGGCCATGGCGATAGGCATGCGCGCAAAGAAGCCGGCGGCGGCGAATCCCTTGGCTCCCGGAGCCCGGAATATCTGTTGGTATGGATTGGGCATGATAGCCTCCTAGACATTGGATCATGCGCCACTTAAATGGATTACATACGTGGCGTATGCCAACTCAGGTAATCACATACGTTTCGTATGTCAATTGGCATGCGTGACGTATGTGAAAAATTTCAGGATGGTTCCCGATGGCCCATAGACCCCGCAGCGAAATGATCGCCGAAACCCGTGCCAAGCTGATTGCCGCGGGGCGAAGGGCTTTTGCAACGGTGGGCTATGCCGAAGCCTCGATGGACGATTTCACCGCGGAAGCCGGGCTGACGCGCGGCGCGCTCTATCACCATTTCGGTGACAAGAAGGGGTTGCTCGAGGCCGTGATCGGCCAGATCGATGCTGAGATGACCGAGCGCCTCAAGGTGCGCGCCGCCAAGGCGCCGACGCTGTGGGAAAGCTTTGTCCAGGAGGGGATCGGCTATATCGAGATGGCGCTGGAGCCGGAAATACGGCGCATCGTGCTGCGCGACGGTCCGGCCGTGCTCGGTGACCCCGCGGCCTGGCCAACCGCCAGCGGCTGTATCACCGCCATGACCAGGAGCCTCGAAGGCCTCGTGGCGGCAGGAGAAATCCGCGCCGACATCGACTTCGAGGCCACGGCCCGCCTGGTGACCGGCGCGTCCAGCTATGCCGCCCAATGGATCGCAACTACCGACGACCCGCAGGCCGCCTCGCAACGCGCGTCAGCCGCTTACCGCCAACTGGTCGAGGGCCTGTTGTGCGACAGGCCGGTTCCGTAACCGGCCGTCGTTGACCCGGCGCCGAAGCGCCGGGCCAACTGGTCAGTTACGGGCCGATTTGAGCAGGGCCTCCAGTTCCGGCAGGGACATGGTCGGCTCCTGCTTGGGCTGGGCAATCTTGCGCGCTTCGACCTTTCGCATCGGAATGGGCGCGCCGTGGCGCGGTACATTATGCGAGTGGGTGACCTGTTGTGGGCGTTGGAACATGTTCTTTGGCATAGCAAAGCCTTCCGTCATCCCTGCCGGCGTTCTCAACGCGGGCGGCAGGGTTGTAAAACCGGGCGCAACGCAAAGCGCCGCGCGATGAAGCGTGGTTTTGGTCGGATGCCGGGATGCCGCTAGGGGGAGAGGATGAGCCGGGTTGCCCATTGGTCGGGCAGACGCGCACCTGAATCTGATCTCGCTCTGAACGGCATCCACAATCTTCCGGTCACGCGCAGGCGCGGAACGGCGGATTCTCGGGCGTCCGGGGCAAGTTCTCAGTTCATTTCGGTGCAGGACCTCATCTTGGAAACGGGCAGAACCTAAAAAATCAACGGGCCGGCGTCAAGCGCCGGCCCGCAATCTCCTCCCGTCAGGGTTCTAGTTGCCCTGTTTTCGGGGCCTGTTCGGCCCCGATATCGGGCTCGTTGCGCGTCTTGTACAGCGAGAAGATCACGCCACCGGCCAGGATCGAGATCGTCACCAGCAGCGACAGCAGCGTGTCGATGTGGATGTGCAGCGGCACGAGGAAGATCTTGATGCCAACCAGCACCAGGATGATCGCGAGCGACGTCTGTAGATAGCGGAAGCGGTTCATCGCGGCGGCGAGGGCGAAATAGAGCGCCCGGAGGCCGAGAATGGCGAAGATGTTCGAGGTGTAGACGATGAAGGTATCCTGCGTCACGGCGAACACGGCCGGCACCGAGTCGACCGCAAAGATCAGGTCGACGACTTCAACCATGATCAGCGCCACGGCCAGCGGCGTCAGCCAGGTCACCAGCTTGCCGGTCTTGGGGTCGGCTTGCTTGACCGTGAAGTTGCGGCCATGCAGCTCCTTGGTGACACGGAAGCGCTTGGTGAGGAACTGGAAGACCGGATTGTGCTCGATGTCAGGGGTTTCGTCCTGATGGCGGAACATGCGGAAGCCGGTGAACACCAGGAAGGCGCCGAAGCCGAACAGGATCCAGTTGAACTGGTAGACCAGCGCCGCGCCGAGGCCGATCAGGATGGCGCGGAAGGCGATGACGCCCAGAATGCCCCAGAACAGCACGCGGTGCTGATAGATGCGGGGGATGGCGAGGAAGCCAAAGATCGTGGCGATGACGAACATGTTGTCCATCGCCAGCGATTGTTCGATCAGGTAGCCGGTGAAGAATTCGAGCCCGGCTTCCGAGCCGCGCTGCCACCAGACCCAGCCGCCAAAGGCGATCGCGATCAACACGTAGAAGCCGTAGAGCGTCAGGCTCTCGCGAGCCCCGATTTCGTGTTCGTCCTTGTGCAAAATGCCAAGGTCGAACACCAGCAAGCCGATGACGAGCGCGATGAACGCGACCCAAAAATAGACGGGAGTACCGAGAAAATCGCCCATAAGGGCGGCAAGAAGCGATTCCATCGCCGGACCTTTCTCCATGAAGTTTGGAGCAGCTCCGACATCACGAGGACATAAGTCGTCCTCGCCAGAGGGGCCCGGCGCCGCACATGCAAAATGCCTGATTGGCTGGAAAGTTCAAGCGGGGAGTGACCGAATGTCGCTTTTTTGTGACGGCTGCTTCCGGGGAGAGTGCCTGCCCTGGACCTGTGATCCAACCACTATGTCATTCCGGCGAAGGCCGGAATTCATGTCGGGCGGCCACCGCAAACTCAGCGTCCTGGGCGCCATGCGGACATGGATCCCGGCCTTCGCCTGGATGACACCGTGGATATATGCGAGGGCGTCCGAATTAACGCTGGCCCTGTGAGGGATGAGCTAGCTGCTCAGCGCGGCGTGCAGAGCATCACAATGGCGTCCGACGTCTCGAGCTGGATGGCCACGCCGTAATTCGGATCGGGTACTATCCGCCCAGCCTGGATGGCCCGCGTAGCCTTGAGGCCACCGTCGTTGAAGCCGACGCCATCCTGGTAGCCGGTGATAGTGCCGGTTCCCGACGACGCATCGCCCGGCGTGGTCGAGGCAAAGCCATAGACGCTGCCATAGATGGTGAGAATGCCGGCCTTGCTGGCGGTCGCGTCGCGACAACCCCAGTTGCCCTCGAAATTCTGGGCGAAAGTCGGGGTGGCGGAGAGGGCAAGAAGACTGGCGATGAGGGCGATTCGGCGCATGGCACAGAGAGTGCCGGGGTGCCGATACGCTTTCAAGAGGCGCGCTGCAGCAAGGGGCCGATAACCGGCACTTTGGTGAGGGCAAGCAACACTCTGAGCTTGAGCGGCATCCTGTAGTCGCGCAGCTTGGAGAAGCCGACGAGATCAGCCTCGTAGACGAGGTCGCCATGCTGGTTGACGGCGGTGAGCTTGTTGAACAGCAGACCCCAGCCGGGAATCGAGTTGGAGGCGCGCTTGCTGGTCACGACCAGCTCGTAATGCACGGTGTCGCCGGGGCGCACCGGCACCTTGAAATCCATCGAATTGACGCCGGGCGACGGACCGGAGACGCCGGGCTCCCGGCCCAGGCCACGCAGGCGCTCTTCCTCGGCAAACAGCGCGTCCACCATCTTGCGATGACCGACGCTGACCGTGTGCCAGCCGCTGGCGACTAGACCGCCGAAGTGGCTGTGCTTGGCTGCTTCCGGATCGACGTGAAAATACTGCGGATCGTAGAGCGTGCCGAAGCGGATGATTTCTGCCTCGCCAAAGGTGTGGTTGCCCAGATCGAACACTTCGTCGATGACGATATCCTCGAACCAGCGGGTCATGCGGCGCTCCTGGTCTCGATGAGGTTAGACAGCCGCATGGTCAGCACCGGCTGCTGCTTCTGGTTCCGCACGTCGAAGTCGAGGGTCATGATGCCCCATTGCGGGTGGCTGCCCGAGCGTCGCAGTTCGGCGATCGTCACCGTGCCGCCAATGGTGTCGCCCACCATGACGGGGTTCTTCCACTTGAGATCGGAAAAGCCCAATCCACCGGCCGAGGCGAGTTTGCTGAGGAAGCTGTCCACCAGCATGCGCAGGCTCAGCGCCCCGGTCTGCCAGCCGCTGGAGGCCAAGCCGCCCAAAAGACTGGCTTTGGCTGCTGCCTCGTCGAGATGGAAGGGGAAGGGGTCGAACTCGCGAGCAAAGGTGATGATCATCTCGCGGCTGACCGTGGTCCGGCCGAGATCGATGACTTCGCCGACCGCCAGATCCTCGAAATGGCGCCGGTCCTTGGTGACAGGATTGGTCATTTGCTTGCCCTATACGTCAAGCAAGGGTTTTGCGCTTTTTGGGCCCTGTTGGCAACCCGGATTTGGCGAGCTTGATGGTGATCCTCTGAGATCTAGCACACCCACAGTCGCCTCCAGCGGACTTGATCCGCGGTCACTCTCAACGCGGCAAAAGGGACGAGAGACCCGCGGATCAAGTCCGCGGGAATCGACGGTGTGTGGGTGAGAAAGGAACCCGCACACTAAGTCCCTGTCGCCAACCGCCCGCTCTTCCGATAGTCCAGCGGAGCCATGCCGCGTTTGCGGCGAAACGCCTTGGCCAGGTAGTTGGCATCGGCAAAGCCGGTCGCCGCGGCGATGGCGACGACGCTCATGTCGGTCGCCAAGAGCAGGCGCTCGATCCGCTCGATGCGCCGCTCCAGCACGAAATCCGACGGCGCAATCCCCGTGGCTGCGCCGAATTGACGAACGAAATGCGCACGGCTCATTTCGGCGACCGCCGCCAGGCGATCCACCTGCAGTGAGCCGGTGAGATTGGCATCGATATGGGCCACCACCCGGGCAATCGCGGGCGGCAGGGCCTGCCCCGGCACCATATCGGCGCCGAACACGCCATCATGCAGCGCCGCCATGTTGGCATAGGCAGCACTCGACGCCTCTCCGGGCGTAATGTCCGGCCGGTCGATCAGCGTCAGACATGCCGCCGCCATGCGATCGATCACCGCTTGCGGGAGGGTTACCACCGGGCCTGCCGCATCGATGATCTCGCGCGCCAATCGTAGCGCCTCGCGCCCATTCAGCACCGTCCAGAAATATTCCCAACGCTGCCCGCGCTCCAGCCAGTAGCGGTGCGCGTGCGGCAGGCTCAGCACCATGGTCTGGCCCGGCGTCAGCCGATACTGTGTGCCGGCAAAATCGAGCCGCCCCTCGCCGACCAGCGTGTGCTGGATCACCAAAAATGGCGCCGTGCCGCGCTGCAGCCCGTCCCAGGTGTAGACTTCGTTGAGACGCTGCTCGTAGCCGGCGCTGATCGCCATGCAATGGAGAGGCACACTGCTCTTGGGCAGTGTCAGCACGCGGACCTTGTGGCCGTAGTCGAGGAGCTGAGAGAGCACAAAATTACCCTGAAACGCACAAGCTTTCTGTAGCAGCTTTCGCCGGCAAAAGGCTAAGCAATAAACCAGCATGCTTGCAGCACCTGCTGCTTCTGGAGGACCATCATGTCATTCAAGGTCACGGTCATCGGCGCCGGGTCGATCGGCTTCACCAAGACCCTCATTTCCGACCTGCTCAAGGTGCCGGAATTCGTTGATTGCGAGTTCGCGCTGACCGACATCAATCCGGCCAATCTCGACATGGCCAAGCAGATCATCGAGACCATCGTCTCGGTCAACAAACTGCCGGCCAAGGTCACGGCAACCACTGACCGCCGCGCGGCCATCACTGGCGCGCGCTACGTCATGAGCTGCGTTCGCGTCGGCGGGCTCGAGGCCTTTGCCACCGACATTCGCATCCCGCTCAAGTATGGCGTCGATCAATGCGTGGGCGACACCATCTGCGCCGGCGGCATTCTCTACGGGCAGCGTAACATTCCGGTCATTCTCGATTTCTGCAAGGATATCAGGGAAGTAGCCGAGCCCGGCGCGCTGTTCCTCAACTATGCCAACCCCATGGCCATGAATACCTGGGCGGCCGAGCAATATGGCGGCGTCAACGTGGTCGGCCTCTGCCATGGCGTGCAGCATGGCGCCCATCAGATCGCCCAGGTTCTCGGCGTTGCCGATAGCGAGCTCGACTATGTCTGCTCGGGCATCAACCACCAGACCTGGTACATCGACATTCGCGCCAAGGGCCGCAAGATCGAAGCCGACGAGCTGCTTGATGGCTTCGAGAAGCACCCGGTCTATTCCAAGCAGGAAAAGGTCCGCATCGACGTTCTCAAGCGCTTCGGGGTCTACTCCACCGAGTCCAACGGCCATCTCAGCGAGTACCTGCCCTGGTATCGCAAGCGTCCAAACGAGATCAATCGCTGGATCGACATGAGCGACTGGATCCACGGCGAAACCGGCGGTTACCTGCGCCATTCGACCGAGCGCCGCAACTGGTTCGAGACCGACTTCCCAATGTTCAAGGAGCAGGCCAACAAGCCGCTCAGCGAACACAAGCGGACCAGTGAGCATGCCAGCTACATCATCGAGGCCATGGAAACCGGGCGCACCTATCGCGGCCATTTCAACCGCCGCAACAACGGCATCATCACCAATCTGCCGGACGACGCCATCATCGAAAGCCCCGGCTTTGTCGATCGCTTCGGCATCAACATGGTCGAAGGCATCACCCTGCCGACCGCCTGCGCGGCAACCTGCTCGGTATCCGTTTCGGTCCAGCGTCTCTCGGTGGAAGCGGCGATGACCGGCAACATCGATACGCTCAAGCTCGCCGTGCTGCATGACCCGCTGGTCGGCGCCATCTGCACGCCCGACGAGGTCTGGGCCATGGTCGACGAGATGGTCGTGGCGCAAGCCCAGTGGCTGCCGCAATATGCCGACGCCGTGCCTGCCGCCAAGGAACGAATCGCCAAGTCCACCGTCAAGACCAGCGACTGGGAAGGCGCCGCTCGCAAGCGCGTCCGCTCGGTGGAAGAGCTGCGCGAGATGACTGGCGGGCATCACTAACCCGCTGCGAATAAAGCTCGATTTGGGGCGGGCAGTGGTGCGCCCGCCCCGTTTTCTGCTACCACCATCTCATGAGTGATCTGCTGCCTTTCGTTCTTGCCCTGCTGGCTTTGCTGGCCACGCCGGGGCCTACAAATACGCTTATGGCGGCGGCCGGGGCGCAACGCGGCGTGGTCCGTTCGCTGCCGCTGCTGGCGGGCGAACTCGGCGGCTATTTCATTGCAATCACTGTGTGGATCGAGCTGGTCGGCGCCGCCGCGGCGAGCCAGCCGCTGGTCCCTGTTATCGCCAAGTTCGTCGCTGCGGCTTTCCTTGTCTGGTCGGCGTGGAAGCTGTGGGTCAATGCCGGACATGCCGATCTGGCCCAGCGCGGCATTACCTTGGGCCGGGTCTTCGCCACCACGCTGATCAACCCGAAAGCGCTGGTCTTTGCCTTTGCCATCTTTCCGCATGTCGGCTTCGTGGCGCGGCTGCCGTTTCTGGCAATATTCACAGTGCTGGTAGTTGGGACTGCTGTGGGTTGGATGACGTTGGGCGCGGTCGCGGCCAGGTCGTCGTCAGGTCTGCTGACGTCGTCGCGGGTTGAGCGGATCACCGCCGTAGCGCTGGCGGTGTTTGCAACCCTGCTGGTGGTGCAGACTGTGCAGGGATTGTTGTGAGCACCTCTGTCCATCCTACCCACGGTCGCCTCCCGCGGACTTGATCCGCGGGTCACTCTCAACTCGGCACAGGCGACGAGAGACCCGCGGATCAAGTCCGCGGGAAGCGACGGCGGAGGTGGAAACATCGAAGGCCATCAAGGGAATAGTCTCCCCAAAGCCCAAACGGCCCCGATGCTTTCGCACCGGGGCCGTCCTTTGGAAGCAGAGGGAGGATATGCGCCGCGAATTACGCCACGCGCTGCTTCCGGGAACCGCGGGCCCATTCGGGCAGCCAGGTGCCATGGGCTTCGGTGAGGTCGTCGACGAGGTTCCAGATCTGCTCCAGATCCAGCTCGGCGGCGGTGTGGGGGTCCATCATCGCAGCATGATAGATGTGCTCGCGATTTTCGGTCATCAGCGCTGCTACGGTTAGTTCCTGCACGTTGATATTGGTGCGGATCAGCGCGGTCAGCTGTGGCGGCAGGTCACCGACAAAGGTTGGCTGCAGGCCATTGTCATCGACGAGGCAGGCCACTTCCACCGCGGCATTGTTGGGCAGGTTGGTGATGACGCCATTGTTGCGCAGATTGCCGTAGATCACCGAAGGCTCGCCGGTCCACACCGAGTTGACGATGGATGAAGCGTATTCCTTGGACTGGGCGACCTCGATGCGGTCGGCCTTGCGGTAGTCTTCCGAGGTCTTCTTCCACTTGGCGATCTGCTCGACGCAGCGCTTGGGGTACTCATCCAGCGGAATGCCGAACTTCTCGATGATGTCCTCGCGGCCTTCCTTGATGAAGTAGGGCGTGTATTCGGCGAAGTGCTCGGAGCTTTCGGTCACGAAATAGCCGAGGCGCGTCATCATCTCGTAGCGCACCTTATTGGGGCAGCGCGGGTTCCAGGTCGGCTTTGGCGCGCGGCCTTCGGCATAGGCGCGGTGCAGGTCCGGGTAGAGGTCCTTATACGAGCCATCGGGCTGGCGGTGCTCGAACTTGAGATAGAAGGCCATGTGGTTGATGCCGGCCGACTTGTAGCGGATTTCCTCGTAGGGAATGTCGAGGTCGTGGGCCAATTCCATCGCCGTGCCCTGCACCGAGTGGCAGAGGCCGACCTGCTTGATGGTGGGGTATTTTTCCGAAATGGCCCAAGTGTTGATGGCCATCGGGTTGACGTATTGCAGCATGATCGCGTCGGGCGCCACCTGCAGCATGTCTTCGCAGATGCTCCACAAATGCGGCACCGTCCGGAGGCCGCGCATGATGCCGCCGACGCCCAGCGTGTCGGCAATGGTCTGGCGCAGATTGTACTTCTTGGGCACTTCGAAATCGACCACGGTCGAGGGCTCGTAGCCGCCAATCTGGAAGCAGACGACAACGAAGTTGGTGCCATCCAGCGACTGGCGCTGATTGGAATAGGTCTCCACCTGAGCCGAAACGCCGAGGGTGGCGATCAGTTTCTTGGCGATGATCTCGCTCTCTTCCAGGCGCGTCGGGTTGATATCCATCAGGCGGATGGTGGCGCCCGCCAATGCGGGGCGCTGCAGGATGTCGCCGACAATGTTCTTCATGAACACGGCCGAGCCGGCGCCGATAAAGGTGATTTTGGGATTTGCCATAATGAATGCTCCAGCTAGGCGGCTATTTCGAAGGCGGCGCGAACGAGGCGGGCCGTGTATTCGGTTTGCGGGTTGGTGAGGACGTCGGCAACCGGACCCTGTTCGACGATCTTGCCATATTGCATCACCATGACGCGGTGGCAGAGGGCCCGAACGACTTTGAGGTCGTGGCTGATGAAGAGGTAGGAGAGGCCCTTTTCGTCCTGCAGCTTGCGCAGCAGGTCGATGATCTGGGCCTGAACGGACAGGTCGAGAGCGGAAGTTGGTTCGTCGAGCAGGATGAATTCCGGCTCGAGCGCAATGGCCCGGGCGATAGCGATGCGCTGGCGCTGGCCGCCCGAGAATTCGTGCGGAAAGCGGTTGAGGATGCCGTCCGGCATGCCGGCATCGCGCAAAGCCTGGCGCACACGGTCGCCCCGTTCGGTCCGGTTGGCGCCGATATTGTTGACGATCAGCCCTTCCTCGATGATCTGGCGGATCGACATGCGCGGATTGAGGCTGGCAAACGGGTCCTGGAACACGATCTGCATGCGGCTGCGCAGCGGCCGCATCGCCTGGCGATCCTTGTTGTCAATGCGCTCGCCGTCGAAGTAAATCTCACCACCCTGGTTGCCGATCAGCCGGATCAGTGCTTGCCCGAACGTGGTCTTGCCGGACCCGGATTCGCCAACAATACCCAGCGTTTCGTGACGCATCAGCTTGATGTCGAGATTGTCGACGGCCTTGAGTTCGAAGAAATCCGGCTTGAAGAATCCGCCGCGCTTGAGGGTGAAGCTGACCTTCACCTCCTTGCCTTCGAGCACCGTTTCGTGGGCGCCGTCTTCCAGCGGCAGCGCTGTACCCTTGGGCTCCGAGGCCAGCAGGTGCTTGGTATAGGCATGGGTCGGATTGGCGAACAAAGCCTCGGTGGCGTTGTGCTCCTGCACGCGGCCATTCTGCATCACATAGACATATTCGCTGAACTGGCGGACCACGGTCAGGTCATGGGTGATGAGGATCACCGCCATGCCATACTTGTCCTTGAGGTCCTTGATCAGGTTGAGGATCTGAGCCTGCACGGTCACATCGAGCGCGGTGGTCGGTTCGTCGGCGATCAGCACATCCGGCCGGTTGGCCAGCGCCATGGCGATCATCACGCGCTGGCGCTGGCCGCCCGATAGCTGGTGCGGATAGTTGTTGAGGCGAGCGCGCGGCTCAGGGATCTGCACTTCAGTCAGCAGCGCCTCGGCCTTATCCATCGCCTCCTTGCGGCTCATCCTGTTGTGCAGGTGGATGATCTCGCAGATCTGCTGGCCGATCGTATAGACCGGGTTCAGCGAGCTCATCGGCTCCTGGAAAATCATGGCAATATCGTTGCCGCGCAGCTTCCGCATGTCGCGGTCGCTCATCTTGACGATATCCTGACCGCTCAATGTGATCTGCGTATTGGGCAGGATCGTCGCCCGCTTGGTCAGTAGTTTCATCAGCGTGCGGGCGGTCACAGATTTACCCGAGCCGCTTTCCCCCACAAGGGCGATGGTCTCGCCTTTGTGGAGCTGGAAGGAGACGTCGCGCACGGCGTTCACCGTGCCGCCTTCGACCTTGAAGTCTACACCCACATTGCGGGCATCGAGGATAAGTTCGCGGCCGTGGCTGCCGAGATCGTGACGCGTATCGGAAACGGGCGTGTAGCTGGGTTCGGTCATCTGCCTGCTCCTCAATACGGGTCGATGGCGTCGCGCAGGCCGTCACCGAGCGCATTGAAGGCGAAAACGGTGATCAGCACGAACACGACGGGGGATAAGATCCAGGGATAGGACCCGATTACCGAGAAGGTGCCGGTATCCTGGAGCATCAGGCCCCACGAGATCAGCGGCGGCTTCACCGCGAAGCCGAGGAAGCCGAGGAAGCTTTCCAGCAGCACCACGCTCGGAATGGCCATCGTCACGGCCACGATGATGTGGCTGAGCACGTTGGGCAGGATGTGCCGGGTGATGATGCGGCTATCAGTGGCGCCGACGGCGATGGCGGCGCGGACATATTCGATGCGGGCCAGCGACAGGGTCTTGGAGCGCACTTCACGGCTCAATTGCGCCCAGCCCAGTACGGCCATGACGAAGATCACGAAAGTGAGGAACACATTGGATGGGGCCGTCACCGGGATGAGCGAGGTCAGCGCCAGATAGAGCGGCAGCTGCGGGAAGGCGAGGACGAAATCGACGAAGCGCTGGACCCAATTGTCGAGGCGTCCACCGATATAGCCCGAGGTGATGCCCACGAGGGTGCCGACAATGGTGGTCAGCGTCACCACGGCCAGAGCGATCATCAGCGAGATGCGGGAGCCGACAATGCCACGCGACAGGATATCGCGGCCGAACTTGTCGGTGCCAAGCAATTGGATCGGCCTTCCATCCGTCGCGCCGAAGAAGTGGATATTGGACGGGATGAACCACAGGAAATTGTAGCTGTAGCCAGGCACGAAGAAGCCTGTCGGAGTCGGGTTGTCCTTGATCAAGCCAGTCAGTGGCTGGAAGGTGATCGGGTCGAATTCGCCGGTATCGCCAATTGGATAGACATAGGGGATGAGGCTGAAATTGCCGGCCGGGTCTTCGAAGGCGATGACATCGGGCGGCGCGAAGGGCAGGTTGGCCTCTTTGGGGTCCATCGGCGCGAAGAAGTCGGCGAAGATGGACACCACCAGCATGATGGCGACGAGGATCAGCCCGACCATGCCCATGGGCGAGCGCCGAAAGCGGCGCCATACGAGCGTGGCATAGCCTTCATTGCCACTGCCGAACCGCGTGACCACGACCTTGGGGTTCGCGGCCTCTTCTGCCGGGGTTGGCATGGGGCCGCCGGCGTCGGGCGGCAGCGGAATGGATGAGCGGGTATCGGTGGTGCTCATTCTGCGCCTCCTCCTAGCCGGACGCGGGGATCGAGGGCGACCAGCAGCACGTCGGAGATGATGTTGCCAATGATCAGCGTGGCTGCGAGCACCAGCATGAAAGTGGCGGTGACGTAGACGTCGCCGACGCCCATGGAGCCCACAATGGCCGGACCCACGGTGGCGAGACCGAAGACGATGGCGACTTCGATCTCGCCGGTCAGCATGTAGGGCAGCACCACGCCCTGGTAGGCGACGAGTGGGTGCAGGGCATTGGGCACAGCGTGCTTCATGATCACCGCACCTTCGGGCAGGCCCTTGGCGCGTGCCGTTTCGACATATTGGCTGTTGAGCACGTCGAGCAGGTTCGCCCGCATCACGCGCATATTGTAGGCCAGGCCGCCGAACGTGGCGATGAAGATCACCGGCCAGATGTGGGTCATGAGGTTGACGAACTTGTCCCAGCTCCAGGGCGCGCCGCCATAGCGGGCGGAGAAGAACATCCCGACCTCGCTGACATTCATGCGGAACACGAGGATGTAGAGGATGATGATCGCCAGCAGGAAGCGCGGGATCGTCATGCCGAGGAACGAGAGGACGCCGAGGCCGGTATCGACCCACGAATACTGACGGGTGGCGGCGAGAATGCCGAGACCGATACCCAGGAAAGACGCGAGGATGTGGCAGACTAGCGCCAGTGCGATCGTGGCAGGCAGGCGCTCGGTAACGACCTGGCCGACTTCCTTGTTGTAGAAGAAGGAATGGCCGAAATCGAAGCGGGTGACGATGCCGGTTATCCAGCGGAAATACTGGACAACGAGAGGGTCATTGAGGCCGTTGGCCTGGCGATAGATTTCGGCCTGTGCTTCGGCTTGTGCAGGCGGCACGCCGCCCTGGTTGATCAGCATGGAGCGGATGGTGTCGCCGTAGTCGCCCGGAGGCGCCTGAATGATGGCGAAGGTCACGATGCTGAGCAGGAACAGCAAAGGGATCGCGCCCAAGACGCGCATGGTCAGAAATCGAAGCATGGCCGCAAGCCTTTCCGTTGAGGGCAGGGGGACGACATCCCCCTGCCAGGGTTCGCTACGCTAGACGACGATCACATCGGGCCGGCGGAGCCAGGCGCGCCTGGCAGCGTTTCGGGATGCAGTTCGTAGTCGCCCTGTGCGTCGGCAGGTACGAAGACACGCTCGCGGATGATGTTGTCTTCGGCCCAGTTGAACATGAAGATCGGAGCACCGGCCGGGATATTGGCAAAGCGCTTGTTGATGATCAGCGCACCCGGGTACTGGGTCAGGCCCACCGAATAGACATTCTCGGTGAAGATCTGCTGATACTTCTTCATCAGTTCGACGCGTTCGGCATTATCGCTGGTGGCGATGAATGCGTTCACGGTGTCGACAAGTTCCTGCTCGAAGGGGAGCAGGTCGAGCACGTCGCCGGTACCAGCGCGGTGGAAGTAGCTGGTGCGCGGGCCGGTTGGAGCCAGGCCTGCCGTGCCCTGAACCACCGAAACCATCTCGGAGCCCTGGCGGCGGACGTGCCAGTCGAACTGGCCAGCCTGCTGCATGTCATCGCGGGCAGTACCCTGCTGGAAGTTGGCGATGACGCGGAGACCGAGCGGTTCCATCATGGCTATGACGCCTTCGGCCAGGTTGGTGTCGGTGGCGTAGTCAGTGTTTGCCAGCAACGTGATTTCGACGTCGGCGCCGCCATCGGGGAAGTTGCGGACGCCGTTGCCGTCGGTATCGGTTAGGCCGATGCCATCGAGCAGGTCATTCGCTGCGTCCAGGTTGAACGGATAATAGACCGTCGAAGCCTTGTCGTAGTAGGCGGTTCCGGCATAGAGCCCGCCGGGGTAGATGGCGGTAAACGGACCACGGACAAGCGAGTCGCCGAGGCGCTGGCGGTCGATCGCGATCGAGATTGCCTTGCGGAAATCGAGATTGCGGTTGAGTTCACGCACCGACTGGGCGCGCGCGTCGGGTTCACCCCAGCCATTGGCCGAGAAGTTGAAGTCCAGCGCATATCCAATGGTGCGGGCGCCGAACTGCAGACGGGCAGGGGCAGTGTCTTCAGCCGAACGCTTCAGGGCCTCGACATAGCTTTCGGCCTGTTCGAGGTTGGAGAAGTCGCCCGAACCGGCAACAGCCTGAACGTCGCGGTCAGCCCAGGTCGAGAGGCGGTAGTGCAGCTCGTTGAGGTAGGGGAGCTGGTTGCCGTTCTCGTCGGTCTTCCAATAGTAGGGGTTGCGGCGCATGACGATGATGTCGTCAGGACGATATTCTACCGGCACCCAGGCACCCATCACCGGAATGTTCATGTATTCCGGCGGGAAGGCGTTCTTGTATTCCTCGTAGGTATTCTCGGCGTTGTACTTGGGATGCTCGGGTTTGAGGATATGGCTCGGACCCGGGCAGAACGTGCCGTAGGCCATGGCATAGAGGTACTGGGTCGGCCGGACTTCCTTGAAGGTCCACTTGATCGTGTAGGGATCCAGGGCTTCCAGAGTCGTGCCAACACCGAAGGTCTCTGGCGTGCCACCGTTGAGCGGGGAAACGTTGGTGTCGAGGATATTGTCGTTCCAATAGAACATGACGTCATCGGCATCAAAGGGGTCGCCGTCGGACCATTTTGCACCTTCGATGAGCTTCATCGTCAGCTCGTGCCCGTCTTCGGACCATTCCCAGCTCTTGGCGAGGTTGGGGAGAGGCTCGAGTTCGTCGGCCTTGACCTCGAACAGTGGCCCGGTGCGAGTCAGACATTCGGATAGACCGATGTCGATGCCACCCCAACCCTGGGACTGACCGCCGATATAGTTCCAGCCTTCCGGGCGTCCGCCAATCACATGGCGCATGGTGTCGCCGTAAACACCGATGCCATCAGGCATGTCGCCGGTCTTGAAGACGAGCGGCTCCTTGGGGAGACGTTCAGCGACAGGCGGCAGGGTGCCGGCGTCGACATATTTCGAGGTGACCCAATCGGGCTCGTGGTATTCGGGCAGCGCCTTGTATTCCAGAATATCGGTGACGCTGACGAAGTTCGGTTCGCTCTGTGCGGCGAACGCCGGCGGATCGGGCAGTTCGCCGGTCAGTTCCTGGGCCTGCACTGCAAGCAGTGAGACGCCCAGCATCAAGCTCGCCCCGCCAAGGGCAATCGCATGTCTTCTCATCATTCCTCCCATAGCAGCGGAACGGCATTGGCTGCCGCCGACCGGATACTCCCTTCCAGTCTTGTTCCGTGCTCACCCCAAAATGGTACGCCTTGCCTTGGCCGAAACAATCCGGAATGATAGAGACTTATTTCGGGTTTCTAAGATATGAGCCGATAAGTATGATTGTTGAAAAGACTCTCGACAGTCGCCCCAAGCGCGAGCGCGCGCCGCGGCCCACGCCGCGACCGGACCGCAGCTTCTACTCGTCGGGCAAGGCCTTTGGCCGGTTCGGCATCCGTTCTTTTGCCCCCCAGATCATGCCACAGCCCCATAGCCACGGGCATATTGAATTCAATTGGCTGACCGCCGGGCGGATGGACTACGTGTTCGATGGCGGGCCGGTCACCGTGGGCGATGGGCGGCTGGTGGCCTTCTGGGCCGGCATTCCGCATCAGACGGTGGCCCTGCACGAGGTGGGCGACGGGCGGCAGCACAATATCTACCTGCCCATGGACGCGTTCCTCGAAATGCCGCAGCTCGGCCGCCTCACAGAGACTCTGATGGGCGGCGGTGTCATTCAGCTCAATCCGGATTGCATCGGTCTCGAAACGCTGGAGCGTTGGCACCAGGACTATCGCAGCGGCAATGCGCTCCGCACCGATATCGTTCGCGCCGAAATCGGCACCATGTTTCGCCGCGCCGCCATTACGGGGTGGGACACGCTGTTGCCGGCCTGGGTGGAGGGCACTGGCACGCGGACGCGTACGGGGTCCCCGGTGCGTTATGTGGTCCGCATGGTGCGCCACATCGTGGAGAACATCACCGACCCGCTCAGCGCCGACAGCATCGCCGACGTGGTGGGCCTGCATCCCAACTATGCCACCAACCTTTTCACCAAGGTGATGCATATTTCCGTGCAGAAATTCGTCACCCGCATGCGGTTGATCCGGGCGCGCTCGTTGCTGTTCGACGGCAGCCTGTCCATCGCCAATGTGGCGTTTCAGTCAGGCTTTGTCAGCCAAACCCAGTTCTATGAGCATTTCCGCAAGGCCTATGGGATGACGCCGAGCCAGATGCGCAAAGATACGATCGAAGGGTAGGGAATGCCCGCATGCCCTGCGCAGCCGCCTCTTAAGCGATCGCGCCCACGATCGCATGGTCAACAAATGGTGTTGCCATGCGGGAAGTCTATTACCGGGTCGAGAGCGTCGACGAAGTTCCAAGGACTGCTGCCTTTGTGCGGATATGGCGTGATGGCGCGCTACCCACGGCAGAGGTGACGACCTGGGGTATCGAGTGCACCACGTTTCCAACCGACCCCGATGTTGCGCTCGTCCGGGCGGGTGTGGCGCGGGCGCGATACGAGCTGTTGGGCGTGTTCGTCTGGGTCGAGGATGAGAGCCTGTGGCATCATGAGTGGGGTGATCTGGTGCATTAGCTCGGGTCCTGTCGCCGACGGAAGGCGAGGGGAGACATGCCCGTCCAGCGGCTGAAACGCTGGGAGAAGTAGAACTGGCTTTCGAACCCTGCGGCCGCTGCCACCTGCTTGACGGGGAAGCTGGTGCGCCGGAGCAGATCGGCGGCGACCTGCATGCGCCGTGCCTCGAGATAGCCCTGCACAGTCTGCCCCGACTCGTCCTTGAATAAATGCGCCAGGCGCGAGGGGGACAGGCTGACGGCGTTGGCGACGTCGTCGATCAGAACCTTGTCGGCCAGGTGTTGGTCTAGATAGTGCATCGCGCGCGCGACCCGCGCATCGCCGGCCAGTACGTCGCCGTGCCCATTGTGTGCATCGATGTGGAGCAGCAGCGCTTCCAGCGCGTTCATGGCGAAGGCCTCGCGGCGAATTTTCTGGCTGTTGAGCAGGGCATGCACCTCGGCGAACTGCGCGCTCAACGCTTCACCCTCGATGTGCAAGCGCATCAGACCGTCGGCCACCTTTGGCCAATTCATCCACGCCAGCCAGTCCGGCCGTGGCTGGAAATGGGCCCAGAGCAGGTCCCAGCGCTGGAGCGATGGTTCGACACCATAGTCGTGCGGTGTGCCGGGCCGCAGCAGCACCCAGTCGCCGATCTCGGAGATCAACTCGCCACCGGCATGACCAAAACGTCCGCGTCCGCCGACGGTGTGGATGAGCAGCCAGTCCCTGACGCCGTTCCGGCGAACGGCGCGATAGCCCGATGTCTCGTGAAAGAACCCGGTGAGCAGGTTGAGTACGGTTGTATGCGCGGTTTCGGAAGGATCGGTCATAGCAGGATATTACATATGATCGGCAGGACACTCCATGGCGCGAAGCGGGCGTTCCTTCTTAGATTGACCGCAGGAGGAGATCGAAATGGCACATGCTGGTTTGGATGCGGCACAGAAGGCCCAGTTTGGGCGCGATGGTTTTTTGGCCATCCGGGGCTTGATCGGCCTGGATGAAATCGCCGAGATTCGCGACACTTTTATGCAGGCGGCGGCCGACGGCCCGGTGCCCGGCCTTTCGGATGTCCCTCGGGTCAGGGAAGGTGCGCCTGTGGGTGCCGATCCGCTGAGTCGGTTCCCACGCATGATGCATCCGCATAAGCATGCCGACAAACCGGTCGGGGAGGTGGCGGCTCGCTACATGTTCGACCCGCGACTACGACCTATCCTGGCCGACCTTTTTGGCGAGGAACCGTTTGCCTGCCAATCCATGTTCTACTTCAAGCCGCCCGGCGCGCGCGGGCAGGATCTGCATCAGGACAACTTCTATCTCCGCGTGAAGCCTGGCACCTGCATGGCGGCCTGGGTCGCGGTGGACGACGCCGACGCGGGCAATGGCGGCATGATGTGTGTACCCCAGACCGCCATGCTCGACATTGCCTGCCCGGAACCGTCGGATCCGGCGCTGTTCTTCACCACCGAGCATGTCGAGCCACCGGCCGGCCTCGAACCGCAGATGATGCAGCTCAAGGCGGGGGATGTGCTGTTCTTCAACGGCAGCGTCATCCATGGTTCGACGCCCAACACCAGCCCCGACCGCTTCCGCCGCTCGCTGATCTTCCACTATGTCCCGGCCAGCACGGTCGAGATGAGCCACTGGTACGAGGCCATGAGCTTCGACGGCCATCGGCAGGATATCGCGACCAACATGGATGGCGGACCCTGTGGCACGACGCAGGCCGCACCGATGGGGCCGCACTAAGGGGCTAGCCGACCGTGATCCTGTGCGTCACGTGGTCGACGCCCGGCAGGTGCGCAAAGCCCAGGCGTTCGTAGAACGCAAAGGCCGTATCGGGTGCATTGGTGTTGAGATAGTCGAAATGGGTTGCGGCACCGTCGAGGATTGCCGCGATCAAAAGCCGACCGGCACCACGGCGTCGTACTGACTGCCCGACATAGAGATGCCGCACGCGGCCGGCGCGCGGATTGATGTCATACGGGTCGATGTTTCGTCCGCAGATGCCGACAAGCACCCGGTCGTCCAACAGTCCAAGGACGGTCTCGCCCGGACGCTCAAACCTGTTGCTACCGCTGCGCCAGCTCTCGTCGAACCGCAGCAGCATCCTGTGCCCTTCGGCGAGGCTCTCCTGCAGCAGGTCGTCGAAACCCGCCACGTCGGGTATGACAGGCGCGAGCGCGAACATCGCCCTAGGTGTTGAATTTGAACAGCATCACGTCGCCGTCCTTGACGACGTATTCCTTGCCTTCGTCACGCGCCTTGCCGGCTTCCTTGGCGGCAACTTCGCCGCCCAGCGTCACGAAATCCTCGTAGCCGATGGTCTGGGCGCGGATGAAGCCGCGTTCGAAGTCGGAGTGGATCACGCCTGCCGCTGCCGGAGCCTTGTCGCCCTTATGGATGGTCCAGGCGCGGGTTTCCTTGGGGCCGACGGTGAAATAGGTCTGCAGGCCCAGCAGCGCATAGGCCTCGCGGATCAGTCGGTTGAGGCCGGCCTCGTGCAGGCCCAGCGATTCCAGATATTCGGCCTGCTCAGCATCGGGAAGCTGGGCGAGCTGGCTCTCGATTTCGGCGGAGATGATGACAACGCCAGCGCCATTGGCATGGGCATAGTCTTCCACCGACTTGCTCATGGCATTGCCGCCTTCGGCCGAACCTTCGTCGACATTGCAGACGTAAAGCACGGGCTTGGAGGTGAGCAGCTGCAGTTCCTGGAAGGCCTTTTCTTCCTCGGCCGAGCGCTCGACGAAACGGGCGGACTTGCCTTCGCGCAGCAGCACCAGTGAACGATCGATCAGATCGAGCGTGACCTTGGCTTCCTTGTCATTGCCCTTGGCCTTCTTCTCGACGCCGCTGCGGCGCTTCTCGAGGCTTTCGAGGTCAGCCAGCATCAACTCGGTCTCGACCACTTCGGCATCGGCCAGTGGATCGACCTTGTTGGCGACATGGATGATGTTGCCGTCTTCAAAGCAACGCAGCACATAGGCGATGGCGTCGCATTCTCGGATATTGGCGAGGAACTGATTACCCAGGCCTTCGCCCTTGGATGCGCCCTTCACGAGGCCTGCAATGTCCACAAAGCTCATGCGAGCGGGCAGAACATTGACGGACTTGCCGATGGCGGCCAGCTTTTGCAGACGGGCATCGGGCACCGGCACGTCGCCCACATTGGGCTCGATGGTGCAGAACGGAAAGTTTGCTGCTGCTGCTGCTGCGGTGCGTGTCAGCGCGTTGAAAAGGGTCGACTTGCCGACATTTGGCAGGCCAACGATGCCCATCTTGAAACCCATGGGGAAGCTCCGGAAACTGTTGGCCTCCACTTGGTTCGGATCGGGCGCGATGTCAATGCGCAGCGCCGCGCATCAGACCGGCGGTTTGGCAAATCCCTTGACCAGAATCGGGCCGGTGGGGCGGCCCGTCGGCGATCCGGGCGCCGGTTCCAGCGTGATTTCGTAAAGCTGCCCGTTCTGCGGCAAGGGCAGGTTGGGGCCGGCGAGGCGGATGTCTTGCGACGCAGTCAGCGTGCCCAGCGATACTGGCCCGGTTTCCGGGTCGGGCAGGGTCCAGACCTGCAGGATTTTGCCCTCGGGAACCTCGAAATTGTCGAGCGGCACCAGATGGACACTGTCATCGGCAAAGGCCTCGACGATTACCGCGGGGCTGGCGTCGGTCTGGTTGAGCAGCACGGCGATGACCGTGGGCTCCGGCGGGGTTCGCAGGACGTTGCCGGCGGCGTAGCCGAGACCGAGGGCGACGATGACGCTGGCGGCCATGGCGTACCAGTTCTGCAAGACAGGCCGCCGGGCAGGGGGCGGCGTGCTGGCAGCATGCTTGGGCATTTCTGCAAGCCTATTTTCGATTTTCGACCACAGGTCACGGCTCGCAGCGACTGGCGTAGCCGTATCGTCAAGGCTCGCCATTTGCCGCGTCAGTCGATCGACGGCAGCGAGCAGTTCGGCGTCATCCGCCATCGCGGCTTCAAATGCGGCGCGCTGAGACTCGTCCATGAGTCCGAGCACGTAGTCGCCAGCCTGTGCGAGGCGCTCTTCCCGGGTCATGACAGGCACTCCTGCAAGGCGATGGTGCCGCGTCGGATCCAGGCCTTTACCGTGCCCAGCGGGGCGTTCAGGGTGGCGGCCACCTCACCGTGGTTAAGCCCGGTCACATAGCAAAGCAGGATTGCCTTGCGCTTGGTTTCGTCGAGGGCGCCGAGGCAGGCCTTGAGCGCGTCGCGTTCGGCCAGCGCATCGAAGGCATTGAGGGCGTCGACGGACCGGTCGCCAAGGTCGGTCAGCGTCTGGTCGTCGTGATAGTCTATCCGGCTGCCGTCGCGCACCAGGTTCAACGCCCGATTGCGCACGATTGTGGCGATCCAGGCGCGAGCATTGCCGCGCCTCCCGTCGAACTGCGATGCCCGCTGCCAGATGGAGACGAAGGCATCCTGCACGACTTCCTCGGCGAGGTCCGGTCGGCGGACGATGCGGCGGGCGATGGCGATCAGGCGGCCGGCTTCCCCATCGAACAGGACGGCCAGTGCATTTCGGTCGCCAGCAGCAATGCGTGGCAACAGGGCGTCGATGTCTTCGCTGCGCGGCTGCGGGTGCATCATCATGCAGACCTTACACGCGTCGGGGCGCGATGGATGCAAGGCCGCGAATATTTTTCCGCGGGCTGCATCTGATGGACGATCCCGTGGGTAAAGCCCTCGTAACCGGCGCTTCGAGCGCCACCCATAACGAGGAGACGTCCCATGTCCAAGCTAATGCGCCTGACCCTGCTCTCCGGCACCACAATTGCCGTTCTCTCTACCGCGGCTCTGGCTGCCCCGGCCGTTGGCCTTGTTGGTGGCAAGACGCTGGTTATGTTCGATACCGAAACGCTCGCCGTGTCCGGCACGATGGAGGTGACCGGCGTTGACGGTCTTGCCGGCATCGACGTGAGGCCCGCCGACAAGATGCTCTATGGCGTCTCGCTGGCCGGCGAAGTGGTCACCATCGATACGGCGAGCGGCGCTGCAACGGTGAAGAGCACGCTCTCTGAGAAGCTCTCCAGCTATGAAGGCGCGATCGTCGACTTCAACCCGATGGCCGACCGTCTCCGGCTGATGGGTACCGATGGTACCAATCATCGCGTCAACGTCGATGACGGCATGGTTACGGTCGATGGCTCGCTGGCCTATGTCGCCGGCGACATGCATGAGGGTGAAACCCCCGCCATTGTCGCTGCATCCTACATCAACTCGATCGGCAAGCCGGAAGCGACCGGCATGTTTGATATCGACGCCACCATTGCGGCACTGATCAAGCAGGCACCGCCCAATGACGGCACCCTGGCCGCTGTCGGCAAGCTGGGTGTGGAAGGGTCGAGCTATGCCTTCGACATTTCCGCCACCGAAGACCTGACCAACACGGCCTATCTGGTGATCGATAACGCCCTTCATACGGTCGACCTCGAAACCGGCGCGGCAACGGCCGTTGGCGCGATCGAAGGCGTGGATGGCATGATCAGCGACATTGCTGTGTTGCAGTAGTGGAGCGTCACCTCTCCCCATTGGGGAGAGGTGGGCGCGTAGCGCCGGGTGGGGAGGCTTCGCTGGCCTCTGGTTGAGGTGAAGGCCGCCTCACCCGACCCAAGAAGGTCGACCTCTCCCCCGGGGGAGAGGTACGGGGATCGCGTCGCTACTGGCCCTTGAACAGCTTTTTGAGCATATCCGCCATTGGGCCGGACTTGGGAAGCTCCACCTGCGGCTTGGTTGGCCGGGCCGCGCGAATGTGGCTCTGGCCCTTCGGGGCAGGTTTGGACTCGGTCTCGTCGGCGGACTTGGTGGCGAGCGCCAGCTTGTTCATGAAGCCGTTGTCATCGCCCTTGAGCAGGAGGCCGACATGCTTGCCGATGCCATCCAGCAGGGGATCGAGCCATGTCCGGTCGGCTTTGGCGAAGTCGCCCAATACATGGTGGGTGACGAACTCCTTGCCGGGGTGGCCGATGCCGAGGCGGACGCGCTTGTAGTCGAGGCCGATCTGCGGATCGATCGAGCGCAGGCCATTGTGCCCGCCATTGCCGCCGCCGACCTTGACGCGCACCTTGCCGGCTACGAGGTCGAGCTCATCGTACAACACGACGATATCTGACGGCGCGATCTTGTAGAACTGGGCGACCTGCTGCACGCTGTCGCCGGAGCGGTTCATGAAGGTCTGCGGCTTGAGCAGAATGACCTTCTCGCCCTCGATGCTGCCTTCGGCAAGGCTCCCGGAATGCTTGTTGCGAAACTGGGTGATGCCGTGGGCGCGCGCGATCGCGTCCAGCGCCATGAAGCCGATATTGTGGCGGTTGCCCTCATACTGGCTGCCCGGATTGCCCAGGCCGACAAGCAGCTTCATTGGATGCTCCAGAAACGAAAGAGGCGACCCGTAGGCCGCCTCGAACTTATAGCAGAAACGAGGGGCGCGATTACTCGGCCTTGGGCTCGTCGGCTGCTTCGGCGGCCTCGGCCTCTTCTTCGCCAGCCGACTTCAGAGCCGACGGGGCGACGATGGTGGCGATGGTCACGTCGTCTTCATGGCTGTGATCGACCGAGCCGGCCGGCAGCTTGACGGACGAGATGTGGATAGTGTCGCCGATGTCGAGACCGGTCAGATCGACGGTCACTTCCTCGGGGATATTGTCCGCATCGACGGTCAGATCGAGCGTGTGGTGCACGATGTTCAGGGTACCACCGCGCTTGAGGCCCGGGCTGGCTTCTTCATTGATGAAGTGCACATGCACCTGGACGTTCAG
Organism: Devosia lacusdianchii; assembly: GCF_022429625.1. NCBI lineage: Bacteria > Pseudomonadati > Pseudomonadota > Alphaproteobacteria > Hyphomicrobiales > Devosiaceae > Devosia > Devosia lacusdianchii. Next base: position 3,026,874 of record NZ_CP092483.1, on the reverse strand, counting down.
CTTGGTGCCCTTGCCGACGCGGAGGAAGTCCACGTGGATCGGGAAGTCCTTCACGGGATCAAGCTGGTAGTCGCGCGGAATCACGCGGTGCTTGGTGCCGTCCACATCCAGCTCGAGGATGTGCGAAAGGAAACCGCCAGCGTAGATGTACTTGTGTGCATCCTTGTAGGCGAGGGCGACGGTGACGGGGGGCTTCTTGTCACCATAAATAACAGCGGGAACGAGTCCCTGACGACGCAGTTCACGAGCGGCCCCCTTGCCCACTCCCTCACGCGCCTGTGCCTTGAGCACCTTGGTAGTCGCAGCCATGGAAAAATCCATTCTGGGTTGGTGTATGCGTCACTACAACGGCATACGCGCCCGTCCTCCAGGGGTGACGAGCGCTTCATGGCGCGGGCTATAGCGGAAAGGGGCGGGAGGAGCAAGAGATTGTGCCACGAGGGCGTGGCATGAAAACTAGCCGTCCTGCAACTTGTTCCGTTGGTCCATCAGATAATGCCGGACCGCCTCGTCAGTGGATAAGCCGATGGCCAGCGTCAGGGCTTCATAGGCCTCGTCCTTGCGGCCGGCGCGCGCCGCGAGGTGGCCGCGGGCGGCCCAATAGGGTTGGTAGTCGGCCATGCGTTTGTCGGTGGCAATGGTGTCGAGACTGGCGAGAGCCGCCGGCGCGCCCAGGGTTTCGAGCAGGGCGGCGGCACGGTTGAGGATGACGACCGGCGAATCCGTCAGTTTCAGCAAGACGTCGTAGAGCGCGACCACGGCATCCCAGTTCGGTCGGCCGGTGACGCGGCGCGCCACATGCGCGGATTGGATCGCGGCCTCGATCTGATAGCGGCCCGTGGGGCCGGCGCTGTTGGCATCGCGCAGCATGGCCTCGGCGGCCATGATCTGCGGCTCATCCCATAGATCGGTGTCCTGCTGCTCAAGCGGGACGTAAGCGCCGTTGGCGGTTCGGCGGGCGTGACGGCGCGCTTCGGCGTAAAGCATTAGGGCGAGCATGCCTTTGGCTTCGGGCTCATCGGGCAGCAGGGACACGACCAGGCGCCCAAGCCAGATGGCTTCGTCGGCGAGGCGATCGGCGGTGGTGTCGCCGATTTCGGTCCAGCCCTTGGCATAGGCGGCGTAGATAGCCTCCAGCACGGCGTCGAGCCGCTCGGGCAAGTCCTCACGCTCGGGAATGGCGAAGGGTATGCCGGCTTCCTTGATGCGCGATTTGGCACGGACCAGCCGCTGCCCCATAGTGGCGGGCGGAATCAAGAATGCGGCGGCGATGTCGATCGCCGTCAGACCGAGAATGGTCTGCAGGATCAGCGGTGCGCGCATACCGCGTTCGATGGCGGGGTGGACGCAGGCAAACATCAGCGCCAGGCGGCGGTCGGGTATAGCGGCGGGGTCAGCGGCCGCTTCTTCCAGTTCTTCGGTCATGAGTTGAATGTGAGCCTCCCCACTGGTGCGGGTCTGCCGACGCCTGATGGCATCGGCCTGGCGGCGGCGGGCGACCGTGAGGAGCCAGGCATCTGGATTGGTTGGCACGCCATCGTCCGGCCAGGATTTGAGCGCGCTGGCAAAGGCCTCCGCCAGCGCATCTTCGGCACCCGCCACGTCACGCGTGCGGGCGGCCAGGAAGGCGACGAGGCGCCCATAGCTTTCGCGGGCAGCCCGCTCGGCTGCTTTGCGCGCCTCGTCAGTCATCAGCCCTCACCCGCGCCGACGATTTGGCGAATCTCGATCGTGCCGAAGCGCGAGCTGGGGCAGCGATTGGCCCACTCCACCGCTTCTTCAAGTGTTGGTACGTCGATGAAGAAATAGCCGGCGAACTGTTCCTTGGTGTCGGTATAGGGGCCGTCGAGGACATCGGTTTTGCCGGTGCGAGTACGCACAATGGTGCCGTCTTTGCCCGGCTGCAGCCGCTCGCCACTTGTGAAGCCAGCGCCGGCCTTGGCCAAGGCTTGATTGAACGCGGCGTAGTCGGCCCAGAGCTGCTGCTGATTGGCGCCGGCTAAGGCCTCGTCGTCGTTATGGATGACCATCATGTAACGCATTCAATTTCCTTTCGTGGTCGGCGCATCTTGCTCCGATGCAACAATGTCGGGGCGCCACGACGGCTTTCGACTTTTCGACAAAAGTATTTTCAGTCGGGCTCATAACCGGCGTGAAAGGGGCGAATTTCGATAGGTCCCCAGGTGGCTGCCGGGCACAGCGCTGCCAGTTCGACGGCGCGATCCATGTTCGGGGCCTCGATCATGAAATAGCCGCCGAACTGTTCGCGCGTTTCGGCATAGGGGCCGTCATGCACCTTGAGCTCGCCATCATACTTCGTGATCGTCCTGGCATCCCAGGTTGGTGCCAAAGCCGCGGTGCCGACAAAGGCACCAGCCTTTTCGAGCGTTTCCTGATAGGCGCCCATCAGCTTCATCGCCCCAGCCATCTCTTCGGGCGAGAATGAGGCGCCGACCTTTTCGTCGGCCATCAGCATGAGCATGAACTTCATCGCAGGTCTCCTCGTTGCGGGCACCATAGCCCTTCAGCGCAATGCTTCGAGCCGGCCGAAGGCAAATCGCTCCGGTGGAGCGATTTTAGGTGAGAAGGCCACGAGGGCTGCGCCCGAATGGCTGCGAGCCAAAAACTGCATGCAGCGGCGCTACTTCATCTCTCGACCGGCGGGCAGCATAGCCCGTCAGAGCGATGTCGCGCGAGGGGAGGGGATTTCGACAGCCGTGCTAATTTTCTTCCCACTCCGTTCGGGGAAGTCTGGTGCAGGTGCGCGGGGCCTTCGTGCCATTCGAGCGTAGCTCTCATGGCCTAGTCAGCAAAATCGCTCCACCGGAGCGATTTTGCCTTCGGCCGCTGCCTAGTCAAACAGGCTCGACACGCTCTGCTCGCTCGCGGTCCGGGCGATGGCTTCGCCGATCAGCGGGGCGATGGCGAGACGGCGGATATTGCCGGCATTGCGCTGGGCCTCGGTCTCCTCGATGGAGTCGGTGACCACCAGTTCCTTGAGCTTGCTGGCGGCAATGCGCTCCGATGCCCCTTCGGACAGCACGCCATGGGTGATATAGGCCGAGACTTCCTTGGCGCCGGCCTTGAGCAGGGCTTCGGCCGCGTTGACCAGCGTACCGCCAGAGTCGACGATATCGTCGATGAGGATGCAGGCCTGGCCTTCCACGTCGCCGATGATGTTCATCACTTCGCTGACGCCGGCGCGCGGCCGGCGCTTGTCGACGATGGCGAGGTTGGCACCGATGCGGCCCGCGACGTTGCGGGCGCGGACCACGCCGCCAACGTCGGGCGAGACGATCATCACGTTCTTGACGTCGTAATTGTCCTGGATGTCGCGCACCATCACCGGCGCGGCAGTGAGGTTGTCGGTGGGGATATCGAAGAAGCCCTGGATCTGGCTGGCATGGAGGTCGAGCGTCAGCACGCGGTTGGCGCCGGCCTGGGTGATGAGGTTGGAGACGAGCTTCGCCGAGATCGGCGTGCGCGGAGCCGATTTGCGATCCTGACGCGCATAGCCGAAATAGGGCAGAACGGCCGTGATGCGCCGGGCCGACGAGCGCCGCAGGGCATCGGTCAGGATCAGCAGTTCCATCAGGTTGTCGTTGGCCGGATAGCTGGTCGACTGCAGGATGAAGGCATCCTCGCCGCGCACATTCTCGTGCACTTCCACATAGACTTCCTTGTCGGCGAAGCGCTTGACCGTACAGTCTGTCAGAGGGAGCTCGAGGTAGCTGGCGATAGCCTGGGCGAGGGCGCGGTTGGAGTTACCGGTCACCAGCTTCATAAGCGCGATCCTGTCTCAACGGGCCGCCAAAAAGGGCGGCCATCCAGTTTCGAGGCGAGCTTTAGCGGAGCTAAAGAGGACTCGCAACGCAACAAACGTCGGATGGCTAAAGATTCACGTCAGTCCGATGACGGCGATTTGCCGGCCGGTCCGTGTCCCATGATGGGTGGCGTAGCGGTGGGAGAAGTAGCGGTCGGGGTGAGCATAGGTGCAGCCGCCGACGCGGTCGATGCCCAGCACGCCCGTATCGCGGAGGCAATCTTCCACGAATCCCGGCAGATCGAAGTGTTCCACGTCACCTTCAGGCACGAAGACCCGATTGCGCGCGTTCGGATAGAGCTTGAGTTCATCGGCGACGAATTGCGGGCCGACCTGGTAGTTGGCGCCAGATATCGTTGGACCGATGGCGGCAATGATACGGGCAGGATCAGCGCCCAGCCTGACCATGGCATCGACTGTCGCCTCACAGATGCCATGCGCGGCACCGCGCCAGCCGGCATGGGTGGCTCCGATCACACCGGCCTCGGGGTCTGCGAAAAGGATTGGCGTACAATCTGCGGTCAGAATGCCGAGCAGCAGGCCCGGGACATTGGTGACCATGGCGTCAGCCTCGAATGGGTGTGACCCGCCAACGTGGCTGGCGGGATTTTCCTGCCGGCCGGTCACCACGCGCACGGTGGCGGAATGCACTTGCTTGAGTACGCAGAGGGCGTCGCTCTCAAATTGCATGGCCGCTGTAACCTGGCGGCGATTGGCGGTGGTGGCTTCGACGCTGTCCGTTTGGACGTAAGACATGTTGTTGGACGCGAAGTCGCCCTGCGACACGCCGCCCCGGCGGCCATAAAAGCCGTGCCTGATGGCGCTGATGGCGGCCAGGGCTGCGCTTTGCTCGAATGGTTGGGTCATCAGGCAAATCCCGGTGGTTGCAGGCCCGGACTGGCGGCGCAGAAGGCCTTGAACAGATTGCCCATCTGTTCGGGCGCAACCAGCCTTGCCTTGGCGGAAGCGATATCTGCGGCAGAGCCCGGATTGGCCCCGCTCAACGCCTTGGCGCGGTCGTTGATGCCCATTCGCGTCAGGAACTGCCCTTGCGTCGCCAGCGGTTGGACCGTGAGGCCAGCCTTGGCGGCGACAGCACCCAAGGCCTCGAAATCCACATGGGCCGAGAGATCGACTTCGCCCGGCGCGTCGAGCACATCGGCATATTGATGCCGGCGCACGCCTTGCAACGTCTCGCCCGTCTGGGTGCGGGCATAGCCGTAGTCGATGGCGAGGATGGCGCCGCCCTGGGTCGAGACGGTACGAGCCAGGCGCGTCATGACCTCGCCATTGGCAAGCCCCACTTCGAGCACGCTGTTCGGCTCTGCATTGGCAACCGCTTCGGGCATTGCCGATGCCGGTATCGGGGTCGGACTGAGGCCGAAGCTGCGCTTGCCGTCGCTGAGGCCCACCATGCGTTCGTGCCAGCCATCCACGCCGCGGACGAACTGGCGGATCGGCAGGGCGTCGAAGAACTCGTTGGCGACGACCAGCAATGGCCCCGGTCCGACCTTGTCGAAGCCGTCGATCCATTTCGGGCCATAGGGCTCGAGACGGGCATTCTGCTCGGCGATGAGCGCGGGGTTGGTCTCGAACAGGCGCAGGTCGAGACCATCGCGAAAGCCTTCAGCGCGGCAAGCCACCCGCAGCATGTCGGCCATCAGGGTGCCGCGACCCGGGCCCAATTCGAGCAGGGTGAATTCCTTTGGGCTGCCCATCTGCTGCCAGAGGCTAACGAAGAAAAAGCCGATCAATTCGCCGAACATCTGGCTGATCTCTGGCGCCGTGACGAAGTCGCCAGCCGCGCCCAATGGATCAGCGCCCTTGTAATAGCCCTTGGAAGGGTGGGTGAGGCACAGGCCCATATAGGTCGCAACCGACATCGGGCCGGTGGTGCGGATCTGCATGTCGATCAGTTCGGGCAGGGTCGGGGCGTCAGACATGCCCGGGCTCTCGCAGCGTGCTCTGCTTGCGGGTAGCCGCAAAAACCACGAGCCCAATTCCTCCCAGCACTAGCGGCAGGCTGAGCAGCATGCCCATGGTGAACCAACCACCGAAGAGGTAGCCGAGCTGGCTATCGGGCAGGCGGACGAACTCTACCGCAATGCGCGACAGCCCGTAGCCGATGCCGAAGATGCCGGCGACCATGCCGGGGCGGCGCAGGCTGTAGAAGACGTGGGTGAAGATGCGGATAACGAGGAAGAGCAGCAGGCCCTCGAGCGCCGCCTCGTAAAGCTGGCTTGGGTGGCGGGCGGTCTGGTCGGGATCGGTCGGGAAAACGACGCCCCAGGGCAGGGTGGTCGGAGCACCATAGAGTTCGGCATTGATGAAGTTGGCAATGCGCACGAGGAAAATGCCGATCGTGCTGACCGAGGCGATGAGGTCGAGGCCGCTCAACAAATTGCCCTGTTTGGATCGCGTGAACAGGATGACCGCCAGCACCAGCCCCAGCATGCCGCCATGGAAGGACATGCCGCCGTCGAGCGTGTTGATGATCTCGGTGGGGTTCGCCAGATAGTAGGGCAGGTTGTAGAACAGCACATAGCCGGCGCGGCCACCGATGACGATGGCCAGCATGGTCCAGAAGGCGAAATCCCAGATATCCTGCGCGGGGAAAGGCGGCTTGCCCTTGGCCCAAAGCCGCGTATTGGCGAGCAGCAAATAGCCATAGGCAGCGCCAAGGCCGACGCCGAAGAGATAGCCGAGGGCGTACCAGCGTATCTCGAGCGGACCGATGCCGAAAAACGGGCCAAGGGCAAAGGCGATCGGATTGATATCGGGGAAGGGCAAAAAAGGCTCCTGCGGCAATCGGCCGGACCATTGCCGCTTCGGCCTCTCTGGTCAAGTCGGGAGGCATCGCCTAAATATCAAGCCAAGGGGCCGAACCGAATGGATGTGCGATGAGCCAGAACAGCAAGATATTTGACGGTCTGGGACGGGTGATGAACGAGGCCGCGGGCGTTGCCGACGGCGTTCGCCGCGAGGTCGAGACCGCGGTCAAATCGCAGGCGCACCGCTTCGTTGCCGACATGGATCTGGTCAAGCGCGAGGATTTCGACGCGCTGCGAGAGCTGGTGCAGGTGCAGGGCGAGGAAATCGACGCATTGCGCAAGGAACTCGCCGCCCTCAAGGGCAGCAAGACCAAAGCAAGCTGAGCTTGCGCTTCGCCGTCATCTCAGATGTGCATGGCAATGCACTGGCTCTGGACGCTGTGCTGGCTGACATTGCCGTGCAGGGCGTCGACGCGACGCTCTGCCTTGGCGACCATGTCAGCGGCCCGCTCGATCCGGCCGGGGCTGCCGACCGGCTGATGCAGCTCGACGGCCCGGTGATCCGTGGCAATCACGATCGCTGGCTGGTCGAGCGCAACCGCGAAGGCAAGGACCTCGACCCGGTTGATCGCTTCGCCCTCATGCGCATGAAGGCCGCACATCGCGCCTGGCTCGAAGCCATGCCCGCCACGGCGGTGTTCAATGGCGAGATATTCCTTTGCCACGGTACTCCGGCCAGCGACAACGCACCCTGGCTCGATGGGTGGTATCAAGATCGGCGCATGACCCTGCCCGCTGAGGAAAGCGTGAACCGGGCCGCCGCGGGTATCGACTATCCGGTGATGCTCTGCGGCCATACCCATATCGCCCGATCGGTGCGGCTGCGCGATGGCCGGCAGATCATCAATCCGGGCAGCGTCGGACTGCAACTGGTTCACGGCTCGCCCGACGCGCGCTATGCGATCGTCGAGCGGCGCAATGGTCGTTGGACGACCGATCTGCGTGTCGTGCAATACGACCATCACGCTGCGGCTGAGCAGGCGGTCGCCAACGGCTTCGAGCCGTGGAGAGACGCTCTTGCGACCGGCTGGACCCATGCGGATGGCCTGTTTTGAGGCAGTTTCGCTGTTAACTCTGCGGCGATGTTAACAGTCCGTTAACACTGTCGCGCCGATCATCATCCACAAGAGATTGCCGTCCTCGGTCTGCGTCGCGTCCCCGGAATCAACGGGGCGGTGTAGGGTCAAATCATCAGGACGATTCGTAAGCCTTTGTGCGTGCGGCCAGTTCCCTGAGTATCCCACAATTGTCGGCCCATTGGGCCGCGTTGATCGACCACTCGCGTTGCCAGGACGGAAATCGTCAATGTCGCTTCTTCAAGTCGAGCCCGATCGCAATGTCCATCCGGTGGACATCATCGAGCACATCGCCTCGATCAATGACTGGACGTTCGAGCGACAGGACGCCGACGAGATTTCCATTTCTGTCCGTGGCGGCTGGAGCGACTATCACGTGTCGTTCAACTGGATGGAAGATCTGGAGAGCTTGCATATTGCCTGCGCCTTCGACCTCAAGGTGCCGGAGGGTCGGCGGGGCGAAATCAAGCAATTGATTTCGCTCATTAACGAGCAGCTCTGGATCGGCCACTTCGATATCTGGAACAAGGAAGGCGTGGTGCTGTTCCGCAATTCGCACCTGCTGACCGGGGGCGCCGAGGTGTCGCCGCAGCAATGCGAGGCGCTGCTGCGCTCGGCGACTGATAGTTGCGACCTTTACTACCAGGCGTTCCAGTTCGTGGTCTGGGCCGGCAAGACTGCCGCCGACGCGCTGAGCCATGTCATGTTCGAAACGGTCGGTGAGGCATGAGTGTGTCGCTGCGCAATATCGGGCCGGTCATGCTGGTTGGCGCCGGCAAGATGGGCGTTGCATTGGCGCGCGGCTGGCTCAATGCGGGACTGGCTCCCACCAATCTTATCCTGGTTGATCCGGTTCCCGGTGCCGCTGCGCTGGAACTGGCCGAAGATTTCGGGCTGATCCTCAACACCGATGCCAGCGGGCTTCTGCCTAACGTGCTGGTGCTGGCGGTTAAGCCGCAGATCATCGACGCGGTGATGGCGTCCCTGTTGCCCATCGTCGGGCCAAATACGCTGGCGATCTCGATAGCGGCGGGCATTGATATTGCCAGGCTATCGCGGGGCCTGGGCATGGGCCGGATCGTGCGCACCATGCCGAACACCCCGGCGCAGATCGGCAAGGGTATTACCGGGGCGGTGGGTGGGCCGGATATTGGTGCAGAGGATCGGCAGGTCGCTGAGGCCCTGCTTGCCGCTGCCGGGCCGGTCGTGTGGTTCGATGATGAAAGCCAGATCGACGCGGTGACGGCCGTTTCCGGGTCGGGTCCAGCATACGTCTTCCATATGGTGGAAGCCCTGGCTGAGGCGGGCCGGAAGCTGGGTCTGTCCCATGCCATCGCCGAGCAACTGGCGCGGCAGACCGTAATCGGTTCGGCCGCCCTGCTGGAGGCCGACCCGGCGTCGCCGGCCGTGCTTCGGCAAAATGTCACTTCGCCGAATGGCACCACAGCCGCTGGGCTGGCCGTGCTGATGGAAGAACTGACGCCACTCATCGAGCGTACCACCGAGGCTGCGCGCCGACGCAGCGAAGAGTTGGGGCGCGGCTAGGTCCGCTGTTGCGGATGCTGCTGGAACAGCTCAATCGATCCCATATCGACGCCATCGTCAGATGCGACGGTGGCAAGGGCTGGAAGAACGACCGGGCGAGCTGGGAGCAAACCGCGCAAGAGGTGGAAGCCGGTGGTAGGATCGTCATGGTCGCGCCGTCCGGCGAGGCTGTCTGTGGTTATGGCAGCCTGCTCTGGCATCCCGACTATCCGCCGTTCAGGGCGGCGGGCATTCCAGAAATTCATGACATCGCGACCGCGCGTGCGTTTCGTCGCCAGGGGGTGGCGACCAAGCTCATCTCGGCGTTCGAGCGCATTGCTGCTGAGCGCGGTTGCGCTGCGGTCGGTCTTGGCGTTGGGCTCTATGCGGACTATGGCCGGCACAACGCCTCTATGTGGCGCTAGGCTACCTGCCGGACGGGCGAGGGATAACCTACAATGGCAATCCCGTTACGCCCGGCGGCTCTGTTTCGGTGGATGACGACCTGGTGCTCTGGCTGGTCAAGCCGCTGTCCTAAGCGACGAGCGTATCCATCGATGCCACGCGGCTAACGTTTCGGGGCGCATGCTGAGCGCCTGCGCCGGCCTGGCCACCCGGGGAGCGACATCCCGGCCCCATTTATCCAGCGGAAGCGGGGCGACCCTCGATCCATTCACCCTCTCCATGCCGACCGTTCGGGGGAGCGTGGCGCGAACCTAAACCCACCAGCCGTCACCCTCGGGCTTGACCCGAGGGTACTGAACTGACCCAACGCTCAGCAAGTGTAGAGCCCTCGGGTCAAGCCCTGACGTGACGAGCGGTGGCGTGTGGCGGACTTGTCGAACGGCGGATCATGCGAATAGCCACGGAGATGGATCCCGGCCTTCGCCGGGATGACATCGGGGTTGGGGTGCCTGCTCCATACCTTCCTACCCACCGGCGCTTCCCTCGGACTTGATCCTAGGGCCTTTCGCCGCTTGCGCCGTGCTGGTGCCGGCCCCTCGGGTCAAGCCCGAGGGTGACGCGGTGGGTGCGGTACGTTTTGTCTTCGCTGCAGCCTCCCCGGGAGAGGCGCCTCGCGGCTGCCTTCCTTGAAGAGGGCCAGGCAAAAGAAAAGGGCGCGTCACCTCCCAGAGACGCGCCCTCATTCTTGGTCGGCCAGGCTGGATTAGCCGGCGGTCAGGTTGTCGGCGGCGGATTTGCCGGTCCGCTTGTCCTTGACGATCTCGTAGTTGACCTTCTGGCCTTCATCGAGACCATTCAGGCCCGAGCGCTGAACAGCGGAGATATGGACGAACACGTCCGCCCCGCCTTCGTCGGGCTGAATGAAGCCGTAGCCTTTTTGGCCGTTGAACCACTTTACGGTGCCAGTTGCCATGATGCGCGTTCCCTCGTGCAGTCTGCTGGTAGGCAGCCCTGGCCACTATTGGCCAGGACGTAGTGATATCGAAATATCGGAAAGTGACGTCAGCAGGCGCGAATTGAGGTTCGCAGGATCAGATCGGTCGGCCGCAATATTCGATCCGACCAGCTTAGCCGCAAAAAAACTTGCGTTCAATATCTGTTTACACATGACAAAACGCCCGGCTGGAAAATCGTTCCAGCCAGGGAAAAACAAAGCGTCGTCAAGTATTTGCACCGAACCCGGGGGTTCGACGCCGGCGCGCGATAGACAGGCAAGGCAGACGGGAGTCGGTCTCGTGCCAAGGACGCCATGCCGCGATACGACGCCCATTGCGCCGAACCGGACAGGCTCACAATAGCGCAATTCCCGCAGGTGAAAACCAGCACTATCGTCGCACGCCGAAAATAGCGTCAGCGGTGTCTCTTGCTTTTGTGCGGATTTTGCTGCAAACCCCCGCGCGCCGGGCGATTGGGCCCGCTGCACCCCCGAGATCACATCGTCTTGAGCAAGGCGTTTCATTCTTCCGGCGATGTCATCGCCGACCGGCGAGCGGGCTATGCCAAAATGCTTGCCGAAGGCGGCGACCACGTGGCCGCCGCCGATCTGATGAGCCAGGCATTGGACCTGGCACCCGATTGGGCCGCCGGCTGGGATTTGCTCGGCGGCTATCACGACAAGGCCGGGAATGTGGCGGGCGCCATCTCGGCCTGGAGACATCTCGAAGCGCTGGACGATGAAGGCGTCTTCGGAGCCCGCCTGAAGCTCGCTGTCCACGGCGCCGGCGCCATAGGCGAGGGGACGGCGGTGAGCTATGTCGAGGCGCTCTTCGATCAGTACGCGACACAGTTCGAAAACGCGCTGGTCAACAAGCTCGAATACCAGGTTCCCGACCTGCTTGATGCCCTTTTGGAGCAGGAGGCCGCGCGGTTCGGCATCGCCCGGTTTGACGTGGCATTCGATCTCGGCTGCGGTACCGGGCTCATGGGGCAGCGGTTGCGCGATCGGGTCGAACATCTCGAAGGCATCGATCTTTCCGCCGCGATGATTGCCGAGACAGCGCGCAAGGGGGTCTATGATCGGCTGGAAAAGGCCGAGTTGGTGGCGTTCCTGAAGCGTCATGTTGCAGAAGCCGATCTGGTGACGGCGGCGGATGTGTTCATCTATTGCGGTGCGCTGCCGCCAGTGCTGGATGCGGTGGTTCCGGCGATGCGGCCCGGGGGATTGCTGGCGTTTTCGCTCGAGGCCCATGAAGGCGAAGAGCCAGTATTTCTGCGGGCCTCGCTACGGTATGCCCATGGCGTGGAGGCGGCACGGCAAGCATTGATAGATGCCGGGCTGGAGATATTGCGGTTTGAAAGCGCGACGCTGCGGCAGGATCGGGGTATGCCGATTTCGGGTCTCCTCATCGTCGCACGAAGGCCGTTGCTGTTAACGGACTATTAGCATTAGCAGACGCCGAACGTGCAAAACCGCCGCTTGCGGAAGCGCCGCCACAGTCCTACCCGGATCAGCCAATGGGAATCGGGCAGCGAAAGGCGGAATTTTATGAGAATTGCTCTGAAGACGGGTTTGGCGCTCGTGGCATTGGGTGCGTTGTCGATCCAGAGTTTTGGAGGCGACACGATCGCGTTCTGGGACCAGCAGCGCAAAGGCACTAACTTCTTCTCGGTCCAACCGCTCGTGGAGAGGTTCATGGAAGCCAAGGCGGCTGGCGTCAGCTGGGGCCGCCTGGCCTATGACAAGTGGGATGGGGCGGAGCGCGACTTCCTCATCGGCAATGCCGACCAATATGACGGTCTGGTGGAGCCGGATATGGCGCGGCTCGAGGAGGTGCTGGGCTGGGCCCATGATGCCGGGCTCGGCATGGTGATCGCACCGCTGACGCTGCCGGGCGCGCGCTGGCAGCAGAACAATGACGGCAAATTCGACAACCGGCTCTGGGAGGACAAGGCCTATTGGCAGCAGTCGGCGGACTTCTGGCGCGATCTGGCGGCTCGCCTTAGGGATAATCCGGCGGTTGTGGCCTACAATATCGTCAACGAGCCGGCGCCGGAGCGGGGCACCGGCGCGGCGGAGAACACCGTGCCCGGCGACACGGCGAGTTTCGTCGCGTGGTACGCCGAGCATAAGGGCACGGCACGCGATCTGCCGGCCTTCTACGAGATGGTGATCGCGGCAATCCGCTCGGTCGATCCGGATACACCGATCATGGTCGATAGCGGCTGGTACGCCAATGCCGGCACGTTCAGCGCCTGGCCGACGGCGCTGAGCGACGACAAGGTGCTCTACGCCTTCCACATGTACGAGCCCTACAATTTCACCGCCGGCAAGAATTTCCGCGAGGAACTGGGATATGTTTATCCCGGCACGGTTCCGTTCGGCGAGGGCGAGGTCGCCTGGGACGCCGGCACCGTGAATGCCTTTCTGCAGCCGGTTTACGCCTGGGCGGCCAAGCAGGGCCTGCCGCCTAGCCGCATTGTCGGCGCCGAATTTGGCTGCATGCGGCGCAACGAGGGTTGTGCGGCCTATCTCACGGACGTCATGGCCAATTTCAACGCGCACGACATCCACTGGGCGTTCTACTCGTTCCGCGAGGACGAGTATGACGGCTTCGACTACGAGCTGGGCAGCGATGCCCTGGGCTGGAAGTATTGGGAGGCGGTGGAGAAGGGCGAAACCCCAGTTATGCCCTACAAGGATAATCCCTTGTGGGATGCAATCCAGGCGGGGCTGAAGGAGTAATGGTTCTTTCAGTCGACACCCTCCCCCTTGTGGGGAGGGATCAAGGGTGGGGGTGAGTCACACACACTGAGTTCTCGGAGAGATACCCCACCCTGCTCGATTTAACGGACTAGCAAACGCTAAGTCCTATCTCGCTTCCCTCCCACAAGGGGGAGGGTGATCGACTGAAACATCCGATATCAAACAATTCCCCATCGGATATTTGTTGGTGGCAGTCACGGCTGGTCAAACCGATCGAGGATTGGCACAACCGAGTGGCGTCTTCCGCACGAGGCCCTCATGAACACCATCCGCTACGACTTCCGCTCCGACACCGTCACCAAGCCATCGGCCGCCATGCGCGCCGCCATGGCGGAGGCGGAGGTGGGGGATGATGTGTTTGGCGACGATCCGACCGTCAACCGGCTGGAGCAGCGGATGGCGGCGATGCTGGGCAAGGACGCGGCCCTGTTCGTGCCGTCAGGCACGCAATCCAATCTGCTGGCGCTAATGAGCCATTGCGGGCGTGGCGACGAATTCATCGCCGGGCAGAAGGCCCATCTCTATGTGAACGAGGCCGGCGGCGCGGCGGTGCTCGGCTCGATCCAGCCGCAGCCGATAACCCACCAGCCTGATGGGACGCTGGCGATCGAAGACATCGAGGCGGCGATCAAACCCGATGACAGCCACTTTGCGCGTACCCGCGTGATCGCCCTCGAGAACACCCATGGCGGGCAGATCCTGCCGGTGGACTACATGAATGCCGTGGGCGAGCTGGCGCGGCGGCGCGGACTGGGGCTGCATCTGGATGGCGCGCGGGCCTTCAATGCCAGCGTGGCGCTGGGCATGGATATCAGGGACTTCACTGCGCCGTTCGATACGGTCTCCATCTGTCTTTCCAAGGGGCTGGGCGCGCCGGTTGGGTCGGTGCTGATCGGACGCGCCGACCTGATCGCAACCGCGCGGCGCCATCGGAAGATGCTGGGCGGCGGCCTGCGTCAGTCGGGCATCCTGGCGGCTGCCGGGCTCTATGCGCTGGAGCACAATGTCGCCCGTCTAGCCGACGACCACGGTCGCGCAAAGCGGCTGGCGGAGGGGCTGGCGGCCTATTCGGGGCTCAAGGTGACGATGCCGCATACCAACATCATCTTCGTCAACAGCGAGGCGGAACTCGGTGAACGGTTCGGCGCATTCCTGGCCGAGCGCGGCGTCGCGGTGATCGGGCGGTACGGTCAACAGCGTTGGGTGACGCATCTGGACGTGGATGACGAAACGGTGGATGGCGCGCTGGCCGAGGTGGCGGCGTTTTTCCGCTAGTCGGCGAGCCCCGCGCAGAGTTCGTCCATGTTGAACAGGGTGAAGACCTCCAACGGGTAGGTCATTTCCACACGGCTCTGCGGCGTACCTACACCCAGATAAGAGACTGAAAGGGCACGGTCGAGCAGCGACACGGTGAGGCCGTCGGGTGTGCCGTAGACATCGGGAAGCGGCTTATCGAGGCCGGTCTGCGCATTGATGATCTCGCCCGCCTGGACCGGCGCAACCGGTGCCGAGAAGCCGGCCATGCGCTCGTGGCAGAAGAGGAAAAAGCTGGGATTGGGCGTGGTCTTGATGGTCAGTATCAGGGCCGACTTGTCCTTGGAGCCCGCCACGCCAGGGCTGGTCTCTGCGGGCGCGCCGTAAGCGGCTTCGATCGCTGGCTGGGCCTCGGCCAGTGGCATGCGGTCGAGCGTGGCCTGAAACGGATTGAAGGCCTCGCTTTGGGCCAAGGCCGGCGTGGCGATCGTCGCGACCAGCAAAATGGTGAGAACAGGCCGCATGGTGCCTCCGAGCGGTAATGCCAAGCGCCCAAACTGGGTCGGCGGCACGGGGGCGTCAATCCCCGCGTGTGGACCCATGACATCGCGCCAAGAGGGCGGCGGCCCATATCACCGCTGGAGAATCTTCTTCCGCTGACGGGGATTTAACCTCTCTCGCAATCGCTTGTTCAACTCTGGGCTCTAGTGTGCTCCTTAGCGGACGGGGGGCAGTCGTGTCGAAGCCGGGCATTCTGGAAACGCGCATCATCGAAACTCTGGACGGGGTCGACGCTATCGCCGAAGCATGGCGCGGGCTCGAGATTCACTGCGCTGATCCGCTGAGTTACTTCCAAAGCTATGACTGGTGCAGCACCTGGCTGCGCCATTTCAATGATGCGGGAACACGGCCCTATGTCGTTACCCTCTGGCTCGATGACCTGCTGGTCGCGGTGTGGCCGCGCATGATCGTCGAGGCCGCCGGGCTGAGGCGGCTCGAAACGCTGGGCGTGCCACATAGCCAGTATTGCGGTGCTCTGGTGCGTCAGGGAGCGGCCGGCGCGTCGACTGTCGGGCGCATGATGCGCGACGCCATGCGGGCCTCAGGTGCAGACATCACCATTTCCCGTTCTGTGCCTGAGGGGTCAGCGCTGGCGGGTCTTCTGGTCGACAAGCCGGTCGTGGCCGGCAGCGAGAACGTCGCTTCGATCCTCGACCTTACGCAGTACAGTTCGTCCGAGGACTATGCGCAGCAACTCGGCAAGGTGCAGAAGCGCAATCGCAATCGGCGGCGCAACCACCTGGCGCGGCTAGGCGAGCTCGATTTCCAGGTCATCTGGCCGGGGCACGAGGAATTCAAAGATCTGGTGCAACTGGCGACCACGATGAAGCGGCGGTGGTTGACGGAAACGGGGCGCTACAGCGTCGGGTTTGCCATGGCCGGCTATGGCGACTTTCTGGCAGATCTCGATGGCGACGAGGCGGTGTTGCGCGGCGCTTGTCTTTCGGTGCTGCGGGCAGGGGACAGGGTGGTGGCGCTGGAGCTCGGCTTTATCCAGAACCGGCACTACTACGCCTATATCGGCGGCTTCGACTGGGATTTGAAGGACATGTCGCCGGGCAAGGTTCAGATGGACATGACGGTGAGCTGGCTGATCGATGCCGGTGTCAGCGGATATGACCTGCTGATCAATCGCGCCAGCTACAAGGAAAGTTGGACCAATCGCACAATCTCCATAACCACCCGGGCCGAGGCCTTGACCTGGAAAGGTTGGATCTATGCCGGGGCATGGCTGCCGACGGTACGGCCGGCCCTCAAGCGCTTGCATGCCTGGGCCCCTGCTGCCTGGCAGTCTACCGTCAACTGGCTTCGTCCCGCCGCCTGCCTGCTGCTGTATGTCTGATAATAAGAGCAGTGGATTTGATGCGGCGCTGGCGCTGCTGATCCGTCTTGCCAGTGCGGGTTTGGTGTTCGGCCTCCAGGTACTGTTGGCGCGACTCATGCCCGCCGATGGCTATGGCGGCTTCGTGACGCTTTGGACCTGGATGCTGGCTTTGGGCAGCTTCGCAGCGCTCGGCTTTGCAGAATCGAGTGTACGGTTTTTGCCGCGCTATCAGCTTCGGGGGCGCCAAACGGCGCTTCGTGGGTATTGGCGGTTCGGTCTGCAGGTCGTGATCGCGGCAAGCGTGCTCCTGGCGGTCCTCGCGGTTTCGGCGGCTTTGTTCGCCGGAGCGACTGGACCGTGGTTAATGGTGCTGCTGGTGGCGCTGGGGCTGCCATTCCTCGCCATCGAGTATTTTCTTGAAGGCGTGGCGCGCAGCTTCGGGTGGTTCCGGCTGGCCGCAGTGCCGGTCTATATCGTCCGCCCTGTACTGGTCGGGGTAACCTGCCTGGGGCTTGCTGGACGGGGCGTGGCGCTGGACCTGCCGCTCGTCGGCGCAGTGATGATCGGGGCCATGGCCGTGACCGCCATCGGACTGGCGGTCACGCTGGGGCGGCGGCTGGGCCGCTTGGCGCCGTTGTTGGGGCGCGCGAGCCGCGGGCAGCGGCGGCTGTGGCTCCTGGCGTCGTTGCCGTTGCTGCTGCTCTCGGGTCTGGAAGACCTCACCGGCTATGCAGACTTGTTACTGCTCAGCGTTCTGGCTCAACCAGAGGATGTGGGCGTCTATTTTGCTGCGGCCAGATGCCTGGCGCTGGCGGGCTTTGTTGCCTATGCGATGACGTTGGTCGCCGGGCGGCGGTTTGCGCTGGACTTGGCGGGGCGGTCGCGGACGGATCTCCAGCGCAGCATTACGCAATCGACGCGGCTGACGCTTTGGGCCACCGTCGGGGCGGTTCTGGTCGCGATGTTCGCGGCCCCGCTGCTGCTGGGGGCATTCGGGCCACAATTTCAGACAGGGCAGGTGGCGATGTGGGTGCTGGGCTGCGGCATGGTGGTGCGCGCCATGGCGGGCCAGGCCGGCGAGGTGCTGATCGTTACCGGACGGCAGCGGGAGGGGCTCGTCGTGGGCTTGATCGGGCTGGCTGCAACTTTGGCGGTTGGCGTGATCGCGATACCGGCTCTTGGCATTGTCGGGGCGGCATTGGCGAGTGCGGTGGGCATGGCGGTGCGCAGCGTCGGGATGAGCTTGGTGCTGTGGCAGCGTGAGGGGCTGCGGATGATCGCTCTGGGATTTCCTGTCCGTTCGGGGGCATAGGGTCGTTGCAATGGCTTCTTCGTCCTGGCGCGCCCGGACGAAGAAGCGAGTACTGGGCGGACCGGTGCGATCCGCCCAGGTTGACTCAGCCCTGGTCCAGGGCGACGCGGATTGCCAGTTCGACGGGGGAATAGGCGCCATCCGCGCGGTCGATCTGCAGCGGGCTGGCTGGCACGAGCGGCGGCTGCGCCATGAAGCGTGGCCTAGTGCCGCGATGGGGCTGGGCCGCATGCACCAGGAACGGATGGCAGAGATAGACCGTGCCCGCGGCACCTGTAGCCAGGACCTCGGGGCAGTGAGCTGTGCTGGCAAAGCCATCGGCGGCCAGTTCGCGCAGGGTCAGGCCCGCTTCGCCTGATGGAGCCAGTTGGCGGGCGATATCGAGATGCGAGCCGACACGAATGCGGGTGGGGGCGTCCTGTTCTCCAACATCGGAGAACAGAAACAGCATCAGGAGGGCTCGCCCTTTCGAGCTGACATTGGCGCGCCAGGACATGAAATCCGGATCGTCGAAGCCAAAGCTGACATCGACGTGCCAACCCGCATCGCCCGGATCATCCGCCGAGGGGAAGCGCACCGGAAACGTGCCGAGCACGCTGCGCGGCACCCAGCGACCGGCGCCGACCAGTTGATCGAACGCGGCATGCAGAACCGGCGTATTGGCCGCCGCCTTGAAAGGCGGCTGACCATACTGGTTGAGGCGGATGACCGGCTTGGTCCAGGTGGCGGGATCATCCGGATCGCAGCCGGTATCGGCCCAGAGAATGGCACGGGCGGCATCGGCCACCTCGCGCGAGAAGGCGTCGTCGATGCGGACGAAACCGTCAGTGATGAATGCGTCAATCTGCGCTGCGGAGAGCGCGGCAAAATTGGCAGGCATTGAATGTCCATGAGTTCGCGTGGCCACTGGCGTGGCCTAACAGAGCGGCGCGCCGCTCAATGTGTGCCCGAGATGGGCGCCATCAGGCGCCGAGGAACACTGCGAACTTGTTGGACTGGATCATCATCATGATGCGGAGAGGATAGTTATCGCGGCGGAGGTGTCAAGCGGAGGGATCGGAGCACCCCTCCTAGCCTCCCACTGATCGAGTTTATGGCTCGATCTTGCCGCTACCACTGCATCGATGCCTCCCCCTGTCAGGGGGAGGCTAGGTGGGGGTATCCGCTAGGCCGCGAAATAGCTTTGCAGCGAGCGGACCTGGAGGCTGCCCTTTTGCAGGGCGACGATGCCTTCCACCGCGGCGAGGGCGCCGTCGATAGTGGTGTAGTAGGGAATCTTGGCGAGCAGGGCAGTGCGGCGGATGTCGCGGCTGTCGCTGATCGACTTCATGCCGTCAGTGGTGTTGATCACCAGCTGCACGCCGCCGTTCTTCATCGAATCCACGATATGCGGGCGGCCTTCGAGCACCTTGTTGATCTTGGTGGCGGGGACGCCATTCTCGACCAGATATTTCTGGGTGCCGCCGGTGGCGAGGATGGTGAAGCCGCCCTCGACGAGATGGCGGGCCATATCGACAATGTATTGCTTGTCCTGATCGCGCACCGAGATGAAAGCCGTGCCCGAGGCCGGGACCTTGGAGCCGGCGCCCATCTGCGACTTGGCGAAGGCCATGGCGAAATCGGTGTCGAGGCCGATGACCTCACCCGTCGACTTCATCTCCGGGCCCAGTACGGTATCGACGCCGGGGAAGCGGTTGAACGGGAACACGGCTTCCTTGACGGCGATATGCTTGAAGGTCTTCTCGACCAGGTTGAAGCTGGCGAGGCTTTCCCCGGCCATGATGCGGCTGGCGATCTTGGCGATGGGCTGGCCGATCACCTTGGCGACGAAGGGCACCGTGCGGCTGGCGCGCGGATTGACTTCGAGCAGGTAGATGACGCCGTCCTTGAGCGCATATTGCACGTTCATCAGGCCGCCGACCTTGAGGGCGAAGGCGAGTTCGGCAGTCTGGCGCTTGAGTTCGGTGATGATCTCGGGGCTGAGGTTCTGCGGGGGCAGGGAGCAGGCGCTGTCGCCGGAGTGAATGCCGGCTTCCTCGATATGCTCCATGATGCCGGCCACGAAGACGTCCTTGCCGTCACACAGGGCGTCGACGTCGATTTCGGTGGCGCCGGACAAATATGCATCGAACAGCAGCGGATTGTCCGACAGGACCGAATTGATCTGGCCGGTCTTGTCGTTGGGGTAGCGCTGCAGGATGTCGGGCGGGACGAGGCCGGTCAGCGTATCCTGCACATAGCGTTCGAACTCGTTGGCCGAGTGGACGATCGCCATGGCGCGGCCGCCGAGCACGTAGCTGGGACGGATGACCAGCGGATAACCCAGGCGCTCGGCAACCAGGCGCGCTTGCTCGAGGCTATAGGCGATGCCGTTCTTGGGCTGGGTCAGTTCAAGCTTGTTAAGCAGCTTGCTGAACAGGTCGCGGTCTTCGGCCAGGTCGATGGCGTCGGGCTGGGTGCCCAGGATCGGCACGCCTGCCTTGAGCACGGCTTCGGCGAGGTTGAGCGGGGTCTGGCCACCGAACTGCACGATCACGCCATGCAGCGTGCCGTTCTGCTTTTCGGTGAGCAGGATTTCGATGACGTCTTCCTCGGTCAGCGGCTCGAAATAGAGGCGATCGGAGGTGTCGTAGTCGGTCGAGACGGTTTCGGGATTGCAGTTGACCATGATGGTCTCGTAGCCGGCATCGGCCAGCGCGAAGGCGGCATGGCAGCAGCAATAGTCGAACTCGATGCCCTGGCCGATACGGTTGGGGCCACCGCCGAGGATGACGACCTTCTTGCGGTCGGACGGCTTGGCCTCGTCGGCCACGATGCCGGCAAAGGGCGTCTCGTAGGTCGAATACATATAGGCGGTCGGCGAGGCGAATTCGGCGGCAGAGGTGTCGATGCGCTTATAGACCGGGCGAACCTCAAGCGAATGGCGCAGCTTGCGCACGTCGGCAGGTTTTACATTGGCGAGCTGGGCCAGGCGGGCATCGGAGAAGCCCATGGCCTTGAGCGAGCGCAGGTTCTCCGCGTCCTGCGGCAGGCCGAATTGGCGGACCTTGTTCTCGGTCTCGACGATGCCGAGCATCTGCTCGAGGAACCATGGATCGATCTTGCAGGCTTCGTGGATTTCTTCGACCGAGAGGCCTTTGCGCATGGCTTCGGCCACATGCAGCAGGCGATCGGGGGTCGGGGTGCCCAAGGCGGCCTTGATGGCGTTCTTGTCTTCGCCTTCGCCGAGGCCGGGAATGCCGATCTCGTTGAGGCCGGTCAGCCCGGTTTCCAGCGAGCGCAGGGCCTTCTGCAGCGATTCCTGGAAGGTACGGCCGATGGCCATGGCCTCGCCCACCGACTTCATCGAGGTGGTCAGGCGGTTGTCGGAGCCGGGGAATTTTTCGAAGGCGAAACGCGGGATCTTCACCACGACATAGTCGATGGTCGGCTCGAACGAGGCCGGGGTCATGCCGCCGGTAATGTCGT
This sequence comes from Devosia lacusdianchii, assembly GCF_022429625.1. Lineage (NCBI taxonomy): Bacteria > Pseudomonadati > Pseudomonadota > Alphaproteobacteria > Hyphomicrobiales > Devosiaceae > Devosia > Devosia lacusdianchii. The sequence continues at coordinate 3,005,533 of NZ_CP092483.1, read as the reverse complement.
TGTCGAGTTCGTCCAGCGTATAGCCGACCGCGAGGCGCGCTGCGACCTTGGCGATGGGGAAGCCGGTGGCCTTGGAGGCGAGGGCCGAGGAGCGCGAGACGCGCGGGTTCATTTCGATGACGACCATGCGGCCGTCAGCCGGGTTGATGCCGAACTGCACGTTGGAGCCGCCGGTTTCGACGCCGATCTCGCGCAGCACCGCCAGCGAGGCGTCGCGCATGATCTGGTATTCCTTGTCGGTCAGCGTCAGCGCCGGGGCGACGGTGATGGAGTCGCCGGTATGGACGCCCATCGGGTCGATGTTTTCGATCGAGCAGATGATGATGCAGTTGTCCTTCTTGTCGCGGACAACTTCCATTTCGTACTCTTTCCAGCCGAGCACGCTTTCCTCGACCAGCACCTCGTTGGTCGGGCTGGCATCGACGCCGCTCTCGACGATGGCGAGGTACTCTTCGCGGTTATAGGCGATGCCGCCGCCGGTGCCGCCCAGGGTAAAGCTGGGGCGGATGATGGCGGGCAGTCCGATGACTTCGAGCGCCTGCAGGGCCTCGATGGTGTTGTGCGCCAGCATGGAGCGCGGGGTTTCGAGGCCGATCTTCTTCATGGCGTCGCGGAACAGTTCGCGATCTTCCGCCTTGTCGATGGCTTCGGCCGTGGCGCCGATCATCTCGACGCCGAACTTCTCCAGCACGCCCATCTTGCGCAGCGAAAGTGCGCAGTTCAGCGCCGTCTGGCCGCCCATGGTGGGCAGCAGGGCGTCAGGGCGTTCCTTCTCGATGATGCGGGCGACCACTTCGGGGGTGATCGGCTCCATATAGGTGGCGTCGGCCAGATCAGGATCGGTCATGATCGTCGCCGGATTGGAGTTCACCAGAATGATCCGGTAGCCCTCTTCCTTGAGTGCCTTGCACGCCTGGGTGCCGGAATAATCGAACTCGCAGGCCTGCCCGATAATGATCGGACCCGCACCGATGATGAGGATCGATTTGATGTCGGTACGTTTTGGCATGGCGCTCGCTCAACTCTAGGACGCGTCCGGGGACGCGGGGTCGGGCGAGAAAGAATCACCCGGCTCGTGACCACCCGCACCGTATGCGCACGGCAACAGGGCGTTGCAGCGCTTCGGGAAGGCTTGGACCGGGTGGTTAGGTGGGCTGTCTAGCGGAAGTGGGCGGGGAAGGGAAGGGGTGGTGAAAGTAGTCACCATTGCTTCCTGATAGGACCGCGGGATTGTGGCTACTTTGATTGTTGGTGGTCACGCTCGTCAGGGCTGGACCCTTGCTGCGCGAATACCGGCCCCGCCCCGCAAAATGACACCATCTTGGAATCACACGCACCTCCAAGTAACTTGAGATGGGATTGGGGAGGGATAGGAAGTTGACTTCAAAACTAAAAATCAAGATGGGTCATGTTGAATTTGAGTACGAAGGTGATGCTCAGTTCGATGCCGATGCCATCAAAGACCTTTTTAGCCACTTGGAAAGTCTGGTTGGTATTACACCTGCGGCTGCCTTCAACACTCTGTCAAACAGCGCTTCTACCACTGCTGCGGGCAGTGCTGGCGATGCGGCCCTGACCACCCTGAACATGGCTGTGGGCACGATCGCGGCTCGCCTCTCGGTAAGCAGTGGTCCGGACCTGGTAATTGCTGCCGCGGCTTATCTCCAAATTGGCCAGGGAATGGCGAGCTTCAAGCGCGCTGACCTACTGAGTGCGATGCAGAGCGCTACGGCTTATTACAAGGCCAGCATGGGCGGCAACTTGACCGCCGCGCTGAAAAGCCTTGTGGGCAGCAAGAGGCTAAACGAGTTGACAGGAAGCGCCTACTCTTTGACAGCGGCCGAACAAACATCGCTAAGGTCGCGACTTGAAGCTGAGTGATGCAGAGCTGAAATTACTGCTACAAGCGGACGGGCTCCAGCGGATCGACCGGGTACTATTAACGCTCGCGGCCTTCTCGCAACCAGCGAGTGTCAAAGACATCCGCTCTAAGGCGGGGTCGGTCGGCTGCAACATGGTCGGCTGGAACATTTCCGACATAATAGCCCGAGCAAAAGGCGTCGCTATTCAGATCAACGGTGGCTATGAGCTCTCCGAAAAGGGCAAGGCGAAGCTGCCAGAATTGGGAGCAACGTGGGGGAGTCCGGCGGCAACACAGGTTGCCATAGATCTTAGAACCCACCTTGCTAAGATCACGGACAAGGATACACGAAATTTTGTCGAAGAAGCCATTGCTTGCTATGAGGCCCGCCTTTTTCGGTCGGCCATTGTGATGTCTTGGCTCGCAGCGCTAGACGTCATAAAAAAGGACGTGGTCAAGTCGCACCTTTCGCAATTCAACGCCGAAGCAAAGCGCATAGATGCAAAATGGAAGGTCGCGGTAACAGCAGACGACATTGGGGTGATGAAGGAGGCTGACTTCCTCAATCGCCTTGTCGCCATCTCAGTACTTGGCAAGAACACCAAGCAGAGATTGGAGCAGGCCCTAACCTTACGAAACGGTGCGGGCCACCCAAACAGCCTGCAGGTTGGTCCGAATGAGGTAGCTGCTCACATCGAAGCGTTACTAAGAAACGTCTTTGAAGTTTTCAGTCCATAGGATGCCCGAAATTCCGGCCACCCACCGCGCGTCACCCTCGGGCTTGACCCGAGGGCTCTGTACTTCAAGATGTTGGCCATGGGCGGCTTTGTGTACATCCTTGCCAATATGCGACGCGGGCGCACCTATATCGGTGTGACCAATGACCTGCTTCGCCGGGTCTACGAGCACCGCGCAGGGCTGGTGAAAGGCTATACGAAGTACCGCGAGATAAAGCGTCTGGTGTATTTCGAGCAGCATGACGACATTACCATGGCCATCCAGCGCGAAACGTCGTTGAAGCGATGGTATCGCAGCTGGAAAGAAGCGCTGATCGAAGAGAACAATCCCGAATGGCGCGATCTTTGGGACGACATCGTCAAGTGAAGAGCCCTCGGGTCAAGCCCGAGGGTGACGGCCGGTGGTGTATGGTGGGCACCGTGGGTGGTTCGGGTAACGCGGCTCGCTTCCACCCTCGGCAGAAAACTTATCCCCGCCCCCAATCGGCTCCGCCATACTCCACCCATTCCCGCCGCTCACGCGGTGCTGACGAGGCATTGGGCGGGGAGATGGGTGGATCGGGGTCGCCTGGTCCAGGCAGGGGGAACCCGGCAGCTGCGCTTGCGATACAGCGTACCTGGTCCGAACCTGCCCAAAACCCCATTCGTGTGAAGCGGCTTTCGCCCTTCAATAACCAATCAGGCGGCGCAAGCCGTCGGGGCGAAAGCCGCTTCACACCGTGATCCCGAAGGGCGCTCTTGCGCTCCCCCGCCGGCGCTCTCGCGCTCGGCAGGGCGCTCCTTGCGCGCCGGCCCCGTGACGCCGCAAGGCGGGGCGGCGTTCACATCTGCCTGGTTACCCACACCGCTCCAACACCTTCCCGATCGCGGACTTGGACCCCTTTGCCCCGAACACATTCGCATCAAACACGTCCAGCGCGCCCGATGCCGTCTGCCGGACATAGGCCACCCGGATCGTGTCCCGTGCTGCCTGCGCAATCCGCGCCCATCGCCGCGCCACGGGGCCGCGGACGATCACCGAGCTGCCGTCGCTGTGGATGAGGGGGATTTCCTGGGCGAAGCTGGTGCCCGATGTTGTCGAGACGGTGCTGGTTTCGGCGGCATCGGGGGTGATGGCGACGCTGATGGAGCCGGCCTGGGCAACGTGGGCTTCGGGCTTTCGGACCCAGAAGCCCATGGCGAGGTCGCCGCCGCGGCAGGCGAATTGCAGTTGGGCGGCGCCAGTGTCGAAATAGGCGATGGGTACGCTGGCATTCTCATAGCGCCACTCGTCGGCCAGAGCCGGCGCGGCGAGCAGGAGGGCGAGGGCGATGGGCAAGGCTTTGGACATGGATGCTCCCGAATCTGGGAAAAGTAGTCGGCGAGCGGCGGCGCGGCAACTGGGAGGGTCCGGAGACGCGGGCGCTAATCTCAGGGAAAAAGGGGATAGGCTGTCGAGGAGGCCGGCAGTCGTTCGTCATCTTGATGGCCGCGCAAGGACGCAGAGGCCGCCACGCATTTATTGGAGCTAGCCATGACACCCACCATCACCGCCTTCGAAACGTCTCCGGATCGCGGCAAGGGCTTCGCGCGGGATATGCAGGTCCGCTGGGCTCTGGAAGAGGTGGGGCAGCCTTATGAGGTGCGCCTGGTTTCGTTCAAGGCGATGAAGGAGCCGGCCCATCTGGCGGTACACCCGTTCGGACAGATTCCGACCTATGAAGAGGGCGACCTGGCCCTGTTCGAGTCGGGGGCAATCCTGATCCACATCGCGGGCCAGCATGCCGGCCTGCTGCCGGATGATCCCGATGCGACGGCGCGGGCCATCATGTGGATGTTCGCGGCGAGCGACACAGTCAAGGCATCGATCATCGAGCGGGAAGGGGCTTTGCTTGTCGAGCGCGACAAGCCGTGGCAGGCGGAGCGCATGCCTATGCTCGATGAGCGCGTGCGCAAGCGGCTGGGTGAATTGTCCAATCGTCTCGGCGATGCCGAATGGCTCGATGGTGATTTCAGCATCGCGGATATCATGATGGTGGGGTTGCTGCGGCGGCCGGCGGCAACGCCGCTTGTGGCCGAGTTTCCCAACCTTGTTGCCTATGTCGAGCGCGGCAAGGCGCGACCTGCATTCCAGCGGGCGTTTGACGCTCAGTTTGCCGTTTTTGCGAACGCGACGCCAAGCCCTTGAGCGGAGGCATGATGATCCGGGTCACGGCGGAGGCTTTTTTCCGCGCCAGCCAGCTATATATCTCTGACGCGTTTCCGCATTTTCTTGCGCAACAGGTGGGATGATGGCCCAGGCGAGCCGGTTTTGGGACAAGATGGCCGACACCTATGCGCGGCGGCCCATCGCCGACGAAGAGGTCTACCAGATCAAGCTGGATACCACGCGGCGCTACCTGCGGCCCGAGATGAGCGTGTTCGAGTTTGGCTGCGGCACTGGCGGCACCGCCCTCGCCCATGCGCCCTATGTGAAGCACATCGAGGCCATCGATTTCTCGGAGAACATGCTGGCGTTCGCACGGGCGGCTGCCAACGAAAGGGGCATCGACAACGTTACGTTCAGCAATGCCGAAATTGCGGGCTATGAGGCCCCCGCCGGTAGCTTCGATGTTGTGCTGGGCATGAGCATATTGCATCTGCTGGAGAACAAGGCCGACGTGATCGCCAAGGTCTATCGCCTGCTGAAGCCGGGCGGGGTCTTCGTGTCGAGCACGGCCTGCGTGGGCGACACCATGAAGGTCTTCAAGCTCTTCGCGCCGCTCGGCCAAAGATTGGGCCTGCTGCCGCAGCTCGATGTGATGACGACAGCAGAACTGGTGGCCAGTCTGCGCGCCGCAGGTTTCGCCGTCGAGCATCAATGGCAGCCAGCCAGGGATCAGGCAGTCTTCATCGTCGCCCGAAGACCGGCCGATCGTTGACATGCTGTGGCCGCGCTCGAAAGCGCGGCCACGCCGGGATCAGGGTTTGGAGAGGGTTTCGTCCAGCGTCCTGGCAAAGGCCTCGGCCTGAGGGCCGAAGCCCATGTGATCGCCGGGAAAGGTCACCGGCGTGCTGCCCAAAGCGGTGGCGGCGGCGTTGGTCATTTCCGAGATGGGCTGTCCGGCTGATTGCTCGCCGAGCGCAACCACGATGCGCGGCTTGCCGGCGCGAAGCGTTGCCACATCGGGCTCATAGTTGGAGAGCGGCAGCATGCCGTGCGCCAGCCAGTACTCGAAATTGCCCATGACGCGACCAAAGGTTTCGGCTTCCTCAGGCGGCATTTCGTAGTCGGGCGGCGCCTCGGCGTCTTCCAACCCGTTCTCGGAAAAGAACTGGCCCATGGCCGCTTCGACGCCATGATTTTTGTAGGTGTCATAGAGCGCCTGATCGGCGGCCTGCGCTGCGGTCGGGTCGGGTAGCAGAACGGTAGTCGGCGGTTCGTGCGCGACCAGGGTGGCGACGCTCTCGGGATGACGCGCGGCAAGATTGAAGCCGATCTGTGCGCCGCCGCTGGTGCCGAAGACATGCGCCGGGCCGCCAATTTTGGCGATGAGCGCGGCGGCGTCGTCAGCCTGCGTGTCGAGGTCCAACTCGCCGAGCGGGCCATCGACCACGGTGCGCGAATTGCCGCGCGGGTCATAAGTCACAACGGTGTAGCGATCGGCCAATTGCCGGGCCAGGTCGGCGAACACGCCAGCATCCTGCGGGCCGCCCGGGATGATCAGCAGGGTGGGGCCGGAACCGATGGTTTCATAATAGATTTCGGCGCCGGGGACTTTGAGCATGGCGGATTGGGTCATGGTGGATCCTGTGACTGTGGGTTGAGTGTTTTGGGCGAGGCCGGGAAGCGGGCTGACCAGGAGAAGGGCGGCGAGTGCGGCCAGCAGGGTGGGGATTTTGGACATGGTCATTTGCTGCCGATCACCATGCGGTTGCCTTCGCTGTCGCGAAATTCGGCGACAGTGCGACCGGGCTCCCAAGGTGCCTCCTGCGGTTCGGTGATAATCTCGACGCCCTTGGCCTTCAGTGCGGCAACGGCACCGGCAACATCGGCCTCGACCAGCACCAGGGTAGGGATGTCGGATGGCGCCTCGTCGTTGCGGTGGATGAAATGCAGCCGGGTTTCGGCGCCGGCGAATTGCAGTTCGATCCAGCGCCAGCCGTCGGCGCCCATGGGGGCATCCGAAGCGACGCTGCAACCAAGATTGCCGACGTAGAAGCGCTTGGCGCGATCCTGGTCGAACACGGGAAGTTCGGCAAATTGAATGTGCATCGAAGCACCTCCTGTTGGATTTATGAACTGAACTGGACCGTCTAGTACTGGTGGTTGCAAAAAACTAGACCGTACAGTACTGATGTGTCAATAGGCTTTCACAGGTGGCGGTGACGAGGTGGTTTCGGTAGGTATTTCGGACAGCATGGAGCAGGGCAGGTCGGCGCAAAAGCGGCGGGCGATCCTGGATGCGGCGACGGAAGTGTTTTTGCGCAGCGGGTATCTGGGCACAAACATGGACGAGATCGCGGCGCTCTCGGAGGTGTCCAAGCAGACCGTCTACAAGCACTTCGCGAGCAAGGAAGGGCTGTTCATCGAGATCGTCACCAGCATGACGGGCGCCGCGGGCGATGCCGTTCATACGATGCGGCCAACGGCCGAGGACAGCGCGGCGTTGTCCAAGTATCTGTTCGACTATGCCTTCGAGCAGCTCACGGTGGTGCTGACGCCGCGGCTGATGCAATTACGGCGGCTGGTGGTGGGCGAGGTCGCGCGATTCCCCGAGCTGGCCAAGGTGCTCTATGAGCGCGGGCCGATGCGCGCCATGGCGGCGCTGGCGACTGCCTTCGAGAGCCTGCGGGAGCGGGGGCTGCTTAAGTTCGACGACTCGGCGATGGCCGCGGCGCACTTCAACTGGCTGGTGATGTCCGAAGCGCTGAACCGGGCAATGCTGCTGGGTGACAGTGCTATTCCGAGCGAAGCGGAATTGCGGCGCCAGGCAACTGAAGGGGTGCGCGCGTTCCTCGCGGCCTATGGAACGCAACAAAGCTGAGATCGGGAATGGCTAGCAAGGGTTGGGTCGGTGCATGCGCCTGCGGCCGGGTGCAGATCGAGGTGATGGGCACGCCCATTGCCAGCGTTGCCTGCTATTGCGACGACTGCCAGACCGGCTCGAAGCAGATCGAGGCTTTGCCCGATGCGCCGGCGGTTCGGGATGCCTATGGCGGCACGGCCTACGTACTTTATCGCCGCGATCGGTTCCGCTGCGTGCAAGGCGAGGCCTTGCTGAGGCCCTACAAAATCAAGGACAATTCAGCGACGAGCCGTTTGGTGGCGAGTTGCTGCAACTCGGCCATGTATGTCGGCTTCGACGATATCAGGCATTGGGTGACGGTGTATCGCGACCGTCTCGGCGCAGATGCTCCACCGATAGAGATGCGGATTTGCACCCGGTTCAGGACTGGCGATGCCGATTTGCCCGGTGACGTACTGACGCATAAGGGAATTCCGTTCGCCTTCGGCACACGCTTGCTGACGTCGGGAATTTCCATGCTTTTGAAGCGTTAAGCCGCAGAATTTGCATCGATCACGGACGCTGGAGCGCGGCTCGGATACACCGGCTGTTAAGGTTACTTCCGCGATAGTGGCACGGTAGGAGCGGTTCGTTCGCTCCAAGTCAGTCGGGCGGGGCAGTTCGGCGCTGGTGGCAACGCATTGCTGCGACGCGACGGCCTTAAACGTGAGTGTCTGGTGCCATGCGCCTCATTATCGGTATCGTTGTCGTGTTTGCCAGTGTGCTCGGGGGCTATATGGCGCTCGGGGGACACCTCGAAGTGCTGTTCCAGCCGTTCGAGTATGTCATCATCCTGGGTGCGGCGATCGGCGCATTCATCATCGGCAATAGCGGGGCGGTGCTGAAGGGGACGATGGGCACGTTCGGCACGTTGTTCAAGGGGCCGAAGTACAACAAGGCCGCTTATATCGAACTGCTCGGCATGCAGTTCACGCTCTATAAGCTAGTGCAGTCCAAGGGCATTCTGGCGCTTGAGCAGCACATCGAAAACCCGCACGAATCGACGCTGTTCAACCGCTTTCCGAAATTCGCCGCCAACCACCACGCCGTGGAATTCGTCTGCGACTACCTGCGCATGGTCACGCTCGGGGCCAATAACGTGCACGAGATCGAAGCGCTGATGGATGAGGAACTGGAAACCCACCATCAGGAGCAACACCGGCTCGTCAACGCCATGCAGTCGCTGGCTGACGGTACCCCGGCGCTCGGCATCGTGGCCGCCGTGCTGGGCGTGATCAAGACCATGGGCTCGATCGCCGAGCCCCCTGAAGTGCTGGGTCACATGATCGGCGGCGCGCTTGTTGGTACGTTCTTCGGCGTGTTCGTCGCTTACGGGTTCTTCGGCCCGTTCGCCCAGTCGCTGCGCAACAGCTATGAGGCGGAGTCGAAGTACTTCCTGTCGCTGAAGGCCGGGCTGCTTGCCCATATTTCCGGCCAGGTGCCTGTTATGGCCGTCGAGTTCGCCCGCAAGGCGCTGCTGTCGGAAGACCGTCCGACCTTTGCCGAGATCGATGAATCGACCTCAAACCTGCAAGCCTCAACCTGAGTCTGAGAAAGCGCTGAGCCATGGCCCAGTATGACCGGCCGATCATCATCAAGAAGGTCAAGAAGGCCGCGCATGCCCATCATGGCGGCGCCTGGAAGATTGCTTATGCCGACTTCGTGACCGCCATGATGGCGTTCTTCCTGCTGCTGTGGCTGATCAGCATGACCACGCCGGAGCAGAAGGAAGGGCTGGCTGACTATTTCGCGCCGCCGAACGTGGCGCCCTCGACCAGTGGCTCCGGCGGCATGCTTGGTGGGACGGCCATGGACAGCACTGGCGCCAAGATGGCCGGGTCGATGCTCGACGCCACCCAGGATGCGGCGACGTCGCCCAACAGCACCGAATTCGGCTCGCCCGAGACGGGCCTCGGCGCGCAAGGCGCTGAGACAGTGGTCGCGACCTCGCAGGATGAAATCAAATCGGAGGACGACCAGGCCTTCCACAGCGCCGCCGCCAGCATCAGGCAGGCGTGGCAGGCACTGCCCGACATTACCGAGATGTCGGATAATCTGATCGTCGAGCAGACCGAGGAAGGTCTCAACATCCAGATCATCGATCAGGAGGGGCGGCCGATGTTCCCGGAGGGATCGAAGTACCCGACCGAGGAAGCCCGGCAGGCGATTGCCGCCCTGGGGCCGATCCTGCAGAAGCTCTCCAACCAGATCACGATCTCCGGGCACACGGCCGCCGGCGGGACCTATGCCAATCCGCGTTACGGTTCCTGGGAATTGTCGGCGGACCGCGCCAATGTGGTGCGCGCGCTGTTAGGCGAGTTCGGCCTTGCCGACGACCGGATCAGCTCGGTCGTCGGGCGCTCGACGGCCGATCCGTTCTTCCCCAACGACCCGTACCAGGCGGCCAATGAGCGCATCAAGATCACCGTGCTCAACGAGGCGCCGCCGGTGCCGGTTGATCTCGGAATCTAATCGCTGCCCATAAACTCGGCCAGTACCGGCGCGATGGCGTCGGGGCTGGGCCCATGTCCTTGCCCGGCGAGGGTGATGGAGCGCGCCCTGGGCAGGCTCGCAGTGACCGCAGCCACCGATGCCGGGATGAACGGGAAGGTCTGGTCTCCCGTCACCACCAGTGTGGGCTGTGTCACTCGTTGCCAACGGGCCGGAAATTGTCCATCGCGGTATGCATCGGTCATGACCCGAGCGTCATAGGCCAGGGTTGGCGCAATGGCTTCCAGCACCGGCCAGAACTCGGACTGCTTCATGCCTTCGATATGGTCAGCGGGCATGCCCACATAGTGCATGAAGTGCGTAGCGGCTGCTCCCCGATCGCCACGCGCAATATGGCCTTCAAGCGTGGTCAGGTAGTCTGCCGGCGTTCGCAGCGGATCGTCGGGGTCGACGCGGAATGGCGGTTCGTAGAGCACCAGGTTTGTGATCGGAAGGCCGGCAGCCGCCGCCTCGATGGCAAGAACGGAGCCAGAGGATGACCCATAAAGGCTGGCTTCGCCGCCAACGGCTTCGATCACTGCCGCGATATCTTCGATCTCCCGCGCTACCGCATAAGGCTGGGTGTCGCCGCTTTCGCCCCGGCCGCGACGATCGTATATCACGAAGGTGAAACGATCCGACAAAATGCGGCCGAGTGCAACGGCGCTGGGATCAATGCCTCGAAACTGGGTAGCGCCCATGACCATCACAATGGCCGGGCCGCTGCCGATGGCGGTATAGCCGATGGGTGTGCCGTCGTGCGACCGGGTCGTGCTCATCTCCAACTCCATTTAGTTAAGATGTCGCTTAACTAAATGGAGTTGGGGAATGTGTCAATAGTTAGGTAGACAATTTAGTATTGGCTGTTGGCTCTCCGGGCCAGAGATGTCAGAATGGGGCCAAACCCAATTTGCGGAGAGCCGCCATGTGTAGAAACATCAAGCCCTTGTTCAATTTCGAGCCGCCGGCGACCAAGAACGAGATGCATGATGCTGCGTTGCAGTTCGTTCGCAAGATCTCGGGTTATTCGGCGCCATCGAAGGGCAATGAATCCGCCTTCTACGACGCGGTGGAAGAGATCGAGAAGTCGGTGCGCAAGCTGCTCAAGTCGCTCGAGACTAATGCGCCGCCCAAGGACCGGGAGGAAGAGGCCGAGAAGCGCAAGGAGCGCTCGAAGCTTCGCTTTGCGCGGGCCTGATTATTCTTCCGGCTCGGTGGTGAACATCAGCGGGTAGCCCTCATTGCGGGCGAACTCGGTGGCGCGGGTGGCCTTTTCCTCCGCGATCTCCTTGGTGAAGACGGCGACGATGCAGGCACCCTTGGTGTGGGCGGTGAGCATGATGCCGAGTGCCTGCGCTTCGGGCACGCGAAACTCGGCCTTCAGCAAGCGCACCACGAATTCGCGCGGTGTGTAATCGTCATTGAGCAGAATGACCTTGTGCAGCGGCGGTCTGGCCGTTTTCACGACGGTCTTGGTGCGGGGCTTGGTGTTGGTATCGGCCATGGCGAGTCTCCAGCCAGCGCCGCCATTCTAATCGGGCCGTGGGCGGACCGAAACCCGTTCATGGGGCATTCGAGCCATCCGTGCATTGAACCATGGGGCAGCCCATTCGTTAGGGTGGTACCATTCCAAAGGAGCCAGCCATGGCCGATATTCCCGCAATCACCCTCAACGACGGCAAGACCATTCCCCAGCTTGGCTTCGGTGTCTGGCAAGTGCCCAACGGCGCTGTTACCGAGGCTGTCCAGACTGCAATCAAAGCCGGATATCGGTCCATCGATACGGCGCAGGGCTATGGCAACGAGGCCGGCGTCGGCAAGGCGATCGCTGAGAGTGGCGTGCCGCGGGAAGAGCTCTTCATCACCTCCAAGCTCCGTACGCGAGATCAGGGCTATGACAGTACGCTGAAGTCACTGATGGGGACGCTTGATCGGATGGGTCTCGACTATCTGGATCTGTTCCTCATCCATTGGCCGGTGCCAGCGCATGACCGCTATTCGGATACCTGGAAAGCCTTCGTGCAATTGCAGCGCGATGGCCGCATCCGCTCGATCGGGGTTTCGAACTTCCTGCCCGAGTATCTGGATCGGATCATCGGGGATACGGGTGTGACCCCGGCGATCAACCAGATCGAGGTGCATCCCGAGTTCCAGCAATTGGACGTCCGGGCGTTCCACGACCAGCACGACATCGCGATCGAGAGTTATAGCCCGCTGGGCAGCGGCAGCGGTATTCTAGACAATGCCGTGATTGGCGGCATCGCCAAAAAGCACGGCAAAAGTCCGGCCCAGGCAATCCTGCGCTGGCACCTGCAGCAGGGGCTGATCGTAATCCCCAAGTCAGTCCATGCCGAGCGCATCAAAGCCAATATCGACGTGTTCGATTTTGAGCTGGACGAGGACGACATGGCCGCGATCGGCAAGCTTGACCGGCCGGACGGCAAGACCGGTGACGATCCGGCGACCAATAACAGCCTTTGGTAGCTAGAGCAGCAGCTTGAAGCCCTCGTGGCTCTGGGCGAAGCCGAGCTTCACATAGAATCGGTGCGCATCCTTGCGCACCTTGTTGGACGTCAGCTGCACCATGCCGCAGCCGGCCTCGCGACAGCGCTCGATGGCCCATTGTACCATTTGCGTGCCGAGACCCGTGCCCCGCTGGTCGGCGCGGACATGGACGTTTTCGAGGAGCCCCCGCTTCATGCCGAAACGGGGCAGACCTGGAATCAGGCTGATTTGCAGCGTGCCGACGATCTCCCCATCCTTCTCTGCCACGATCAGGCGATGTCTTGGATCGGCGGTGATCTCGTCGAAAGCAGCGCGATGTCTTGGGTCGTCCAGGGTCGCCTGATCAAGTGGCGGTGTGTCGATCCCGCGTGCGTCGCCGGCGTGGCTAAGTGTCAGGATGGTGCTGACGTCGGCGGATGTGGCGTCGCGATAGATTAGCGTGGTGGTCATGGCAGCAGCCTCGTTTGGCTGTCGTTTAAGCGCGAGCGGGTACCCCCGGCAAGGTCACTTCGTGCAGGGTCAGTTCGTGCAAGGTCATCTCAACCAGCGGCATATCGATGGCATTGGCAATGACACTGTCGAAAAACCCGGGAAAGCGGCTGTCGAGATCGGCTCGACGGAGCGTGACGCGGCGGCGGGTGCCTTCGGGCCGGACATTGATGACCCCCGCCTCGCGCAGCTTGGCGACGTGGTAGGTAAGGTTGGTCTTGGACGTCAGGCTGCCCAATTGGCCGCAGACCAGCCCGCCCATATCCTCGCAGCGCGCCAGGCAACCGACAATGGCCAGCCGTGTCTCGTCGCCAAGGGCGGCAAGAACAGTGGACAGATTGATCTGGTCGGTATCGGGATGCGGCAATGTCATGGCCGCTATGTAGCCGTTTTTCGTGCTTAGTTCAACATCTGTTGGACAAGGCATTGACACGAGGGCGGGCGAGGTTCAATTGTTCAATGAATTTTGAACAAGGATCGTTCTTATGGATATCCGTCTGATCTGGCTGGCGGTAGGCACCTTCGCCATTGGCGTTGAGAGCTTCGCTATTTCGAGCCTCTTGCCGCAAATCGCCGAATCCACAGGCGTCTCGCTGACCCAAGCCGGTTACCTGGTTATCGCCTTTGCCCTAGCTAATGCTTTCGGTTCCCCCGTCTTGGCCGCACTCACCGGTACTGCCGATCGGCGGCGCATACTGGCCGTCACGGCGCTGCTGTTCTCGGTCGGCGCGGTTTGGGCCGGCCTTTCCTATGGCTATGCCGACCTGATGGCGGCCCGCATCCTGATGGCCTTTTCGGCCGGCCTCTACACGGCGACGGCCCAGGCGACCGGTGTCGCCATTTCGTCGGCGGATCATCGCGCCCGGGCCATCTCCGTCATTGTCGGTGGCACCACCATGGCGGTGGCCTTTGGTGCGCCACTGGGCGCTTTGGTGGCCGGTCTCGTCAGTTGGCGCGGTAGCTACTTCATGGTGGCCGGCTTTGGCGTGATTGCCGCCGCGGCTGTGTGGCTGTTGCTGCCGTTAGGCTTGCGCGGTGCTCAACTCAGCCTCCGTCAGCGCATCGCGGCTGTGGCACTGCCCGGTGTTCCCGGAGCGCTGATGACAACCTGGCTCAATCTGGCGGGCGCCTTCACCGTCATCATCTACCTCGCTGCGGTGACCACACAGGCCATCGGCCTGCCGCGGGATCTGGTTCCGCTGGTCTTGCTGGCTTTCGGCATCGGCGCGGCTTTCGGCAATGCGGCGGGCGGACAGTTGGCCGATCGCGTCGGGGCGCGGCCGACAGTCATCGGCGCTGCGCTGCTGAACATGGTGATGCTTGTTGCCATCTCATTGGCGGCGCACCTGCCCACTGGTCTGATGGCGCCCGCCTTCTTTGCGCTCATCTTCGTCTGGGGTGCCACCGGTTGGGCTTTTCCGCCGGCCCAGTCGAGCCATCTACTCAGCCTTTCGCCGACCAATGCGCCACTTGTGTTGTCGCTCAACGCTTCGGCGCTTTACCTGGGCATAGCATCGGGATCGCTGATTGGTGGGCTGGTGCTGCAGTATGGCACGCCCGGCGATCTTGGCTGGGTCGGTGCCCTGCTACCGGCGCTGTCGCTGCTCGGCATTGCGGTGTCTTCGCTGCTGCGCCAACCTCGACGCCGGCGGCAGCCGCGCTATGTCCGGCTGGGCTAGGCGCGGCGGGGGCTGATCAGCTTTGCGAGGCCGAGCACCAGAATGGCGATGATCGCCGGGCCGATGGCGAGCCAGGTCCCGGCGGCCATGAGGGCGCCTGTGCCGGCCCACATGATCGAGGCAAACGCTTCGCTCAGCGTGGCGGCTCGGGAGGCCACCTGACGGCGGCGGAACATTGAGCGTTTGGCGACAACCCGGAACCAGAGCTGGATAGCCGTTGCTGAGCCGGCCGACAGAGCGGCGCAGAAGGCGGTTATCAGCGCCATGCGTGGGGAGGTGATGGCCATCAACAAGAGTAACGGGGCCAGCACGACGGCGATGACGATCAGCACGGCCTCGATTTTGGCGAGCAGCACGGTGCGCGGATGGACAGGGGCTGTGACGACCAGGTCATGCGCGTCTTCGCCCGAGATCGCCAGCCAGGCGAGACCGCCGGCCAGTTGGCCCGATGCCATCACCAGCACCGGCACGACGACCACGAACGCTCCCGAGCTGTTGCCGAAATTCATCCAGAGCAGCAGGGCGGGCGGCACGAGATAGAGTATCTGCATCAGGGTTTGCGACAGCAGCCAGGGATCGCGTTGCAACAGGCGCCATTCCTTGATGCGCAGCACCTGACGTTGCGAGGTCGGGCGGAACCGGCGGGCAGCGGGTCGGCGCTGGCTGCGGACATGACTGATGCCCGCCGCAGAAATGGCATGGCGGCCATAGCTGGATGCCGTCACGGCGATGGTGACGACGAGCGCCCCAAGGCCGATGACCAATACGCCGGCAAGCAGGCCCAAATCGCCCATAGCGGCGCGGGCTGGCGCCCAGAGGATGCTACCCGCTTCGGGCGCCGCGGCGATGACGTCGGCCGATTGGAACAGGGCGAAGCGGGACATGTTGCCGTAGTATAGGATCGCGGCCGCCTGGATGCCGATCACAAAGCCCGCGCCGATCACGGCGGCGACGATCTGGGCCATCAGCCGCGTGCGCCTCGGGCCAACGACGCGAAAGAGGGTAATAGTGACGGCGACGGCGATGGCCGTGGACAGAGCGCCCAGCGCAATGACCACGCCATAGGCGGCGAGCCATTTCGGGCCGTCGAGAATGGCCAGCATATTGATCAGCGGGCTAGCTAGCAGTGCGGTTAGCGCGACGGTCGAGAGCGCCACCGAGCCGGTGCGTACGGCGAACAGCCGCTGCGACGAAGCGGGCGACGACAGGATCAGGTCGAGATCGGAGCGGGCGTAATAGACCCGCGTCACCGATTCCAGCGCCTGGGACAGCATCACCGTCCAGAACAGCAGGCCAGAGCCGGTGATCATGACCAGCGTTGCCTTGTCCGAGGCGATGCCGTGCCGAACCCAGGGCAGGACGAGCCCGAATGCCATGGCGTGCAGCACGAGCGCCGCACAGGCCAAGAAGATGACGAGGCCGACACCACGGGTCCGGCGGCCGCCGGTCATCATCGCAACCCATTCGCGCCAGGCGAGATTGAGCTCGTGACGGGCGAACCAGGTCAGCGATGCCGGCCTCGCGCTCATGCCGCTTCCGTGCCTTCGGCCACCAGATCGAGGAAAATGTCCTCAAGGCTGGACTCGCGGCCGATGCGCGTACGAAGCTCCGCCAGCGTGCCTTCGGCGATCAGCCGGCCCTTGGCGATGACGCCGATGCGCTCGGCCATGCGCTCGGCCACTTCAAGGATGTGGGTGGTCATGATGACGGTGACGCCGTCACGCACCTTGCCGAGGAGCACATCCTTCACCTGCCGGGCGGAGCCAGCGTCGAGGCCGGTCAGTGGCTCGTCGAGGATGATGAGCTTGGGGTCGTGCACGAGCGCCCCGGCCAGGGCAACCTTTTGCAGCATGCCTTTGGAGAAACCGCCGCAAAGCTCGTTGGCATGGGGCCGCAGGCCAAGCCAGTCGATCAGCTCATCGGCCTTGGCCTGCGCGGTCGTGGCGTCGATCTGCCAGAGGCCGGCGACGAATTCGAGATACTCGAGAGGGGTCAACCGGTCATAGACCATGGGCTCGTCCGAGACCCAGGCGACGATGCGCTTGGCGGCGATCGGATCGCGCCGGGCGTCGATGCCGAAAATGGATATACTGCCCTCGTCGGGCTGCAACAGGCCGGCGACCATGCGCAGAATGGTGGTCTTGCCGGCGCCGTTGGGGCCGAGCAGCGCGTAGAACTCACCGGCGCGCACCGTCAGATCCAGCGCGCTGACCACGGGTCGGTCAAAGCTTTTGGACAGGCTGGTGGTGGCGAGGGCAGGAACAGTCATGGCGCAGCTCCGCAGCATAGCCGCCGCAGCCTAGCCGTGTTGCCTTTCGCGCGGGTGAATCGAAAGCGTTAAGATTTTGAGCGTCAGTCCTTTCACGCAGGGCGGCTGTGCGAAAAGTGCGATTGTCCGGGGCAGGGCTAACATTTTAGTCTAGCTGCCATCCGGCTCTCCAAGCTGGATATCCCTCATGACTGATCGAGGTGCGGCGCCAAGCGGTTCCGGCCTTCGCCTGCGCAGCCCCGGAGCCGCCATGACCAATGTCGATGCACCTGCCAGCGGCTTTTCGGCGCTGCCGACCAGGCTAGCCATTCTGGCGATGGCCATCGGTTCATTCGGTATTGGCACCGGCGAATTCGCTATCATGGGGCTGCTGCCCAATCTGGCAGGTGACCTGGCCATCAGCGAACCGGAAGCTGGCCATGTCATCAGTTCGTACGCGCTGGGCGTGGTCGTGGGCGCGCCGCTCTTCGCCATCCTCTTTGCCAAGGCACCGCGCAAGCCATTGATGATGTGGCTCATGGCTTTGTTTGCGCTGGGGAATTTCGGCAGCGCCGTAGCGCCAGAATACTGGTCGCTGATCGGCCTGCGCTTCCTCGCCGGGCTGCCGCACGGCGCCTATTTCGGCATCGCGGCGCTGGTGGCGGCTTCGATGGTGGATGTAGGCTATCGCGCACGCGCCGTCGGCCGGGTCATGCTCGGCCTCACGATCGCGACGCTGATCGGCATGCCGCTGGCGACGTGGCTGGGGCAATATATGGGCTGGCGGCCGACTTTTGCGGCGGTCGGCCTGGTCGGTGTATTGGCGCTGGCGATGATCGCGCGGTTCGTGCCGCAGTTTCAAATCGCTGAAGGCGCGAGCCCGCTGCGCGAACTGGGTGCGCTCAAGCGGCCGCAGGTCTGGCTAACGCTGGGCATAGCTGCGGTCGGATGCGGCGGCATGTTTTCGGTGTTCACCTATGTGGTGCCGCTGCTGACCGAAGTGGCGCATGTGCCCGTGGTGTGGGTGCCGGCGGTGCTGGCGCTGTTTGGTGTCGGCATGACGCTTGGCAATATCATCGGCGCGGCCATGGCCGACAAGGCGCTGATGCCGACAATCGGCGGCATGCTGGTGTTCAATGTGGTGAGCCTGGCGGCGATCCCATGGACGGCGCAATTCTGGGCAACGGCGTCGCTGAGCGTGCTGCTGGTGGGCTTCACCGTCGCGATCGGCACGGCGCTCCAGACCCGGCTGATGGACGTGGCGGCAGACGGGCAGACGCTTGCCGCAACGCTCAACCATGCCGCGTTCAACATCGGCAATGCACTGGGGGCGCTGTTTGGCGGCCTGGCGATTGCTGCGGGCTTTGGCTGGACTTCGACCGGACCTGTCGGCGCGGTCATGGCGGTCGGCGGCCTGTTGCTGTTCGTGATCTCGCTGCTGCTCGATCGCAGGACGCAGCGGTGGCAGCCGCTTCAGGTCGTGCCTGAAGCGGCTTAGCCAGGTCAGACGACGGTCAGCTTGACGTCGACATTGCCGCGCGTGGCGTTCGAATAGGGGCACACGGTGTGGGCCTTCTCGACCAGCGCCACGGCCGCTTCATGCTCGAAGCCGGGCAGGGTCACCTTGAGCTCGACGGCGATGTTGAAGCCCGTGCCCTTGGCATTTTCACCAAACGACACCGAGGCGTCGATCGTGGTCTCGTCCGGCACCTTGACCTTGTCGCCGCGGGCGACGGCCTTGATGGCGCCGAGGAAGCATGCGGAGTAGCCGGCGGCAAAGAGCTGCTCCGGATTGGTGCCTGGACCGCCATTGCCACCCATCTCCTTGGGCGTGTCGAGTGTGACCGAGAGACGACCGTCATCGGTGGCGCTGGTGCCGGTGCGGCCGCCGGTGGTGTGAGCGTGGGCGGTGTAGACGGCTGACTTGATCGAGGACATGGGAGTCTCCTTGGTCCAAAATTGATTTCGTTTGACGTGATAATCGATAGTGCACAATTAAATTGTGTGCAATAGATATTTTTGTGCTAGATTGCCTTGGTGACGGAGGGTCCGTCGCTTCGAGGATGCTCTATGGCTGCCAAAACTGATCCGCTCCGGCTCGATTCCATGCTGTGCTTCGCTGTTTATGCGGCGGGGCACGCGTTTACGCGCTTCTATAAGCCGCGGTTGGATGCGATCGGGCTGACCTATCCGCAATACCTCGTGTTCCTGGTGCTATGGGAACAAGACAACATCACGGTAAAGTCTCTTGGCGACAGCCTATTTCTCGATTCAGGCACGATTACGCCGCTGCTCAAACGGCTTGAGGCGCGGGGGCTAGTCCGCCGGCAGCGTGATGAGATGGACGAGCGGCAGGTGCGCATTCACCTGACCCAGCATGGGCGCGACCTGCGGGCAAAGGCGCTGGCAGTACCGCTGGCGGTGGGAGATGCCCTCGGGCCGGAAGCGGAGGCCGCGACGGCGTTGCGAGAGGGACTGCATCGCCTGCGCGAGCGGCTGGATGGAGCAATCGAGGCTTAAGCACCACCGGGCCATTGCTGACCCGGTGGTTCGTTGTCCTGGCGTCTAGAGCGTGATGCGGTAGAGGCCGAAACCGTCGGCATTGGTTTCGCCGGTGGCTTCGATCTTGACGGCGGTGACCTGGTCAACAAAGTCAGCGGCCTTCGGGCCAGTGGCGAACAGCACGGTGGTGTCGCCGATCGGGGCGAGTGACCAATTGCTGTCGGCCGACGGGTTAATAGTGCCGTTTTCAACGATGAACCGGACGATGATGTCGCGGTTGGTATCGGGACCCTTGAAGATGATCACTGGGGCGCCGATGCCGGGGAAGGTGCCGCCGCCACCAGCGCGGTAATTGTTGGTGGCCACGACGAACTTCTGGGCCGGATCGATCGGCTTGCCGTCATACATCAGGTCGACAATGCGGCTGGCGTCGGGGTTCGGTTCTTCCTTGCCGTCGGACGAGAAGCGCGACGGCTGGGTGAGGTCGATCTTGTAGGTCACGCCATCGATCACGTCGAAATTGTAGGACGGGAAATCCGGGTTGATGAGCTCGGCATCCTTGGCGCCCTTCTCGACCTGGTTGAAGATACCAGCCGAGCGTTCGAGCCAGTTCTTCACATCAGCGCCAGTGATGGCCACGGCCTGGATAGTGTTGGGGTAGAGATAGAGATCGGCGACGTTCTTGATGGCGACAGGGCCAACCGGCACGTCAGTGTAATAATCCGGACCGCCACGGCCGCCGGCTTTGAACGGCGCCGCCGCCGACAGGATCGGCAGGCTTTCCCACTCGGTGCCCTTCATCATCTGGGCGATGTACCAGGTCTGGGCCTGGCTCACGATCTGCACCGACGGATCGTCGGCGACCAGCGCGAAGTAGGAATAGAGCGGGGCGGACGTCTCGCCGACGGCGCGGCGGATATAGTCGAGCGTTTCGTCATGCTCGGTCTGGGCCGCGGCGATGACTTCGGCTTCGTCCTCGACCAGCGCATTGACCTTGCCGTCGACGCGCTCGGATATCGGGCGGGCCTCGGAGGTGTGCGAGGCAATGGTCCATTTGCCGTCGGAGTCTTGTTCGAGCAACAGGTCGATGAGGCCCATATGGCTGCCCCAGAAACCGGCCATGACGGCTGGCTTGCCGCTGAGGGTGCCGGCGGTGATGTCGGCGCCTTCGACGCCTTCATAGTCGGGGCCGGGGAAGACCAGATGCTGGTGGCCGGTGAGGACCACGTCGATGCCTTCGACGGCTGCCAGCTGCAGCGAGGCGTTTTCAGCGCCGGTAACCTGATCGGCGGCGATGCCGGAATGGGAGAGGGCGATGATGATATCGGCGCCTTCTTCCTTCATCTTGGGCACGTAGGCGGTCGCGGTTTCGACGATATCGCGGGTTGCGACCTTGCCGGTGAGATGGGTGGCATCCCAGGTCATGATCTGCGGCGGCAGGAAGCCGATGAGGCCGACCTTGATGGTCTTGGTAGCGCCAGAGCCGTCGACCAGCTCCTTTTCGACGATCAGGTAGGGCTTGATGTAGGTGGTGTCGCTGAGCGGATCGGCGGCGAGTTCGCCCTTGACCAGATTGGCCGAGACAAACGGGAAAGTCGCGCCCGCCAGGGCTTTGTCGAGATACTCGAGGCCGTAATTGAACTCGTGATTGCCAAGGGTCGCGGCCTCGTAGCCTAGCGTGTTCATCGCTGCGATGACGGGGTGGACGTTGCCGTCGAGGCCCTTCTCATAGGCGATGTAGTCGCCCATCGGGTTACCCTGGATGATGTCGCCATTGTCGATCAGCATCGAATTGCCGGCCTCGGCGCGAATGGCCTCGATGATCGAGGCGGTGCGGGCCAGACCCATCGTGTCGTTGGGAGCGTCGGCATAATAGTCATAGGCAAAAACGGCGACGTGCAGGTCGGTGGTTTCCAGAATGCGCAGATGCGCCTGGTTGGCCTGGGCCATGGTGGCAAACGGGTGCATGGCGGCCATGGCTCCGACGCTGGCCGAACCGGCAAGGAATGTGCGCCGCGAAATCTTGGGCAGGAAATTCATTGGTGTCTCCCTGAAGCGTTCTTCGATGACGTCATAGCCGGGGGGCGCGGTGCTCCCTGGCAGCCAGACTCATGTCCGGCGCGTGGCCCCGGAGTGCGGAGCGAGCATGCTCATGCCGTCGAGAGGTGACGCTTGGATGACGGCGGACGGTGACGGTAGGTAATTTTGACCGGGCGGTCAATTTATGACAGTTCGATGACATGCCTGGAAATCCCAACGGAATGACAATAGTTGCCGCGGAACTCATTTGCAGCGGCGGGGCTTGTTGCTAGGCTGGGGACAATCGGAGAATTACCACCATGAAATGGCGCGGCAGGCAGCAGAGTTCGAACATAGAAGACCGTCGCGGTCAGGGCGGGGGCCTTGGCGGCCTGGGTGGCAACCCCTTTGGTCGCGGTGGCGGCGGTGGTATCCGCCTGCCGAGCGGTGGCGGTGGCTCGCGCGGTGGGATCAGCAGCCTGATCGGTATCGTCGTGGTGCTGGGCATTATCTGGTTCGTCACCGGGCAGAACCCGCTTGACATGTTGACCGGCGGCGGGAGCCCATCGAGTTCGTCGGCCAGCTCGTCGAGTCAATTGCCCACCAGCGGCGACCAGGACGAGCTGCGCGACTTTGTCGGCGTGGTGGTGAAGGAAACCGAGGATCTGTGGACCGACGTGTTCGCCCAGCAGAACGAGACATATCCGGCTCCGACCGTGGTGCTGTTCACCGGTGGCGTAAACACGGCTTGCGGCGCGGCAGATTCGAGCACCGGACCGTTCTATTGCCCGGGCGACCAGAAGGTCTATATCGACCTCAGCTTCTATGACCAGTTGCGTGAGCAATTCGGCGCACCGGGCGATTTCGCGCAGGCCTATGTGCTGGCCCATGAGGTCGGCCACCATATCCAGAACATCACCGGCGTTTTGCCCGAGTTCAACCAGCGGCGTGCCAGCATGAGCACCGAACAGGCCAATGCCTATTCGGTGCGGGTTGAGTTGCAGGCTGACTGCTATGCCGGCGTATGGGCCAATTATGCCGGGCAGCAGGATCTGGTGGAGAGCGGTGACTTCGAGGAAGCGCTCAATGCGGCCGAGCAGATCGGCGACGATACTTTACAGAAGCGCATGCAGGGCTTCGCGGTACCCAAGACCTTCAATCACGGCACCTCGGCCCAGCGCCAGACATGGTTCGAACGCGGCTACACGTCCGGTAATCCCGGCGATTGCGATACCTTTTCGGGCAACGTGTAACGGCAGGATGGCGGGCAGGGCGGTGCTGGGAATACCCGATAGTGTGATGCCGCATGTGCGGCGCTTCGGTTTTTCCGGCGTGATCGCCGTGGCGATCATCGTGGTCATGCTGTTCGGTATCAATCCGATCACCGTGCTGACGGGCCAGGTGGCCGAGCCGCTGCCGCATACGACGCTGACAGCGCTGGCGGCCATCAACGCGGGTGAGGGCAAGCCCGAGGATCTGGTTGAGGCGGTGCAGCGCGAAGCCAATGGCTTCTGGGAGCGGGCCTTCCGTAGTGCCGCTGTCTATTATCCGCCGGCCACCCTGGTGATGGTGCCGACCAGCCGCGAACTGGGCTGTGGCATGGCAGGGGCCGATCTTGGTACATTCTACTGCCCTGAGAACAGCACGATCTATGTCGACATGGATGCCTATTCGAACCTGGTCGAAAACTATCCGACCGAAGGCGATATCGCCGAGGGCTACCTGATCGGCCTGGCCTACGGCCACCATGTGCAGAATGCGCTGGGCGAGCTGGACAAACTCGCCGACCTGGAAGAGGCCCAGCGACCGGAGCGCGAGCTGCAACTTGGTGCGCAGGCGGCCTGTTATGGCGGCGCTTGGACCAAGTGGGCGGGCCTCGAGATGCTGTTCGATAATCCGGCGATTACCGAGGCGATCGACGCGGCGAGCGGGAGTGCTGGCATCACCGCCGCTCCGTCCCGTGACCTGCCACCACGGCTGTTCGCGCAACCCAGCGCCGCCTACCGGAAGTTTGGCTTCGATCTCGGCTACGCTATTCCGGCTGGCGGTAGCTGCCAGCTTGCCAAGATCGGTGCGCCGATCTAGAGCGGATGTTCCATCCACAGATTGGGTTCGAGGCAGGTGCCGCGGTCGGCTGCGAGGTCGATCTCCAAGGGCGCGAGCGCGGCCGGAATGGCGTAGCGTCCGCTGGCCGGGAATTTCATGCCGGTCCAGCGCTGCCATTGCTCCAGGGTGCCGGTAATGGTTTGCGATGCCATGGCCGGGCCGATCACATGGGCGCCCAGTGCTTCGTGGGTGCGCAGCCATGGGTCGAACGGCGTGCCGTCGTCGCGGCGCCAGGCGCAATAGGTGGCAAAATCCTGCAGCGGGTAAGCAGCTTTCAGCGTGGGGCGAACTGGCGCGACCATGCTCGTCAGGCCCACTTTGCGGGCCGGCGGCTTCATGGCTTCGAGCAGGCGTTGGGCAAGCCCGGTGCCACGATGGCTGGGGTGGACGGCAGCGGCTAGGGCGGAGATCGCGTTCGTCGCGCTGCCCGATCGGGCCGCCAATACGCCTTGTTCAAGCACCCAGTCCCAGCCGGTATCCGGCAGGGTGTCTCCGCGCAGGAAGGGTATGCTATTGCCCAGGCCCACGACCTCGCCGCTGGCGTCGTCGACGGCAATGGTCTGGAATGCCGCCAACTCCGCTTCGTAGAGCGCGGACCAATAGGCCCGCAAAGCGTCGGTCGCCAGCCAGTCGGGCCATTGCGAGCCGCCCATGACTTCGGCCGGCTCGACCAGATCAGGTCGGTCTTTGGCGGAGAATAGCGAAACCGTCATGGATCAGGCCGCGGGAGCCACATATTCCGGCTTCGCGTCCATGCCCCTTTGCGCGCGGACGTGGTTCATGAAGCGCGTGAAGAGGTAATGGCTGTCGCGCGGGCCGGGGCTGGCTTCGGGATGGTACTGCACCGAAAAGATCGGCTTGCCATCGACGCTAAGGCCGGCATTGGACTGGTCGAACAGCGAGATGTGGGTCTCGGTGACGCCGGCAGGCAGGCTCGCCTTGTCCACGGCAAAGCCGTGGTTCATGGAGGTGATCTCCACCTTGCCGGTGGTCAGGTCCTTGACCGGATGGTTGGCGCCATGGTGGCCCTGATGCATCTTGGACGTGGTGCCGCCCAGGGCCAGGCCGAGGAGCTGGTGGCCGAGGCAGATGCCGAACACCGGCTTGCCGGTTTCTATCAGCTTCTGGATGGTGGGAACGGCATACTTGCCGGTGGCCGCCGGATCGCCAGGGCCATTGGACAGGAAGATGCCATCGGGATTGTGTGCCAGCACCTCGGCGGCGGTTGCCGTCGCTGGGACCACCGTTACCTTGGCGCCCTGGTCGGCCAGGCAGCGCAGGATGTTGCGCTTGGCGCCGTAGTCGATGGCGACGATATGGAATTCGGGGTTCTCGAGCTTGCCGTAACCCTTGTCCCACTGCCAGCCGGTCTGATCCCAATGGTAGGTCTGAGCTGTGGTCACTTCCTTGGCGAGGTCGAGACCTTCGAGGCCGGGAAAGGCCTTGAGCTCGGCCTTGATCGAGCCTTCGTCGAACATGCCCGTGGGTTCGTGAGCGATGACGCCGTTCGGCATGCCGTGCTCGCGGATCTGCGCGGTCAGGGCGCGGGTGTCGATGCCGGCTATGCCGATGATGTTGCGCTTCTTCAGCCAGGCGTCGAGCTTTTCGGCGGCGCGATAATTGGACGGGTTGGTGATGTCGGCCTTGAGCACGACGCCACGGACGCCGGACAGAGCGGCCATGTTGACCGTCTCGATGTCCTCGTCATTGGTGCCGACATTGCCGATATGGGGGAAGGTGAAGGTGATGATCTGGCCGGCATAGGACGGATCGGTCAGCACTTCCTGGTAGCCGGTCATCGCCGTATTGAAGCAGACTTCGCCTGCTGCGTGACCGACGGCGCCGATACCGCGGCCTTCCAGGCTCGTACCATCTGCAAGGATCAGAAGTGCGGTCGCGGGGGATTGCTGCCAGCCGGTCACGGTGGGCCTCCAAGGTTGGTTTCAGATGGTCGCGCGCTCGAACCGGAAAAGTCGTGCGAACTTTTCCTGCCCATGGGTTGCGGTATGTCGGTTGAGGCCTCGTCTTAGAAGCCCCAAGGCGGCAGCGCAAGTAGCGGAACGGCCTTATTGTGCCTATATGGGCCCAAGAAAATTGAAAGCCAAGAGGACAAAAACCATGCGCGAACAGTTCAGCGAAGGTCTCAAAGTGGCCCTCAAGGCCCGCGATCAGCGGCGTACCGCGACCCTGCGGGCCATCACGTCGGCCATCAAGGATAAGGATATCGCGATCCGCCAGGAGAATCGCGGACCGGCGACCAATGAAGAGATTCTGGCCATCGTACAAAAGATGGTGAAGCAGCGCGAAGAGAGCTTTGCCATCTACGCGCAGGCTGGCCGCGCCGACCTCGCCACGGTCGAAAAGGAAGAGATCGACATTCTCAACGAGTTCCTGCCCAAGGGACTCAACGATGATGAAGTCGCCGCTGCCATCCAGGCCGCGATTGCTGCCACCGGAGCCGAAGGCGCCAAGGACATGGGCAAGGTGATTGCCCAGCTCAAAGCCGACTATCCGGGTCGCATCGACTTCGGCAAGGCCAGCGGCAAGGTCAAGGCGGCGCTGAGCGCCTAAGCGACCAGGCGGGGGGTCGGCGCAACGACGCGGTTTCGGCCGGCGGACTTGGCGGCATAAAGCGCGTCGTCCGCCCGTCGCAGCACGGCCTCAAAGGGCTCGCCGTCCACACCACTGATGGCGACCCCGGCGCTTACCGTCGTCCTGGCCGTGCCGCGCGTCGATTCGATGGCGGTCGCTTCAAAATTGATGCGCGTTTGCTCGGCTACGGCAGCGGCGGAGCGTTTGGTCAGGTCGCGCAGGACCACGCAGAACTCTTCGCCGCCGAGACGCGCTGCAAAGTCATCGCTGCGCAGGTCGGTCGTCAAAACGCGCGCGAAGCGCTCGAGCACAGCGTCACCCATGGCATGGCCCCACTGATCGTTGATCGACTTGAAGTGGTCTATATCAAACATGATGACGGCCATGCCGGGCGCCAGTTGGCCACTCGACAGGTTTTCGAACAGGGCGCGGCGGTTGAGCAGGCCGGTCAGCGAGTCGGTCATGGCCTGCTTGCGGTGGTGGCGTGCCGAACGGGACTGATTGAGCATGAGTGAGATTGCGCCAATACCGGTCATGCAGACGATGACCACTACGGTGTTCAGGTCTTCGGCCCAGTTCTTGGGGTATTCCGACAGCGTCCAGCGCTGCTGGACCAGCAGAACCGCAGCGCAGAGCGCAAAAGACACGGCCGCTGCGTTGTAGAGCACGGTATTGGCAACCATCTGCCAGCGCGCTTCGGCCCGGCCCTGCCAGTATTGCCAGCTTGCCAGGCCCAGCAATAGCGCCATGGCGAGGTTGGCGAATATCGCCGAGATGCCCGAGAGTCCTGCCAGAAGCGTAAGGCCGGTGATCGCAATGAAGCCAAAGCCCAGGATTGCGATTGCTCCTATGGGTGCCGTTCGTGTTCGATACTGGATTGCGCCCGCATAGACGAAACTAAAGCCGGCAATGGTCAGCGCGAATGCCGCAAAATGCGTGAGGGCGCCGTAATCGACTGCGAGCAGCGCATAGGCGGCTACACCCAGGGAGATCAGCAGCAGGCCGATGCACCAGCTCAGCAGGTAGGTATCGCGGCGCGCACCAAGCCAGCTGACGAGCATGGTTGTCGTCAGCGCGGTCGAAGACAGTGCGATGGCGGCGAGCAGGGAGATTTGATCGAGAGGCATGCCTAGTCCAGTCAGAACGTCCGCCGTTCCCAGCCGGCATACTATGCCGAGCGCACCGGCGCCGTGGCCAAAGCTCGGGTCTTGGTGACCAAAGTGTTAGTCAGGCTTAGGGGCGGAAGCCCATCGACGTTGAGCGCTGCCCCGACTACTCTGCGGCTAGCGCATTGGCGGGTACGGGTGGCACGGCCAGGCTGCGTTTCTCCCAAGCGTAGGAGATAAACGCCACGAGCACGGCTACTGCCAATGCGACAGCGCCCAGCAGGGGCAGGCTGCGATAGCCCAGGCCGGCGTTCAACATGGTCCCGCCTATGAATGCGGCGAGGGCAATCCCGATATTGAAGCCCGAGGGGATAAGTGAAGACGCCAGGCTGGGTGCGTCGGCGGTCCAGCTGAGGATGCGCGTTTGAATCGGGGTCCCGATCGCGAAATTAAGCGCGCCCCAGACAAATATCGCGGCGACCATCGGCAGCGGGTAGGGGGCGGCCAGGTACAGGGTGAGCAGGGCGACGACCTGCAAGGCCAGCATGGCGATCAGCGACGGCATCAGCTTCCAATCCGCCAGCCGCCCGCCGAGAAAAACGCCGATGGTGGAGCCGACACCGTTGAGCAGCAACACCCATGGAATCCAGGCCGGGTCGAGGCCTGTCACGTCCTGCAACAGGGGGGCGATGTAGGTGAAAGGCACGAACTGACCGAGCATCAGCATCAGCATGAGTATCAGCGATGTCCAGGCCTGTTGGCGGCCGAGCACGCGGACCTCGTGGCGAAAATCAGGACGAGAGGCAGCGGCGTTCTTTGTGCGAGGCACCCACAGCACAATGGCAAGGCTGGCCAACAGTCCCAGCGTGCCCATGGCCCAGAACGTAGCGCGCCAGCCGAGGTAATTCCCGATAGCCGCGCCCAGAGGCACGCCTATCACATTGGAGACGGTCAGGCCGGACAAGATCAGGGCGACGGCAAAGCCTCGGCGCTCCGGAGCAACGAGGCCGGTGGCGACAACCATGGCTATGCCAAAGAAGCTGCCATGAGCAATGGCGATCAGCACACGCAGGACCAGCATGGCGGAGAAGCTCGGCGCGAGGGCACATGCCACTTGCCCGATGGTAAAGGCAGCGATCAGGCCCAGCAGCAGGGTGCGGCGGGCGACATTTGTGGTCGCGAAAGTCAGCAGCGGTCCGCCCAGAGCAATGCCGATGGCGTAGCCGGAAACGAGATACCCCGCGATGGGGATGGTGACGCCAAGGCCGCCTGCAACCTGTGGAAGAACGCCCGCGATAACGAACTCGGTGGTGCCAAAGGCGAACGCGGCAAGAAAAAGGGCGATCAGCGGAAGGGACATGCGGGCCTCGAGTGAAACGGTCTCAAACCACAGCGCCAAACTGTTCGCAATCAACAAAATCGGCGGTACGATATAGAGAATCTATAGGCGCAAGTGCTTGGGCCGCTTCAAGGACTGCGCTAAGCTCGGTGCGGGATATGCGGCGAGTCCGCCGCTATGGAGGCGAAAATGGCGGTTTCGGCTGAGACGAAGAGACGGTTTGCCTTGGCGACGGCCTTGCGCGGGGTGCTCATGCTGTTAGCGGGGCTTTATGCCATCATCTGGCCGGCAGAAGCGCTGACGGTGCTGGTGCTGGCGGGTGGCATCCTGCTGGTGGTCGACGGCGTCCTGGGGCTGTGGAGCCTCACCTTCGGCGGCGGCAAGAGCGGCAATTACTGGTTCGATGTGGTTGCGAATGCGCTTTCGCTGATCCTGGGTATTCTCATCCTGATCAGCCCGCTGCTGGCGACCATCTTCACCGTCACCTTTATGGCGAGCCTCGTCGGTATCGCGGCGCTAATCGTGGGCATCATGCAGATCGTGGTCATCACCCGCGAGCGCGAGCACTATGCCCGCATCTGGCCGGTGGTGCTGTCGGGCGTGTCCTACATCCTGCTCGGCCTAGTCTTCCTGTTCTTCCCGCTGCTCAGCGCCTCCATTAGCGTGATCTTCGGCGGGGTGCTGCTGGTGTTCTTCGCGTTCGGCCTCTTCGGCTGGGCCTGGCGGCTCTATCAGCGCAGCAAGGCCGCCTAGATCGCCAGGGCCCTCTCGGACAGCACTTCTCGTTCCAGCTCGGCGTTGATGGTGGCACCGAGCACGACGATGAGCGCTGAATTGTACATCCAGAGGAGCAGTACGATGGCCGTCGCCAGCGAGCCGAAGCTGGCCTCGAAATTGCCGAGCCGCTCGACGTAGAACGAGAATATGGCGCAGACGAACAGCCAGAGCAGGGTCGCTATGCTTGCGCCGGGCCAGATCCACCGCGCCTTCTTTGCCTTGCGGTCGGGCGCGAAGCGATAGAAGGCCGCGATCAGCAGGACGCCCAGGATCAGCAGAACCGGCCAACGCAGAAACAGCAGCAGTAACTGGTTGTCCGCGAGCCAGGGCAAGGCAGAGAAGTAAGCCGGAATCACGGCCACAAGGGTCAGCACGACGACCATGGCGATGCCTGCTAGCAGCGTCGTCGCGATGGCCACAACGATCGACGTGACGAGGCTGCGCTTTTCCGGCTCGGGCCGCGTCCGTGAGGTTGCGAAGATCAGGGCAGCGACGCCGCGCGATCCACTCCACACGGCTATACCTGATGACAACAGCAAACCAATACCCAAGCCGGCGCGCGGTTGTTCCAGCAGGGCTACCAACTGACCGGCAAGCAATTGAAGGGCCATTTCGGGTACGAGGCCCTCGAGGCGCTCCACCATGTTTGCCAGAAATATGGGTTTGGCGAACAATCCGAGCAGCAGCACCACCGTGGCAACGGCGGGAAACAGCGACAGGAAGCCGAAATAGGCTACGCCAGCGCAGCGCATGGATGTGTCCATCTGCGTCATGGATTTGGCGGTGCGCCAGAGCACACGACGCCAGCGCCGACGGTAGTTCTTGGGCAGAGGCCGGGTAAGAGTTTCGACTATGGTGTCGGTCATCTCGCTCAACGTGCCGCAGCGATCCGCGGTTGCGCCTAGCGGTAGATCACCGAGACGCCGGCTACCGACTCGTCCTGGCGATAGATTTGTGCGCCGGGGGGGACGGTGACTTCGATATTGCCGAAGCCGTCCCAGCGGGGCTCCAGATCAGCAGCGACACCGATGGAGAGGAAGCTCGCGGCGTCGTAGGGCAGGTCCTCGCCTGACGGGATCAGGGCGGCCTGGGTGTTGAAGCCAGTGGTCGCGCCGCAATCGCGCGAGAAAACAACAAGATCGAACTGGTTATCGGGCGAGGTGATGCGCGCATGCTGCGCGGTTGCACAGGACGGCAACAGGCTCGACAGATACCAGAGACCGCCGCCTATGAGCAGGGCGGGAATGGCAGTGAACAGGACGAAGATGCGGAGTGGGAACTTCTGGATGGATGCCAAGGGTGGTTGTTCTGCTCTGATTGCTGGGATGGCTGCCGATTTCATATTGAAGACTGTAGCGGGCGGCGCAAGCGCCTCTCAAGCGTGGCGTTGGCCCCTGACACCGTCCCCTGCTTGACTCGGCCAAAACGGCATGAGTACATATCGGGAACAAACGGCTTTGGGGCAGTCATGGCTGTGGTGTATGGATATCGCGCTGCTTGGCGTTTGATCACGATCCTGATTGTCGTTTCCCTGATTTCAGGCTGCGCATCGCTGCGGACGCCGGTGGTGTTGACGGCGTCGTTTGATCCCCAGTCTGCGGCGTTTATCAATGCGAGCGGGCGCGCGAAAATCAGCGGACAAGCCTTTGTCCGCCGGAATAACGGCAAGCTGCTTCGCGCGGTCGGCACGGATGTGTTCCTTGTGCCCCGGACCGCCTATGCGGACGAGCGTATTGCCGCCATCTATGGCGACCGGAAGCAACAGGGTAGGGGCGTGCAACTGCCCGACGCGGATCCGCTTTACAAGCAAAACATGCGCAAGACGATTGCCACGTCGGGCGGCTCCTTCAGTTTTGACCGCGTTGCCGACGGGGAATATTACGTCATCGCCATGATCCACCTTCCCAGCGAGGTCATGTTTCTGCAGTTTTCCATCCTGGAACGCGTCACCATCGAGAATGGAAAGAGCGTCCGGCTGGTCATGCGAGGATACTAGCGTGGCGCATCGCTGGGGCTGACGCAGAGGACAGTGGGGAACTCCTCGCGATAGTGATGACTTGGCGGCGCCAAGCGCCTATCTAAGCCTCATGCGCTTTTCCGACCAGTTCCTCGACGAAATCCGTCAGCGCCTGCCGATAACGCAGGTGGTGGGCGAGCACGTCATCTGGGACAAGCGCAAGAGCCAGCCGGCCAAGGGCGACATGTGGGCCTGTTGCCCGTTTCATGGCGAGAAGAGCCCGAGCTTTCACGCCGATGACCGGCGCGGCATCTACCATTGCTTTGGCTGCGGGGTGTCGGGCGATCACTTCCGGTTCTTGACCGAGAAGGCCGGGATGAGCTTTCCCGAGGCGGTGGAAAAGCTTGCGGGCATGGCCGGCGTGCCGATGCCGGCACGTGATGAACGACAGGAGAAGCGTGAAGCCGAGCGCAAGAGCCTGATCGACGTCATGGAGTTGGCGACCAAGTATTTCGAGGCGGCGCTGCAGCACAATATCGGGGCGCGGGCGCGTGGCTATCTGTTCGAGCGTGGGGTGTCGGCCCAGAGCCAGACGCGCTTCCGCATCGGTTTTGCGCCCGACAGCCGCAATGGGCTCAAGGAGCATCTGGCGCTGAACGGGGTGTCGGCGCAGGACATGATCGATACCGGCCTCGTCGCCAGCCGCGACGATGATCCGCTGACCTATGACCGGTTCCGCAACCGGGTGATGTTCCCGATCACCGATTTTCGTGGTCGGGTGATCGCCTTTGGCGGCAGGGCAATGTCGCCAGACGTGCCGGCCAAGTACCTCAACTCGCCGGAGACAGAGCTCTTTCATAAGCGCCAGACGCTCTACAATGGGCAAAACGCTCGCAGCGCGGCGCGCGATGGCAGCGCGGTCGTGGTGGTGGAAGGCTATCTCGATGTGATCGCCGCGGTGTCGGCCGGCTTCGAAGGCACCGTGGCGCCCCTGGGCACAGCCTTGACCGAGGAGCACCTCCAGTTGCTCTGGCGCATGTCGCCCGATCCGATCCTCTGTTTTGACGGCGACAAGGCGGGGCTTAAGGCGGCCGAGCGCTCGGCCGACCTGGTGATGCCGCATCTGAAGCCCGGTTTTACGGTCAAGATCGCCACGCTGCCGGAGGGGCAGGACCCTGATGACCTGATCAAGGCGCAGGGCAGGGGCGCGTTTGCCGATGTGCTCGATCGGGCGCGCAGCTTGTCCGACGTGATCTGGAGCATGGAGACGGGCGGTCTGGTGCCGGAGACGCCGGAGGCGCGTGCAGCGTTGCAGGCGCGGCTGCGGGAGCGCGCCAACTCGATTCAGGACAGCTCGGTGCGCTTTCACTACGCGCAGGCGTTCGATGAGAAGTTGCGGGCGTTTCTGGCGCCGGTGCGGCAGAATCGGTTCGAGCCGCGCAATGGGCAGCAGCGCTATGGTCAAAGCGGCGCCTACGGCTATCCGCGCGGGGGCACGCCTCGACTGGTGGTCAGCGACACCTTGCGTAACTCGCGGCTGCTGAAGCCGGGCTCTGTGGCCGATGCCACGCCGCGCGAGGCCACCATTATCCTGAGCCTCGTCAACCATCCGGCGCTGGTCGACGACAAGTTCGAAATTCTGGCGGCGCTCGACTTCGAAACGCCGGCAGCACAAAAAGTGATGAGCGAAATTTTGGGCCTCGTGGTGCGCCATCACGACATATCGAGCGCGGACTTGAGGTCGGCGCTGGGCGTGCGCGGACATGGCGCGGCGCTGGATCGGATGGCCGACGTGCTCAACCGGCAGGGGGTGTGGCAGATCGCCTCGGAGATCGCTCTCGTGGACGCCGAGACCGGATTGAGTCACGCCCTGGCCTTGCATAACAAGAAAGTTCAGCTAAATAGGGAACTCAAGGCAGCCGAAGCGGCGCTGGGCGAAGACCCGAGCGAAGAAACCTTTGAAAGGCTGCGGGACATCAAGAACCAGATTACCACTGTCGATGGCACAGAGGCATTGATCGAAGGATTTGGTTCGTTATCGGGACGCGCGACACGCAGTTTTTAGGGGTGACTCTAGAAACCCGCGGGTACGCGCGATTTTGCATATGGCGATGTGCAATAAATTCCGAGGCGAACCTAGTCGCGCTTTGAGGCGTTAACGCTTTAGCGACCAACCCTTTACCTTGCCTTGAGGTGTCACCACTTAAGCCTTACCCGGACCCGGGCGCTTGCGGGATCCGACGGAGTACCAGATGGCCACGAAGGCAGCTGCAAAGACCACCACCAAGGATACCGAGAAGCCGGAAGCCGGCGCCCCCGAGGCGACGAATGACAGCCCGCTACTCGATCTCTCCGATGCCGCCGTAAAAAAGCTCATCAAGGTCGCCAAGAAGCGCGGCTATGTGACGTATGAAGAACTGAACGCGGTCATGCCGTCGGATGAAGTGTCGTCCGAGCAGATCGAGGATTTCATGTCCATGTTCTCCGACATGGGCATCAACGTCGTCGACGAAGACGAGGTCGAAGAGACCGAAGTCGAGAAGGACGAGGAAGACCAGGGCCAGGAAGTCGCACCGGCGACCGGCACGGCGGTTTCCACCACTTCGAACACCAAATCGGGTTCTGACCGCACCGACGATCCGGTGCGCATGTATCTGCGCGAAATGGGCTCGGTCGAACTCCTGAGCCGCGAGGGCGAAATCGCCATCGCCAAGCGCATCGAAGCCGGTCGTGAGACGATGATCGAGGGGCTTTGCGAGAGCCCGCTGACCTTCCAGGCCATCATCATCTGGCGCGACCAGCTTGCCCAGGGCGAAATCCTGCTGCGCGATATTATCGATCTCGAGGCGACCTATGCTGGTCCCGACGCCAAGCAGGCGGCACCGTCGCCGGATATGGTGAGCCTCAACGCTGCTCCGCGCCCGGAAACGGTGGCCGAGAAGCCCAAGGCCGCTCCGGCGCCGAAGCGTGCGTCGTCCGGCGACGATGATGATGATTACGTGCCCGAAGAGCCGCAGGCTCCGCAGGATCCGGCGCCCGATGACGATGACGATGAGTTCGAGAACGCTCTGTCGCTGTCGGCGATGGAAGCCGAGCTCAAGCCGCAGGTCGTCGAGACCTTTGACCGCATCGCCGAAGCCTATGGCAAGATGCGCGAAATGCAGGACAAGCATGCCGAGGACCGTTCGGCCTCGGTGTCCGATTCCGAGCGCAAGCAGATCGATGCGTTCCGCGGCGAAGTCATCGCCGACGTCAAGTCGTTGTCGCTCAATGCCGGCCGTATCGAGAACCTGGTCGAGCAGCTCTATGACATCAACAAGCGCCTGGTGAAGCTTGAGGGCCGCTTGCTGCGCCTGGCCGAGAGCTATGGCGTCAAGCGCGAGAAGTTCCTCGAGAGCTATTACGGCCAGGAAGTAAATCCGGCCTGGGAGGCTGGCCTTGCCAGCTTCGAGGGCAAGGGCTGGGCGGAGTTCGCCAAGCGCGAAGCCGACACCATTCACGAAATCCGTGGCGACGTGGCGACGCTGGCGACCGAAGCCGGCCTCAATATCGCCGAGTACCGCCGCATCGTGCATAAGGTGCAGAAGGGCGAGCGCGAAGCCGCGATCGCCAAGAAGGAAATGGTGGAAGCCAACCTTCGCCTGGTGATCTCGATCGCCAAGAAGTACACCAATCGCGGCCTGCAGTTCCTCGATCTGATCCAGGAAGGCAATATCGGCCTGATGAAGGCCGTCGATAAGTTCGAATATCGCCGCGGCTACAAGTTCTCGACCTATGCGACCTGGTGGATCCGCCAGGCGATCACCCGCTCGATCGCCGACCAGGCCCGTACCATCCGTATTCCGGTGCACATGATCGAGACGATCAACAAGATCGTCCGCACGTCGCGCCAGATGCTGCATGAAATCGGCCGCGAACCGACGCCAGAGGAGCTCAGCGAAAAGCTGCAGATGCCTTTGGACAAGGTCCGCAAGGTGCTCAAGATCGCCAAGGAACCGATCAGCCTCGAAACGCCGATCGGCGACGAGGAGGATTCGAATCTGGGTGATTTCATCCAGGACGTGAACGCGATCCAGCCGATCGATGCGGCGATCCAGTCTAACCTGCGCGAGACCACCACCCGCGTGCTGGCCTCGCTGACGCCGCGTGAAGAGCGCGTGCTGCGCATGCGCTTCGGCATCGGCATGAACACCGACCATACGCTCGAAGAAGTCGGGCAGCAGTTCTCGGTGACCCGCGAACGTATCCGCCAGATCGAGGCCAAGGCCCTGCGCAAGCTCAAGCACCCCAGCAGGAGCCGGAAGCTGCGAAGCTTCCTCGACAACTAGTCAAAAAAGCAGGTGCACCCGGCGAAGACCGGGTCCATCCTGATACCAAGATGGATACCGGCCTTCGCCGGTATGACGCCGGGTTGGGGGGGGCGCTACGGAACATGGATAGCCCTAGCCGCCTCAAGCTCACCAGCATCCGGGCCATCGTGCCATTCAGGCTGGTGGTGACTTTTTCCGATGGGTCGTCCGGCACGTTCGACGCGGCCCCGATGATCGGGGAGCGTGGCGAGGGCACCGAACCGTTGCGCGACCGGCGCTTCTTTGGCACGGTCGAATTGAAGAACGGCGTGCCGACCTGGCCGAACCACTTCGATATCTCGCCAGGCTGGCTGCGCGAGGAAATGCAAAAGCGCGGCGAACTACAATTGCCGCTGCCGGTGCGCCGCAGGCGCTGACCGGGACGAAACAGGAGACGCGCCATGTCGTTTTTGAAGAAGCTTTTTGGTGGTGGCTCGGCTGCCAGCGAACCGGCCGGCGACAAGGTGCTCGGCGAAGAGAGCTATAAGGGCTTCTTGATCAAGGCCGTCGAGATGAAGGCGGGCAGCGAGCTGCAGTTGGCCGGCACGATCGAGAAGGATATCGGCGGCGAGCTCAAGACTTACCGCTTCGTGCGTGCTGACAGGATGAGTTCGCGCGAGGATTTGACCGCCATCGCGCTGTCCAAAGGGCGGCAGATCATCGATGAGCAGGGCGAGCACATCTTCCGCTAGCCCGTTACCCCAGTTTATGGCACGCGCGGGAACTCGCGGATCATATGATCCGGCGAGCCCGGCCTGCCGCATAGGAGACAGACAAATGGCCAAGAAACCAACCGCCCGCAGTGAATTCGTGATGTTCGATGTCGTCTACGAGGACGGCAGCCAGCGCTCGAACCGCAAGGTTGATGCCAATCTGCTCGGCGGCCTCGATGGCGACGAGCCGGCGCGCACCGCGATCATGGAACAGGATCGCGCCATTTCCGAAAAGTCTGGCCTGCCGCCGCTCGCTATCAAGACGATCAAGCGCTCGGGCAAGTGATGATGCCGGCCGCCGGCCAGTAGCTACTGGTACGGCAAGGCGCTTCCTATCCGTCCGTCCATCGGCAACAATGCCTATCGGAGGGACAGACCGATGAAGCCATGGCTTTCTGCGCTGCTGATATTGCTGGGATCGACGCCCGCCTTTGCCAATGGCGCCATGGCGAGCTTTCCCGCCGGCGGCGTCGAGTTCAAGGACAGCGCCGATATCTCCATCGCCCGGGAGGATTTGCGTCTCGGCCCGGGTGAGGTCCGGGTTCAGTACAGGTTCGTTTCGACAGCTGCTGAACCGCAAACTGTCACCATCGGTTTCCCCCTGCCGCGCGTGCCCAGCTCGCCCGATACGCCTGACTCCGTTGGAGCCGTCGAGGGCAGTGGCGGCGACATGCGCAACTATCTGGGTTTCGGCGTGTCGGTTGACGAGCGCCCGCTGATCCCGATCCTGCATGAATTTGCCTGGCTGGGCGAAAAGGACGTGACCGCTACGATATTGGCGGCTGGCCTGCCGCTGATCAGCGACTATGAGACCTGGCAGGTCCAATCAGCAAAGCTCAGCCTGGAGGAGGCCACTGCGCTGGTGGCGGCGGGTCTGGTCTATGGCAAGCCGGGTGGCTATCTCGATCCTCTGTGGGACTACCAAGCGATCTATGAATGGAGCCAGGAGTTTACCCCTGGCGAGACCGAGGTGGATATCCGCTATAAGCCGCTGATGGGGTGGCCGGGGGATTTTGGCAGCACCTACGAGGTGGGCGAACACGCCGATAGTGCCTGTGTCGACGATGCGCTGCGGGCCGAAATCGCGGCGCGAGAGGCCGATGGGCACTATTATCAGGTGGCCCAGCTCGACTACATCACCCAAACGGCCAAGCATTGGCACGGGCCGATCGGCGAGTTCAACCTGACCATCGATGCCAGCCAACCCGAAAACTGGGCCGCCAGCGACAGCGGTGTGCTGTTCGCGTCCTGCCCGGTCGCCCCCACCCAGCTCGGTGAGCATGAATGGGGGTTCACGGCAAAGGACTATGTTCCCGACCGAGACGTGCGGGTGTTCTTCTACTTTTTCGACTAGGCCAGGGCCTTGTCCACCGCCGGCTTCACCACCGTGCCGTAGAGCTCGATGGCTTTCATGACCTTGTCGTGGGGCAGGGTGCCGACGCTCAGTTGCAGGCCGAAGCGGTCGTGCTTGAACCATTCGTGCTGCATCAGGATCTTGTCGATCACCTCCTGCGGCGAGCCCATGAAGTAGGCGCCGTTGGGCGTCGCGCTGGCATCGAACTGGGCGCGAGTGGTTGGCGGCCAGCCGCGCTCCTTGCCGATGCGGCTCATGGCGGCGCTGTGGGCCGGGAAGGCGATGTCGCGGGCGTCCTGGCCGTCGGCAGCGATGAAACCATGCGAGCAAATGCCGACCGGCAGGGACTTTGGATCGCGGCCGACCTTTTCGGCGGTTTCGCGGTAGAAGTCGACCAGGGGTGCGAACTGGCGGGGTTGGCCGCCGATGATGGCAATCATCAGGGGGAGGCCGTAATAGGCGGCGCGGGCGACCGAATTGGGCGTGCCACCGACGGCGATCCAGACGGGTAGCGGGTCTTGCACCGGCTTGGGGTAGATTTCGATGCCGGGAATGGGTTTGGTATGGCTGCTGCCCGGCCAGGCGACCTTGCCGCCCTCGCGGATTTTCAGCAGCATTTCGAGCTTCTCCTCGAACAGGCTGTCGTAGTCGTTGAGGTCGAGGCCGAAGAGCGGGAAGCTTTCGACGAAGGAACCGCGGCCGGCCATGATCTCGGCGCGGCCATTGCTGAGCAGGTCAAGGGTGGCGAATTGCTGGTGGACGCGGACCGGGTCGTCAGAGCTCAGGACCGTCACCGCGGTCGACAGGCGGATATTCTTGGTGCGCGCGGCGGCGGCAGCGAGAATGGTCACAGGCGCCGAGGCCACGAAATCGGGGCGGTGGTGCTCGCCCAGGCCATAGAATGCCAGGCCGAGCTGATCGGCCAGCTCGATTTCCTCGAGCAAATCCTTGAGCCTATCGGCGGGGCTCTGCAGCCGGTCGCCGTTTAGCGGATCGGGGGTGTTTTCGGCGAAAGAGTAAAGTCCGAGTTCCATCTGGGTGACTCCTGGTTGGCCCACAGATGGCCGGTCGGCCCGGCACGATCAAGAACGCACATGTGTGATACCGCAGTCGGCGCGGGCGATTCGAAGTCGGCAGCAGAAAACGCCGCCCGGCCCTGAAGCGTCGCGGTTTCGTGGAGCGCAAGCGCCCGAGACGGTAACGGGCGGCCATTGGGCCTTCCGAAACAGATAGAACGGACCAATGGCCGCCCGTCACGAACCGCTCTTTGGGCAGGGTCCGGGTTCAGGCGGTACCATTATTGCAGGCCCGGCTGCCGAGTTTCCCCCCACTGAACAGGCGCCCCCGTTCCACGGTCTCCCCGCCCGACCCTGCGTCGGGGCCGCGTGTGTGGCGGGAATGGGTGCATAGTGACATGGGGTTTTGGGGCGGGGATAAGTTTCCTACTATTGCCGTTCATTTGCCGCGCGAAGGCCTGCCGATCGTGTGGGCTGGCTGGCGGGCCGTGGACTAAGATGCCGTTCCGGCCTTAGGACGCCGGATGGCCAGGACTTTGCCGGTGCCGCCCCATCCGCAGAAGAAGCGGTCACCGCCATCGGATTCGAGGCCCGAAACGCCAATTCCCGCAGGCATCTGGAGCGTTTCAAGTACTTTTCCGGTCTGGCTGTCGACGTGGCGAACCTCGCTGGTTTCCGCCTCGGAGGTGGCGTGCCAGAGTTCGCCATCGACCCAGGTGACACCGGTGACGAAGCGGTTCGACTCGATGGTGCGCAGGATGACGCCGGTCTCCGGATCGATCTGATGGATTTTGCGGGCCTGGTATTGACCAACCCAGAGCGTGCCCTCGGCCCAGGCCAGCCCGGAATCGCCGCCGGCGCCGGGCGCCGGAATGGTGGCAAGCACGCTGCCAGTAGCGGGGTCGAGTTTGTTGATCACGCCCTCGGCGATCTGGAAGATGTGCTTGCCATCAAAGGCGGTGCCCGCATAGGCGGCGGTGTCGAGCGAGCGCACCGGCTCGCCGGTATCGGGGTCGAAGGCGTTGATCCGGTCTCCGGAGGCGAACCAGACGTCGTGGCCATCGAAGGTCACGCCATGCACGCTATCAGCGCCGGGATAGGGACCGTATTCGCGCAGGACGTCGGCGGTGTTGATCTTCATGATGCTGATCTCCTCGTTAAACCGAGTTCTAGCCTAGCTGCCGGGAAGGGGGCCCGGGAGTAACAAGATTGTCGGGAAGCCGGGGACGGACG
Organism: Devosia lacusdianchii; assembly: GCF_022429625.1. NCBI lineage: Bacteria > Pseudomonadati > Pseudomonadota > Alphaproteobacteria > Hyphomicrobiales > Devosiaceae > Devosia > Devosia lacusdianchii. The sequence goes on along the minus strand of NZ_CP092483.1, from coordinate 2,965,434 downwards.
GGACTATCCAGCGGCGTGCGCGGCCCTGTCCGAAGGACTGTGCCTTGCCGGCGGTCGCGAGGTCATCGAGGGCGCGCTGGACGGTGCGGGCGCTGGTGCCAAGCGCTATGGCCAGGGACGAACTCGACCACGCTTCGCCATCGGCAAGCAGGGCCAGGATCGCGGCATGCCGCTCTTCGACTGGTGGTGCAAGCACGACAATCTCGTGGGTATTGCGGGGCTTGAGCGCGAAGCCGCGCTCGGTGGCGGATATGCCGGCCAAAGGGCGCAGCATGGCCCGCAGGCGTCCGATCTCGACCCGCAACCGGGCGCGATGGGATTCGTCGACATGGCGGGCGCCGAAGGCGCGGGCGAGAAGCAGATCCCGTGTGACGTCGGCGGGCCAGGCTTCGGCCATGGTCCGCATCAGCGCAAAGAGGACGGGGCGGGTCGCCAGCGGGATCAGGACCTCGCCTCTGCGCACCAGATTGCGGTTTGCATCGACCACGAGGGCCGCGGAAGCGTGAATGCGCTCGACGTCGTCGAGGAGAAGCAGGCGCTCTTCGTTGCCGGCGATCAGCCGTGCTGCGGGGCTATTCAGCAGGGTCGATGCGCTTTCGACCTCCGCAACGAGAGCAGTGATGCCGGTTTCCTGGGCCGCGATGCGGGCGCGGGCGAGGGCGATGCGCGCTATTCCGGCCTGCGGACGGCGCATGGCGATGCCGGCAAGGGCCAGTTCCCGCGCCGTCCGCAGCGCTGGGGGCAATGGCGTGGGCGTGGGCGTGGGGAGAGCGAGCCTGCGCTCGGCCTCGTCAAGATGGCCGAGCAGCAACAGGCGCCGTACTTCGAGATGGAGGGCATGGGTGGCGTTCACACGATCGCCGCGCGCCTCCAGCGTCGTACGCGCGGTAGCCAGATCCTTTTCAGGCCACCCTAAATCGCGCGAGACCAGGGCGATTTCGGCTTCGGCCACGATGCATCGGGCGCGGGCGACGGCCTCGCGCGGACCGAAGCCGCGGGCTGCGCTCTTGAGCAGGGCTTTGGCGCGGGTGAGATCGCCGAGTTGCGCCATGGCGATGCCGCGCAGGGCCAAAGCTGGCGGGTCGTCCCTCAGCGCGACGCGCTTGAGGGCACCCAGGACGTCACCGGTCGCGAGAGCCCATGCGGCGGCGGCGATCAGGGCGTCCATCGGAATCGCGCCACACTTGTAACTCCCACCATCGGTTTGTCCCGTCCTAGCCTGGCTCCATTGCAACGGCCAAGCACAGGAGAAGCTCCATGCCGGACATTCTACACAGAGTCGGAATCAAGTCGCCGTCCACCGAGAGCACCTACACCGCTCTCAGCACCATCAAGGGACTTTCTGAGTGGTGGACAAATGACACTAAGGGAAACAGCGCCGTCGGCGGCGAGATGCAGTTCCGCTTTGGCCCCGCCGGCGGTTTCGACATGAAGGTGCTCGAACTCGATCGCGACGAACGCGTGTTGTGGCAAGTCGTCGATGGCCCTGCCGAGTGGATCGGCACCCGGGTCGGCTTCGAGCTGAAGCAGGAGGGCGACTACGCCATCGTTCTGCTCAAGCACATGGGCTGGAGGGAGCCGGTGGAGTTCATGCACCACTGCAGCACCAAGTGGGCCACTTTCCTGATGAGCCTCAAGGAGCTGATCGAAACGGGAAAGGGCAAACCGCATCCCGACGACGTGCTCATCGACAACTGGAACTAGACGACCAAACCAAGGAGAGGACGATGATACCCTCGACCTATCAGTTCAAGGACGTCTATGGCGAGCCGGGACTGCACCCAGGTGTGACTGCGGAGATCGAAGCGGCGCGCGAGCGCAACGGCGGTGCACAGCCGGTCCGGCGGCGGGTGTTTGCTGCATGGCTGCAGCAGGTGATGCAGACAAGGCAGACCCGGCATGAATGGTCGCACGTGCCGGCCGAATAGTCGGCACAAGCGATGAGACCAAAACGATTTCGCCGCCATCGGTTCAGAGATGGCGGCGAAATCGTGCAAGGGTCAGACGTTGCTGCCTGAGGGAGTATAGGCAAAGGGCGAGGCGGGCGCCGGGGCTGGTTCGGGGGCCTTCTCGCCGGCGGCCTTGTGGATTTCGCTCACCAAAGCCGGGTCGAGCTTCAGCTTGGAGGCGAGTGCGTCGAGATAGGCGCGCTCCGAGGCCGTGTCGGCCGTGATGGCGACCAGCGAGGCCGCGTAGATTTCGGTGGCATGCTCGGGCGTGTCGGCGCGGGCAACGACGGCGTTGATATCGAGCGGGCTCGAAAGCTCGTCGAAAACCCAGGCCTTTTCCTCGGACGACAGGTTCATGGTCTCGAGCTTGCCGAAGATGGCTTCCTTCTCTTCGGCGTCGATCTTGCCGTCGGCCTTGGCAGCGGCGATCATGGCGCGTACCAGCGATTTGCCCAGCTCTTCCTGGCCGCGGGTATCGCCAGCGGGCGGAATAAACGCGTCCTGTACCGGTACAGGAGCCTGGCTGCCGGGCTGCTGGTTCTTCTGGTAATTCTGCCAGGCGCTGTAGGCGAGACCGCCCACGGCCGCCACGGCGCCGATCTTGACGGCATTGCCGGCAAGCTTACCGAGGCCACCACCGCTGAGCAGCATGCCGGCGGCCAGGCCCGCAGCGCCGGTCATGGCGGTGCGCTGGGTATTCTTGTCGGTCTGAAGGGCTTTGACGATCTGATCGATATTGAACATGGGGACTCCCTTTTCTGTGTTGCGCACATGGGGTTTGAATAGGGTGTTCTCAAGGCGGGAAGCGCGGACGGAATGTCGCGCATGAGTTCGGGAGAAGACGAATGAAGTCCGTTGTTGCCGCCGTTGTCCTATTGGCGTTGACGAATGGCGCGCAGGCCCAGCAATGGGGCGCGATCGCCTATTCGCAATCGACCGGCGCTAGTGGCTCCAGTTATGGCTGGGAGTATCAAAGCGATGCTGAGGCGACCGCGTATGAGGGATGCGCGGACTATGCCAATGATTGCGAGATCGCGGTTTACTTCGAAAGCGCGTGTGGTGCTCTGGCCGTTGGCTCCAATGGCGGGTGGGGGGCAGATTGGGGCTATGACGAGTATAGCGCCAGCAGCTCGGCAGTGGGCCTGTGTAGCGATTACGACGACGGCTGCGAGGTTCATACCTGGCAGTGCAGCTACTAGGACACGCGCCGCACGTGAAAAGACCCCGGTGGGGCGACCGGGGTCTCGTTTGATGCCATCAGAGGGAGAGCTGAGGCATCCGGGAAGTCAGGCCATTAGTTGGTGGCCGGAGCAGCCGGTTCGGCAGCCGGAGCAGCGTCAGCGGCGGGGGCCGCATCAACAGCAGGGGCAGCATCAGTCGCCGGGGCGGCCGGGGCTTCCGTCATCGGGGCTGCGTCGGTCGCCGGAGCGGCCGGGGCCTCAGTCATCGGAGCCGGTGCAACGGCAGGGTCAGCCGGGGCTTCAACAGCCGGCGCGCCGTTCACATCGACAGTCGTCGACGGACCCGAATTGGCCGAGAAAACAAGGTAGCCGATGGCCAGAAGGGCCAGGGCAACAATGATGCCAACGAACCAGCCAGTGCCACTGCTTTCGCGGGTATAGACGGTGCGGTTGCCATCATTGGTATAAACGGTATCGCGTTCAGGGGTAGCCATGAGTTCGCTCCTTTGTTTCACCGTATGGCTAAGAAACGCGGGCTTTTTGTTTTCGTTCCCAAAAGCGTGATCACACCGCACATCTCCGATCTACTCGAAAATGCGCCTTTTGAATCAATAGATTGAGAGGCGTCTGCGCGATGCCGCGAGCGAGAAATTTCTGAGAGTCGCGCAGAAAAATCAGATGTCGGGGTCGTTTCCCTTGCCCGGTTTCTTGGAAATTCGGTCGATCAGGGCCAGGAACAGCGCCGACAAGATGAAGGTCACGTGGAGGATGGTGAACCACATGATCTGGTTGTCGGTATATTCGGGCACGTTGAGGAAGATCTGCAGCAGGTGGATCGAGGATATCGCTACGATGGTCGAGGCCACCTTGATCTTCAGCGAGCCGGCGTCGATCTGGCCCAGCCAATGGACTTCGCCCTCGTTGTCGAAGCGCGAAACGAAATTTTCGTAACCCGAGATGATGACCATGACGACGAGGCTGGCGATGAGCGCGGCGTCTATCAGGCCGAGAACCTTGAGGATGGTCTCGGTCTCGTCCATCCCCATCATGTGGGTAGCGAAATCCCAGAGCTTGATGCCGAAGGTGACGGCATAGAGCGCCAGCGCCACGCCGAGGCCGATATAGAACACCACCAGCAGCCAGCGCGATGCCAGGATGATGCTCTCGACGAAGATTTCCAGCCGCTTCATGAGGTGCTCCGAAACTTTGGCAAAGGCATAGCCATTTTCTGGCATCTGGCAAGACGACTTGCGCGCGCAGGGGCACTCGGCGCCATAGAAAAAGGCCGGGCGCTGGGCCCGGCCTTTCATCGTGCTGGTGGTCAGCCTAGTTGCTGGCCACGGTGATCAGCGGCGTAATACGGCGGATGGTAACGCGGCGGTTTTCGCGTTCGCCAAGTTCGGTGCGAATCTTGAGGTAGCGCTCACCATAACCCTGGGTAGCCAGGTTTTCCGGCGGCACGCCGTAGAAGTCGGTCAGGATACGGGCCACGGTGGCGGCACGCAGGTCCGAGAGCTGCAGGTTCGAAATTTCCGAACCCACGGCGTCGGTGTGGCCTTCGATGAGGAAGGTTTCACCCGGATTCTGCTGGAGTAGGGCCAGCATGCCGTTAGCGACGGCCGACAGGGCGCTGACCTGGTCGCGACCAATGGTGGCCGCACCCGTATCGAAGGTCAGGCCGCCGACTTCGAGCTTGCGCACGCTGTCGCGGACACGAGCCGAACGCTTGACCTCGTCGATCGAGTAGAGACGGGCAACCTGTTCCACTGGCGGCTGGCGGAAGAAGGTCTCCACCTGGCGGTCGTCAGCGAACTCGGCATCCAGCACATAGTCCTGCACCGGAATGTTGAGGCGCAGCGGCGGCAGGTCGAGGCCCGGATCGCGCCATTCGACGAGGTTGTCGTAGTAACGATCATCGAAGTTGGCCAGCACGTATTCGCGGCCGCTTGGGTCGAAGCGCGAACGACGCAGAATATCGCCATTGCGATTGCGAACGGTGACGATCTGGCTGCCGTCCGGACGCGTGATGGTTTCTCGCGTACGACCGTTGCTCAGGTCTTCGTAGAAGATTTCGTCTTCGTTGGCGTCATAGAAGCGGTCAGTATCCTGGCCGACGGAGTTGACGATGAGCTGGCTCCCGACCTGCAGGATAACCTGGGTGATCAGATCGCCGGTGTTGACCGCTGTGACAGGTGCCTGTTCGATAACGGTGATGTTGTTCTGCTGAACGACATTGTTCTGCGTGTTGTTGGTGACATTACCGTTGACGGTATTGTTCGTCACATTGGTGACGTTCGTGATGTTGGTGATGTTGTTGACGTAGTTGTTGACCACGGTCTGGTTGACGGTGGTGTTTCCAGTGGCCACCACTTCCGTACCCTGGGCGGCAGCCACGGATTCGACCGGTGCTGCGGCGAAGGCCTGGATGTCGGCGGACTGGGCGGCTGCGTCGTTCGCGGGAAGGGTTTCGACGGTCACCACGGTCGCTTCGACCGGCGGCGGGGCTTCAGCCGGCGCGGCGGCCGGGTCAACGGCGATCACGGTTTCCTTGCCCGAGTCGGTCAGAGGTGCTGCTTCGCCGGCAGCGCCCTCAGGCACTGGCTCGGTGGGCACCACGGCCGGATCGATTGCAACTTCGGCGGCAGGCTGCTCAACGGCCGGCGCGGGCTGCTCGGCGGACGGCTGCTCGGCAACGGGAGGCTGCGGCAAGCCGGGCACTGCCGGCAGGCTCAGGCTGTAATTGGCGAGGCAAGCGTTGACGTCGGTCATGCCCACCTGGGCGCAGAGGGCCGCGATGTTCTGCTGGGCAGAGGCAATCTGCGCCTGTGCCGCAGCGGCATCGCCGCCATTCATCATGTCGGTGACAGCGCCGTTGTAGATATCGACCTGGGCTTGCAGATCGGCGGTGATATCGACCGTGGCCGGTGCGGGCTGTTCGGCCGGCGCTGCCGGCTGCTCAGCTGCAGGTTGTTCCGCTGGGGTGGTCGGTTGTTCTGCCGGTTGTTCTGCAGGTGCGGTCGGCTCTACGACGGGCTGCTCCGCCTGGGCGGGTTCGGCGGGGGCAGGTTCTGGAGCAGGCGCCTGCTGTTCAGCCTGTTCAGCTGCGGGTTCGCCTGCCGGGGCGGGTTCGACCACCGGAGCTACCTCGGCTGGGGCCGGTTCAGGCGCAGGAGCCGGCTCAGCAGCTTGCGCCGGTTCGGCCGGTGGAGCGGCTTCGGCAGGCTCTGGGGCTGGTGCCGGTTCGGCAACTGGGGGGGCAACAGCTTCCGGCACCGGCTCAGGCTCCGGGGTTGGCGCGGGTTCTGGAGCGGGTTCTGGAGCGGGTTCTGGAGCGGCCTCGGGCGCAGGTGCGGCCGGCGCAGCTTCGGCCGGAGTCTCCGCAGGAGCGGTCGCGCTGGGATCGGCCGACATGAAGACAACACAGTCTTCCGGCGTCGCAATGCCAGCGTCGATACAGGCCTGGGGCAGTTCGACGGGTGGAGCGGAGTCCTGCGCGAACGACCCGAACGGAGCCATTGTAAGCAGTGTCAGGCTCGATCCGGTCAGGAGCCAGTTTCTGAGGCGCATTGTTTTTTCCTTTTGTGTCGAATGGCACTTGTGCCGAGCATCGCCAGAGCAGTCTGAACGCAAACTGAATGAATTTCGGTATGTTCGCAGACGATGCCTTTTCCCCGTAAGGCCCGCAACGCCTGGCTTTGCGCAAGGTTCCAAATCTTGCACGCGTCCAGACGGCAGTGCGAACATGGCCCCATTGCGGCAAGAAGGACAAGGCGGATTACTGCGTGGCCTGCTGGCCGCGCGGCCGGCTTCGTGTTAGGCCCACCTCATGCAGCAGGCGGTCGACACCCTCACCATCCAAACGCGCGGGCAGGGACTTCACGAGTTCACCAACGCAGTTCGGCAGTTCGTGACCAATTGCGACGTCGCCACGGGCCTGCTGACGATCTATGTGCGTCACACGTCCTGCTCGCTGCTGATCCAGGAAAATGCCGACGGCGACGTCAAGACCGACCTGCTGGGTTTCTTTGCGCGTCCGGTACCCGAAGGCATGGACTGGCTCGTGCATACCACCGAGGGCCCAGACGACATGCCGGCCCATATCAAGGCAGCTTTGACGCAGACGTCGATCAGCATTCCTGTGGTCGATGGCGCGCCGGTCTTTGGCACCTGGCAGGGCATTTATCTTTTCGAGCATCGCAAGCGTCCGCATGGGCGCGAGGTGGTGCTCCACATCATTGGGGACCGTTGATGGATTGGACGACGCTGGCCGGCTACTGGCCCTTTGTCTTGGGGCTGATGGTAACGGGGGTGTTTTCCGGCATTGCGGCCGGTCTGCTTGGCATTGGCGGTGGGGCGATTATCGTGCCGGCGCTGGCCACGGCGCTATCCTTCCTGGGCTACGACTCAGACGTGGTGCAGCACGTGGCTGTCGGCACCTCGCTCGCCATCATCATCCCGACCGGCATCATGAGCGCCCGGGCGCATTACAAGCGTGGGGCGCTGGACGTGAAGGTGCTGCGGCTGTGGGTGCCGTTCATTGTCGCCGGCACGTTTATCGGCGGATTGATGGCGGGCTACTTTTCCGGCGACGTGCTGCGCGTCGTCTTCGCCGTCATGGCCTTTGTGATTGCGGCCAATATCGTCTTCGGATTTCAGACGAAGCTGATGGGGCATCTGCATGGATCATCGCTGACGCATCGGATCTCCGCATTTGTCGTCGGCTACATTTCCTCGTTGATGGGAATTGGCGGCGGGTCGCTTACGGTGCCGACGCTGGTGGCGTTCGGGGCGACGATGCATGCGGCTGTGGGCACGTCGGCAGCCATTGGTGTCGCCATCGCGATCTCCGGCACGCTCGGCTTCATCATTTCGGGCTGGGGCACGGCCGGATTGCCGCCGCTCAGCGTCGGTTACATCAATCTGGTCGCCCTGGTGCTGGTCGCCGTACTGGCCGCGGTCTTTGCGCCCCTTGGCGCGGCGCTGGCGCACCGACTGGATCAGAAAACGCTGAAATATGTGTTCGCGGCGTTTCTGGTGGCCGTCGGGCTCAATATGCTGTGGAAGGTGCTGGCCGGGTAGGAGCACAAACGAAAATCCCCGCCGGAGCGGGGATTTGGAAACGGTTGGTGGGGACGGGTGACTACGAATGTCCGTCCCCACCGCCCAAGCCCCCTCTGAAGAGGGGTATTGGATCTGTTATTTCGCGGCTTCGTCCAGTTCCCACTGGACGCTGACATTTATGGCGAAGCTCAGCTCACCGGCTTCGACCGGAACCGGCGAGCCGGCTGCGTCAGCACGGGCATACATGGCGACGGGTTGTGGCGAATTGTAGCCCTGGGTCTCGGAAATCGACACGATTTCATCCAGCGAACCGCCAGCGGTGACTGCGTAGAGCTCGGCCTTGGCGCGGGCGTCGGCGAAAGCGGCCTTGCGGGCATTGTTGTAGAGCTCGGCCGGATCGGCCACCGAGAAGCTGACGCCATTGATGGTGTTGGCACCAACAGTCACCGACTTGTCGAGGATGGAGCCGAGGGTATCGAGCTTGCGCACGGCGACGGTCACGGTGTTGCTGACCTGGTAGCCGTTGATCTTGGGCGGCAGCGTGTAGCCGTTGGCGTCGCGCTCGTCGGTATAGACATAGTTCGGGTTCACCGAGAAACCGGAGGTCTGAATATCGCGGGCCTCGATGCCGGCGGCCTTGAGTTCGGCGATCAGCTCGGCCATGGCGGCGGTGTTGGCGTCGAGCGCCTCACGCGCGGTGGCACCCTGCGTGGTCACGCCGGAATTGATCGTGGCCATATCGGGGGCGGCCGTCACTTCGCCGCGTCCTTCGATCGAGATCGTGCCGGCGTAAGCGGGCAGGGTCAGGCCGGCGAGAAGGGCGAAAGGAACGAGGGCAGCAAGGCGACGCATATCAAAACTCCATGGCTGATGCGAGGGACTAGTCCCCATCCATTGCGTCAGTATTGCGGCGTAGATGAACGGGAGTTGAACGGGCCTGTGGAGAGGTGTTCATAGTCAAAAGTATGACTTAAGAGGCTTGCATCGCATGCGTACGGTGCGGTACTCACTGCCCTAACATTTTAGGGGCAGGCAATGAGCGGCAAGCACTATCCTGACGGCATCCTCCTGGGCCGCGCCAAAGTTCCGGGATTGCCGCATCCGCGGGTGGTCACGGTCCGCGATAGCGACCTGATCGATATTACCGCCAAGGGTTTTGCGACTGTTCGCGACATCGCCGAGAGCGGGAAAGCTGCCGAGTACGTGCGCGGTGCTACCGGGGTCAGCCTCGGTAATGCCGATGCCGTGCTGGCCAATAGCGTCGCCGGCCATCATGCCCCAGTACATCCCAGCCTGCTGTCGCCGATCGATTTGCAGGCGGTGAAGGCGTCGGGCGTGACCTTCGTGGTGTCGCTGCTGGAGCGCGTCATTGAGGAGCAGGCGCGGGGCGACAAGTCGCGGGCCGATGCGCTGCGCGGCGAAATCCTGGAGCTGATCGGCACCGATCTCAGCGAACTGGTGCCCGGCTCGGAAACGGCAGCCAAGGTCAAGGCAGCGCTGATCGCCAAGGGCGTGTGGAGCCAGTATCTGGAAGTCGGCATCGGGCCGGACGCCGAAATCTTTACCAAGGGCCAGCCGATGAGTTCGGTTGGCTTTGGCGCCGAGGTGGGGCTGCATCCGGTATCGAGCTGGAACAATCCGGAGCCGGAGGTGGCGCTGCTGGTGACGAGCAAGGGCGAAATTATCGGCGCGACGCTGGGCAATGACGTCAATCTGCGCGACGTCGAGGGCCGCTCGGCGCTGTTGCTGGGCAAGGCCAAGGACAATAATGCGTCTGGCTCGCTCGGTCCGTTCATCCGGCTGTTCGATGGCGATTTCACGCTGGAGACGGTCAAGCAGTCGGAAATCGCGCTGCGTGTCGAAGGCCAGGACGGGTTCGTGCTCGAAGGGCATTCCTCGATGAGCCAGATTTCGCGCACGCCGGAATCGCTGGTCGCTGCGACGATCGGCAGCCATCATCAGTATCCGGACGGGCTAGTGCTCTATCTCGGCACCATGTTTGCTCCGGTCAAGGATCGTGATGGCGCCGGCAAGGGCTTTACCCATAAGCTGGGCGACATTGTCGCTATCTCGACACCGGCGCTGGGTACATTATCTAACAGTGTGAACCTCTCCACCAAATGTCCGCCCTGGACGTACGGCACCAGCCATCTGCTGCGTGACCTGGCCAAGGCCGACCTCCTTTAGTCCCACCGAAAGGCATCCCAAATGGCTGAATTGCATAAGAACCTCATCAACGGGGAATGGGTGGGCTCGGACGGGGTCGAGAACATCAATCCGTCCAATACCGCGGAAGTCGTTGGCGTTTATGCTCGCGCTACGGCCGAAGAAACCAAGCAGGCGATAGCCGCTGCTAAGGCCGCGTTTCCGGCATGGTCGCGCTCGGGCATTCTGGAGCGCCACGCCATCCTCAGCAAAACCAGCCAGGAAATCCTGGCACGCAAGGCGGAATTGGGCGAACTGCTGAGCCGCGAAGAGGGCAAGACGCTGCCGGAGGGCATTGGCGAAGTCACCCGTGCGGCGCAGATTTTCGACTTTTTCGCAGGCGAAGTCTTGCGGCTTGCTGGCGAAGTGCTGCCATCAGTGCGTCCTGGCGTGGGTGTCGAAATCACGCGCGAGCCGATCGGGGTGATCGGCATCATCACGCCGTGGAATTTTCCGATCGCCATCCCGACCTGGAAGATTGCGCCGGCGCTGGCTTACGGCAATACGGTGGTGATCAAGCCGGCCGACCTGGTGCCGGGTTCGACCTGGGCGATCGTCGATATTCTGGTGCGCGCCGGTCTGCCCAAGGGCGTGCTCAACCTGGTGATGGGCAAAGGCTCGGTGGTTGGCCAGACCATGCTCGACAGCAAGGATGTCAACGCCATCAGCTTCACCGGCTCCGTTGGCACCGGCAAGCGCGTGGCGGCGGCTTCGATCGAGCATAACCGCAAGTTCCAGCTTGAGATGGGCGGCAAGAATCCGACCGTGGTGCTGGATGACGCTGACCTCAAGGTCGCGGTCGAGAGCGTGGCGCAGTCGGCGTTCTTCTCGACGGGGCAGCGCTGCACTGCGAGTTCGCGTGTCATCGTTACCGAGGGCATCCACGACAAGTTCGTCGAGGCGCTGGCCGAGCGGACGCGTAACCTGCGGGTTGGCGATGCGCTCGACAAGAATACCGAGATCGGCCCGGTGGTTGATCCGAGCCAGCTCAAGCAGGACACGGACTATATCGCCATCGGCAAGGCCGAAGGGGCCAAGCTGGCAGCCGGCGGCGAGCTGGTGAAGGCGGCGACCGAAGGCTACTTCCTGCAGCCGACGCTGTTCACCGAGGCGACCAATTCGATGCGGATCAGCCGCGAGGAGATTTTTGGGCCGGTGGCGTCGGTGATCCGGGTCAAGGATTACGAGGAAGCGCTGGCGACGGCGAATGATACCGAATTCGGGCTTTCGGCCGGTATCGTCACCACGTCGCTGAAATATGCGACGCACTTCAAGCGCAATGCCGAGGCGGGCATGGTGATGGTCAATGTGCCGACGGCGGGTGTGGATTTCCACGTGCCGTTTGGCGGGCGCAAGGGCTCGAGCTATGGCTCACGCGAGCAGGGCAAGTATGCGGCGGAGTTCTTCACGGTGGTGAAGACGGCTTATACGGCTGCTGGCTAGGGGGACCCTTACCTCTCCCCCAAAGGGAGAGGTGAAGGGGCTAACGCCGCCGTTGGGTCAGGGCCATGCCGGCCAGGATCAAAACCACACCGAGCGCGCTGGCCCAGAGCGTGCTGGGCACTTGTCGGACCAGGTCGAGCACGACGCCCGAGACCATCTGGCCGCCGATGACGAGGAGTGCGGTGTTGACGGCGCCGATGCGTGGGATGAGCCAACTGCCAGCGGCGACGAAGACGACGCCGATGGGGCCGCCTATATAGGCGTGCCAGGGGGCGTGGGCAGCGCCCGCGGGGATCAGGCCGCCGATGGCGAGGCCCAGGGCGGTCAGCGCGACGAAGCCGACAATGTGGTTCCAGAACGACGCGATCAACGGCGAGCTCGACAGGGCGAGCCGTCCGTTGAGCTGGCGGCTGAGGCCGACGAGGATGCCGGCGAGGCAGGCGAAGGCGATCGAGAGGGTCATGCCGCACCCATGCCGAAGAGAATGATGAGCGTGCTGCCGGCCACGATCAGGGCCAGGGCGGCCAGGTCGCGCGGGCCGGGGATGCGCTTGGGCAGGCCGAACAGGCCCCAGCGATCGGCGGCGAGGCTAAACACCACCTGCCCGGCGAGGCCCAGGGCCAGGGTGCCGGAAAGAGCGAGCGGCGAGTTGACCGTGGTCGAGGTCAACATGACCGTCGCCGCGCCGGAAATGCCGCCGAGATAGGCCCAGAGCGGAGCTTTGCCTGCCGGCCTATCGGCGGTGGTGCGGCGGCTGCGATAGAGGATTGCGAGGAACAGCAGGGCTGCGACGGTGCCAGTGCCGTGCGCCGCCCAGGACGAGAACAACGCGTTGCCGTGGCGTCCCAGTTCGCCGTTGAAATGAATCATAAGGGTCAGCAGGCCGCCCGTACCGAAGGCGGCCAGCAGATGCAGCGGATTAAGCCGCTCGGTGCCGGAGGTCATGGGAAGGTCCGATTCGATGGTGGGATCGAAACCTTACCACGGGCTTTCTCAGTACACATTGACCGCCTTGGCCATGGCCTGCTGGCCGATGAGGCTGCAGAGCTTGAAGATGCCGACCTCGATCTGGGCTTCGTCGCTCAGTGAGAAGCTCAGCCGCATGGTGTTGCGACCGGCGCCGTCGGGGAAGAATGCGCCGCCGGGGACGAAGGCAATGTCCTGGCGGATGGCCTGCTCCAGCAGCACATAAGCATCGATGTGGTCGGGCAGTTCGAGCCAGATGAACATGCCACCCTCCGGCTTCTTCCAGCGCAGGCCGGGCGGGGCATGGTGATCAAGCGCCGCAAGCATGGCATCGCGCCTGACCCGGTAAACGGAGCGAATGCGTTCGAGCTGGCTATCGAAGCCCATTTCGGCGACCTGGTGCATCACCATCTGGTTGAAGCTCGCGGTGTGCAGGTCGGCGCCCTGCTTCAGCATGGCCAGTTTGCGGATGAGGGTTGCCGGGCCGCAGATCCAGCCGATCCGTAGTCCGGGCGACAGCGTCTTGGAGAAGGTGCCGCAGTAGAGCGTGCGTGTGGCATCGATCGAGCCGGCCTCGGCGGCATCGAGTGCGGCGATGGCGGGCAGGTCTTCGCCGTCATAGCGCAAGGACGAATAGGCGGCGTCCTCGACGATCACGGCGTTGAGCACTTTGGCCTGATCGAGGGCGTTCTGGCGTGCCGACCGGCTCATGGTCTGGCCGGTTGGGTTGGCGAAATCGGGGACCAGGTAGATCAGCCGGGCTGCATCGGGGCCGGTCGGCTGCGGTGCTTCGAGGGGAACGAATTGCGGCTCGAGGGCGGAGAAGGCCTGCAGGGCGCCGAGATAGGTCGGGCGCGCGGTGATGACCTTGCTGGCCTTGTCGAGCAGCAGCTTGCCCACGAGGTCCAACCCCTGCTGCGAACCTGAGGTGATGAGGATGTTTTCCGCGGTCGCGGGCACGCCGAGCTTGCGCATGTGGTCGGCCAGCCATTGGCGCAGCGGCGCATAGCCCTCGGTGGTCGAATATTGCAGCGCCTCGCGGGCGATGGATGGGCCACCGAAGGCGTGACGCCAGGCATCCTGAAACAGGCCGACATTGAACAGGCCGGGATCGGGTATGCCGCCCGCGAACGAGATCATCGACGGTTTGCCCACCAGCTTCAGCAGCTCGCGGATTTCCGAAGCCTTCATCGATTGGGCGCGGGACGAGAGGCGAAATTCCGATGGCGTCATTTGTCTCACCATGCAATGATACGAGTGATACAAACAGGCAATCATTGTTATGTCAATAGTATTGACATAATTGGATGTGACTTGGCCTGATGGCGCCGGCCGGAGCTTGTTTGGGGCCTAATGGAGCGTTGGACAATCAGTGTCATTCAGCGTAAGGCTTCGCTCATGAGTGATACAATTTCTGCCGTTAGCGATACAATGTTGAACCTGCCTGACAATGGCCAGCCGCTGCACGAGCGGCTGGCCAGCGCAGTCGAGATGGCCATTGCCGAGGGGCGCTATCGGACTGGGGCGCGCCTGCCGACGCACCGGCAGCTGGCGCAGCAGTTTTCCGTATCCATCGGCAGCGTGACCCGCGCTATCGATGCGCTTAGCGCGCGTGGCGTGGTTCGGGGAGAAATCGGACGCGGGACGTTCGTGCTCGGTTCGGCTGTGGGCGAGGACGATGGTGGTATCATCGACCTGGCGATCAACGCACCGCCGCCGGTCATCAGTGCGCAGAGACTGGCCGAGGCGACGGAATTGGCCAACACGCATGCGCTCCGCCTCGTCCTCGGTGGCTATGAGGATCACAGCGGGACGGCGCGGCAACGGCGCATCATGGCTGGGTGGTTGAGCCAGACGCGCACCGCTGTTGATGCCGACGAAATTCTTCTCTGCAACGGTGCGCAGCAGGCGCTGCATCTCGCCTTCGCTGCGTTGCGTGATATCGCCGGGACGATCATCCTGACCGAGAGCGCGAGTTTTCCCGGTGCCATTGCGGCTGCAACCAACCTTGGCATGACCATGTCGCCGGTGGCGCATGACAGCGAGGGCTTCATTCCCGAAGCGCTGGACGCCGCTTTGGCGGCAACCGGTGCCCGGATCGTCTACACCACGCCGGTCTGCCAGAACCCGCTGGGGTTCGAGACGGGGCCGGAGCGGCGCCGGGCTCTGGCCCGCATCGCCGAACGCCGCGGGGCGATGATCGTCGAGGACGACATCTATGGGTTCTACGCGGCCAAGGGGAACCTGACCTATCGCGAACTGGTGCCTGACCGTGTGATCTATGTCACGGGCCTATCCAAGAGCCTGACCCCGTTAGTGCGAATGGGGGTGATCGCGCCGCCAGCATCGCTGGCTGCGAGCGTGCGGCGGCGGTTGCGAGCGGAAAGCTGGGGTCAGCCGCCTTATGCGGCCGAACTTGCCATAGCGATGATCGAAACCGGGCTAGCGGCGGAGGCACTCGCCGCGATCCGCGCCGAGGCAACCGAACGGCTGGCGCTGACCAAGGTCGCGCTGGGCATAGCCAGCGTTCCGATGCCTGGCGGGGCGCCACATGTGTGGCTGCCGATGACAGCATTGCGGGCGGAACAATTTTCGCGGCGCGCCAGCGAGGCCGGGGTGCGCCTGACGCCACCGACGGCGGTGCAGGTGGGGGAGGCGCCGGTGGCCGGGGTGCGCCTCTGCATCATGGCGCCGCCGACGCGGCCAATGCTGGAGCGCGGACTCAAAATCATAGCCGAGATACTGGCGACCGACGAAGACGTGCTGGTGTAGCGCCGTGCCTGTAATCGTGAGTACGGCGCTGATCTATGCCGGGGCGGCGCTGGCCGAGATTGCCGGGTGTTTTGCCTTCTGGGCGTGCCGGCGCTGGTGGCTTTCGCCTAGCTGCTGACGCTGGCTCCGGCCGAGCATGCCGGGCGAACCTTTGCGGCCTATGGCGGCGTTTACATCGTGGCGTCGCTGGCCTGGCCGTAGGCAGTGGAGGGGCGGGTGCCCGATCGCTGGGACCTTACCGGCGGCGCGCTGGCGCTGATCGCGGCTGGCATCATCCTCTTCGCGCCGCGCGGTTAGCCGACGGCCCTCTTGCGAGGGGAAAAGCGATCGGCTACCAGTGACGCGCTTTCGGTTCCGCCAGGACGCGCGGATTAAAAGGGAACACGGTGCGGATTACCCATCAGGGGCCAATACCGTGGCTGCCCTCGCAACTGTAAGCGGCGAGCCATCCGTGCGCATGCCACTGGTCCACCGGGACCGGGAAGGCTGCGGATAGCGCCAGAGCCGCGAGCCAGGAGACCTGCCAGAGCGCAAGACCAAGTAGCCGGGCGAGGTGCCCCGGCAGGGGGCGCGATTGGAACCTGGCACGAATTTCGTGGCACGGTCGATGAATTGGCCTTCTCCCTTATGGAGAAGGCGAGATGGCTCGACCTGACGCAATAGTCTTCTGCATATCCCAGCAATATCTGAGTGCCGGCCGACAGGCGGCGCTGGCTGAAGGCCTGCTCGCGGCATCGCCTGTGCCGGCGCGGCTGGTGCGGCTGGAGGGCACCGGCCCGCATCTGGGCATGGTGCTGGATGAGCTGGCCGATGAGGGTCATGGGCGCATACTGGTGCAACTGCTGGGGTTGCCGTTTTCGCAGAGCCTGGCGGCCTGGATTCCAGGTGTGCTGGCGCATTGGAAGGCCGAGCGCGGTGACGGCGTCGAGTTGCTGCTGGGCGATGACGATCTGATCGACGCCGATATGCTTGGACGCATGGCACAGGCCGCTGTGGACCGGACCGACGGTGCGGTGGCGATCACCGACCAGAAGCCGAGCCTGGGCAAGCCGGGCTGGAACAAGGCGCCGCCCTTCAAGCACCACCTGCTGGTCTGCACCGGGCCGCGCTGCCATTTCCGCGGCGCTCCCAATCTCAAGATTGCGCTCACTGAAGCACTGACCGCTGCCGGCCTCAGCAAGGAGTGCCTGGTGGCGACGACCGGCTGCCTCTACCCGTGCAGCCAGGGGCCACTGCTGGCCGCCTATCCGCGCGGCGAATGGTACCGCCTGCTCGACCGCGCGGCGGTGGAGCGCTTCGTCACCACCGTCATCGGCGCCGGCGAGGCGCTGCCCGACCTGATCGTCCAGCATGTTGCGCCGCTGGACACCCCATCCCTTTCATCTGGAGAGACCCCATGAAGTTGACGACCCTGTTTGCGGCCGGCCTGTTGCTGGCCGTTTCGGCGCCGGTATTGGCGCAGCAGACCAGCTACCCGCTGACCATCCAGAATGGCGAAACCACGCTGGTATTCGAGCAGGCGCCGGAGCGGATGGTGACGCTCAACGGGCATACCACCGAGCTGGCGCTGGCGCTGGGCCTGGCGCCCAAAATGGTCGGCACCGCCTATATGAACCACCCGGTGCTCGACAGCCTCAAGGCCGAGTACGATGCCATCCCGATCCTGTCCGATGGCACCGGGTCGCCATCGCTGGAAGTGGTGCTGGGCACCAATGCCGACTTCACCTTCGGCCGCCTCAGCGCCTATCGCGACACGGCGGTGGCGCCGGTGGAAAAGCTCGGCGAGCTTGGCATCAACGCCTATGCGGTGACCGGTACGCTGATCAAGGGCGCGACCATGGACGTGGTCTATGAGGACATTGCCAAGCTGGGGCAGATCTTCGACATCCAGCCCAAGGCCAATGCGCTGATCGAGAGCATCAAGGCCGACATCGGCGCGGTGCAGGACACGGTGAAGGCGGCCGGCGTCGCGCCAGTGACGGTCATGGTCTATGACAGCGGCACCGACGCCATCTACACGACAGGCAAGGCATTGCAGACGCACCTGATCGAACTGGCCGGCGGCGTCAACGTGTTCGCCGACGTGGACGAAACCTGGGCCAATGTGAGCTGGGAAGAAGCCGTGGCGCGGGCGCCCGAGGTGATTGTGATCAACGACTATGGCCAGGTGAGCGCCGCCGACAAGATTGCGCTGCTCAAGGCCAATCCGGCCCTGGCCAGTGTGCCGGCCGTGCAGAACGACCGCTTCGTGGTGCTGCCGCTGCCTTCGGCCTTCGAGGGCGTGCGCAACCCCGAGGCAGTGCGGACGCTGGCGGCCGGATTCTATCCGGAACTGTTCCCGTGACCACGGACACACTCAATGCTCCCGCCGGCTGGCGGGAGCATTTGCGGGCGCTGCCGGTGGCGCTCATCGTTGCGGCCCTTGGGTTGGCGCTGGCGCTATCGCTGACGCTGGCGGTGACCATCGGCCCGGTGCCGCTGGACGCCAGCCTGGTGTGGCGTATCACCCTGGCCAAGATCACCGGCGCGGCCGGCGACTGGACGGCGGCCGAGGAGGGCATCGTCTGGACGCTGCGACTGCCGCGCGTGCTGCTGGCAGCGCTCGTCGGCGGTGGGCTCGCGGCCGTGGGCGTGGCCATGCAGGCGGTGGTGCGCAATCCGTTGGCCGACCCTTATGTGCTGGGCATTTCATCGGGGGCCTCGGTGGGCGCTGTGCTGGTGCTGGGCACCGGGGCATTGGCCGGACTTGGACTTTATGCCGTGCCGGCGGGGGCGTTTGCCGGCGCGCTGGTATCGTTCGTGCTGGTGTTCCTGGTGGCGATCGCCGGGGGGCAGATGTCGCCATTGCGGCTGGTGCTGGCCGGCATGGCCTGCGGCTATTCGCTGTCGGGGCTGACAAGCCTGATCGTGCTGACCTCGGAAAATCGCGAGCTGGCGCGCAACGCCATGGAATGGCTGCTGGGCAGCCTGGGTGGAGCCGCCTGGAGCGACCTGGGACTGCCTGGCGCGGCGCTGCTGATCGGCACGATCTACCTGGCGGTCAACGGGCGGGCGCTCAATGCGCTGCTGGTTGGCGACGAGACGGCGCGGACGCTGGGCGTCGATGTCGGCCAGTTGCGCCTGGTGCTGTTCGTGGTGCTGTCGCTGCTGACGGGCGTGATGGTAGCGGTGAGCGGGGCGATCGGCTTTGTCGGCCTGGTCATTCCGCATGTGGTGCGCATGCTCGTCGGCAGCGATCACCGCCGGGTGGTGCCGGTGGCGGTGCTGGTGGGCGCGATCTTCCTGATCTGGGTCGACGTGATCGCCCGCATGGCCTTTGCTCCGGTGGAATTGCCGGTGGGCGTGATCACGGCGTTGCTGGGCGGGCCGTTCTTTATCTGGATGCTGGCGACGCAGCGCCGCAAGCGGGAGGCGGCATGAACCAGGTATGGGTCAAGGGCGTCTCGGTGGAGGCGGCGGACCGGCGGATCGTCGATTCGGTGATGTTCGGCGTGGAACACGGCGAGTTCGTGGGCCTGGTGGGTCCCAATGGCAGCGGCAAATCGAGCCTGTTGCGCACCATCTACCGGGTGCTCAAGCCGATGGGCGGGGCAGTGCTGCATCTGGGCGACGACGTGTGGCGGCTCTCGGCACGCGAGGCGGCGCGGCGCATGGCCGTGGTGGCGCAGGAACGCACCGGCGAGTTCGACTTCACGGTGCGTGAACTGGTGTCCATGGGCCGCATGCCGCACAAGGCTGTGCTGTCCAATGACGGCCCGGAGGACCGGGCGATCGTGGCGCGGTGCCTCGATACGGTGGGCATGGCCCACTGCGCCGGGCGCAGCTTCAGCACGCTATCGGGCGGCGAGAAGCAGCGGGTGCTGGTGGCGAGGGCGCTAGCGCAGGAGGCGCCGTTCCTGGTGCTGGACGAGCCGACCAACCACCTCGACATCCGCCACCAGCTCGAGCTGCTGGCGCTGGTGCGGCGGCTGGGGACGACGACGCTGGCGGCGCTGCATGACCTCAACCTGGCGGCGCGCTACTGCCACCGGCTGGTGATGCTGGCCGAGGGCAGGGTGGTGGCGATTGGATCGCCGGCCGAGGTGCTGACGGCGGAACGGATCGCTGATGTCTATGGCGTGGGCGCCACCGTGCGGCTGGAGGAGGGCGTGCCGCGGATCGAGTTTTATCCGCTGTGAGGGGTGTCTTTGTTGAACGCCCCCTCCCAGCCTCCCGATAGGGGGAGGGGCTGCGCTGGTGGATGACGCGTCATTGGGCCCCCGGCAAGCCGTGGCCGCGACCTCGTCCTTCGACAGGCTCAGGATGAGGTCCATGGGGGATCGGTTGCGCGTCCGCACGGCACCGTGAGAGCAGCAAGCCCAAGGGGCTCAAGCCACCTGGGCAAATCTCTCGTCGAAGGCGTAGCCGGCGCCACGGACGGTGCGGATGGGGTCGGATTCGCGGCCGCGGTTGATGGCGCGGCGCAGGCGGCCGATATGGACGTCGACGGTGCGCTCATCGACGTAAACGTCGTTACCCCAGACGCCATCGAGCAGTTGTTCGCGGGAGTATACCCGGCCCGGATGGCGCATCAGATATTCGAGCAGGCGGTATTCGGTGGGGCCGAGGTGGACGTCGCGGTTGGCGCGGCGTACGCGGTGGGTGGTGCGGTCGAGCTCCAGGTCGCCGACCTTGAGGGCAGCGGTGACCAGGTTCGGGTTGGCACGGCGGAGCAGGGCGTGGATGCGGGCGACCAGTTCGGGCACCGAGAAGGGCTTCACCACATAGTCGTCGGCGCCGGTGGCAAGACCACGAACGCGCTCTTCTTCCTCGCCGCGGGCGGTGAGCATGATGATCGGCACGCGGGCCGTTTCCTCGCGGGCGCGCAGGCGGCGGCAGAGTTCGATGCCCGAGATTTCCGGCAGCATCCAGTCGAGCAGGATCAGATCGGGCAGCTTCTCCTGGATGGCGTGCTGGGCCTCGTCGCCGGTTTCGGCGGTGACGACGCGGAAGCCCTCGGCTTCGAGGTTGTAGCGCAGCAGGATGGCGATATCGCCTTCGTCTTCAACGACGAGGATGGTCGCGGGCATGGGTGGCTCCCGTCGGGTCTCTTGGCACCACGTCGGTGCGTGTGGCTCCACCCCCTCCTAGCCTCCCCCATCAAGGGGGAGGTATGGGCCGGTGGTTGGGAGGCTTCAGCGCTTCTTGCGGCTTAGGCCTTGATCTGGGTTCGGTGCAGCTCCTGCACGTCGGCGGTGAGCTGCTTGCCGGTCTGCAAGTAGTAGGCGCGCTCGGCGATGTTGGTGGCGTGGTCGCCGATGCGTTCGAGGCTCTTGGCGCAGAACAGCAGATGCGTGCAGGGCGTGATGTTGCGCGGATCTTCCATCATGTAGGTGAGGAGTTCGCGGAACAGCGAGGTGTGCATGGCATCGACTTCGTCGTCGCGGTTGCACACTTCGATAGCGGCGGCGGAATCGCGGTTGGAATAGGCATCCAGCGCTTCCTTGATCTGCCGCAGCACCAGCGCCGTCATGTTCTTGACGCCGTTGTAGAAGGTGGGTTGCAGGCTCATGCCCTCGAGCTTGAGCGAGCGGCGCGCCAGTTGCTTGGCCATGTCGCCGACGCGTTCCAGATCGGAAGCGACGTGGATGGCGGTGATGATGGCGCGCAGATCCGACGCCATGGGCTGGCGGCGGGCGATCATCGAGACGGCCATGTCATCGATCTTGCGCTGCATGTCGTCGATCCGCTGGTCGGCAATGATCGTGACGTCGGCCAGCTCGCGGTCGAGCTTGAGCAGGGATTTGGTGCCGTTCTCGATCGCGACTTCGACCTGCCCGCCCATTTCGGCGATGGTCTGGGCGAGAGCAACAAGCTCGTCATTGTAGGACGAAACGATGTGTTCGGTAGCCATTGTGATTCCTCGCCTTAGCCGATGCGGCCCATGATGTAGTCCTGGGTCTGCTTGTTGACCGGGTTGGTGAAGATGTCTTCGGTGACGCCTTCCTCGATCAGATTGCCCAGGTGGAAGAAGGCCGTCTTTTGCGACACACGGGCAGCCTGCTGCATGGAGTGAGTCACGATGACGATGGTGTAGTTCTCGCGCAGTTCGTCGATGAGTTCCTCGATGATGGCGGTCGCGATCGGGTCGAGGGCCGAGCAGGGCTCGTCCATCAGGATGACTTCGGGACCGACGGCGATGGCGCGGGCGATGCAGAGGCGCTGCTGCTGGCCGCCGGAGAGGCCGGTGCCGGCTTCGTTGAGGCGATCCTTGACCTCCTCGAAGAGGCCGGCCTTGCGGAGCGAGGACACGACGATCTCGTCCAGATCGGTCTTGGAACGAGCCAGGCCGTGGATTTTCGGGCCATAGGCAACGTTCTCGTAGATCGACTTGGGGAAGGGATTGGGCTTCTGGAACACCATGCCGATGCGGGCGCGCAGCTCGACGACGTCGAGGGCGGGATCATAGATATCCTCGCCGTCGAGCTTGATAGTGCCGCCGACCCTGGCGCCTTCAATAGTGTCATTCATGCGGTTGATGCAGCGCAGGAAGGTGGACTTGCCACAACCCGAGGGTCCGATGAAGGAAGTGACGGCGCGATCGGGAATGTCGATCGAGATGCCGTGCAGGGCCTGCTTGGCACCGTAGTGGACGGTGACATCGCGGGCGGTGAGCCGGATCTGGCGGTCGAGCATGTCGGTGGGATTCATGGTGGTGTTCACTGATTGCTGGGTCATCTTAACCTTGCCGGCGACCATATCCATTTGGCGTGTCCTTGTCCTAGGCGCGCTTTTCGAGGCGCGAGCGCAGGTAGATGGCGACGCCGTTGAGCATGATCATCACGAGGAGGAGGACCATGATGGCGGCGGCGGTGCGGGGTTCGAAGAAATTGCGGTTTTCGTTGCCCTGCCAGAGATAAATCTGGACTGGCAAGGCGGTGGCCTGGTCGAGCGGCGTCGCCGGGACAGCGGCCACAAAGGCCTTCATGCCGATGAGCAGCAGCGGGGCGGTTTCGCCGAGCGCGTGGGCCACGCCCAGGATGGTTGCCGTCAGGATCGATGGGAAGGTGACCGGCAGCACATGGTGGAACACCATCTGCGTCTTGGATGCACCCATGCCGAGGGCGGCCTGGCGGAGCGCTGGGGAGACGCCAAGCAGGGCGCCACGGGTAGCGATAATGATGGTGGGCAGCGTCATCAGGGTCAGCACCAGGCCGCCGACCAGCGGGGCGGAGATGGGCAGGTGCATGTAGTTGATGAAGGCAGCCGCGCCGAGGAGACCGAACACGATCGAGGGCACCGCGGCAAGGTTGTTGATGTTGACCTCGATCAGATCGGTGAGGCGCGACTTTGGCGCGAACTCTTCGAGATAGACCGCTGCGGCCACCCCGATCGGTACGGCAAGCACGATGACGATCAGCATCATCCACAAGGTGCCCACAAAGGCGCCGAGCAGGCCAGCGGAGGCTGGGGCAGATCGGCTATCGACGTTGGTGAAGATGGACCATGCGAAGCCGTTGGTGATGGCCCCGGTGGCGACCATTTCGTCGATCAGCGCTCGAGCCGGGGCGGAGAGTTGCTGCTGGGCATCGCCCAGCGAACGATCGATGTTTCCCTTGATCCAGTTTTGTGCATTGGCCGACGCGAGGACATCGACTTCAACAGTCTTGCCCAGCAGGGACGGATCGGCGACAAACTGCGCCCGAACCTGGTGGCGGGCATCGGTTTCAGCGATGGCCAACAGGTCCTTGGAGTCGATCTCGAAGCCGGCCGGCGCTGCAGCGCGCAGGCTGGCTTCGATAACCTTGTTCCAGTTGAGCATAGCCAGGTCACGTTGCCACTTGAGGTTGGCGGCCTGGAAGTCTGCATCGGACTGGCCGTCGGCACGGACCGGGGCGGGTTCGACGTCGATGATCGCCGGATCAAAGGTTACCGACAGATGCACATTGGACTGAGTGAAGGCCGGGGCCCCCTTGCGGACGATGTCGACAAACAGCAGGGCAACAAAGCCGAGCGCCACGACAATGGCCGCCAGACCGAGACTCTTGAAGATATTCTCGCTGAGGTGACGCTTGCGCAAGCCGGCGCGGATCAGCTTGGTGCGTTCGATGGAGGCCTGGTGGTCAGTGGAGAGCATATCGGTCATGATTATTCGTACTGCTCCCGGAAGCGGCGGACGATGTAGAGGGCGAAGACGTTGAGGCAGAGGGTGATGACGAAGAGCGTCAGACCCAGAGCAAAGGCCACCAGCGATTGGGGACCGGCAAAATCCGAGTCGCCGGTCAGCTGGTTGACGATCGACACCGTGATGGTGGCCACCGGCTCGAAGGGATTGCCACGCAGGACCGGCGAGTTGCCGGCGGCCAAGACCACGATCATCGTTTCGCCCACGGCGCGGCTCACAGCCAGCAGGAAGGCCCCGACAATGCCGGGGAGAGCCGCGGGCAACAGCACGTTGCGAATGGTCTCGGACTTGGTGGCTCCCAGGCCATAGGCGCCATCGCGCAGGGTGCGCGGTACCTGATTGAGAATGTCGTCTGATAGGGACGACACGAAGGGGATGATCATAATGCCCATGACCACGCCCGCGGTGAGCGCACTGGTCGCCTTGATATCGAGGCCGATGAAGCCGCCGACATCACGCAGGAATGGGCCAACCGTCACCAGGGCGAAGAACCCAAAGACGATGGTGGGAATGCCGGCCAGGATCTCGATGATCGGCTTGGCCACAGCGCGGAAATTGTGGTGGGCATACTGGCTGAGATGGATTGCCGCCATCAGGCCGACCGGCACGGCCACCAGCATGGCGATGAGGGTAATCATCAGCGTGCCGGCGAGGAGCGGAAGCAGGCCATACTGACCGTGCGCGCCACCGCCGGTGGAGGAAAAGCTGGGGTTCCAGACCGTGCCAAAGAAGAAATCGATCGGGTGGATGAAGGTGAAGAACTTATAGGCCTCGCTGACCAGCGAGGCGACGATGCCGACGGTGGTCAGGATGGCAACAGCCGAGCAGGCCAGGAGCGCGATATTGATGACGCGCTCGACGGCGTTACGGGCCCGGAGGCGGGCGGTGATGCGGCTGCGGGCGTAGAGCAGCGCCGCGACACCAGCCACCGCGGCAGCAACGATGACAACCAGAAATGTGATGAACTGGAACGAGCGCAGCGCATCGCCCGCGGTCTGTTCATAGGGCAGGACTTCGCCCGCCACACCATAGCCCGATGCCAGCGACTTGATGCGGGCGATGGTGGCGTTGAGGCCGACCTGATCGAGCGACTGGACGGTTTCTACGGGGATTTGGCTGACGATGAAATTGTGGGTGATGCCATCGCCGAGCCAGGCCCAGAGGATGACGATGACGATGGTCGGAACCAGCGTCCAGATGGCGACGTAGGAGCCGTGATATTGCGGGCGGGAATGGACCTTGACGCCGTTGGCGGTCGCCAGACTGCGGCTACGGGCCCAGCCGGATTGGTAGGCCAGACCCAGCAATACAAGCAGCATGCCGGCAATTATCAGGGAATTCATCGGTACGCGCCCCCGCGGAGGAAATGAGGTGGGCCGCGCGATGGATCGCGCGGCCCGTTGGGGTTCTTACTGCGCGCCGGCTTCGAAAGCCGCGAGAACTTCGGCGGTCTTTTCGGCCGGCTGCGGGATCAGGCCAGCGGCTTCCAGCGTGCCACCGACGCCCGACATCTGCTCGGACAGGAAGAACTGGACAAACTCCTCGATGCCAGGGACCACGCCGATATGCTGGCCCTTGACGTAGAAGAACAGCGGACGGCTGACCGGATACTCGCCAGCAGCGACAGCTTCAGCCGACGGCACGACGCCGTTTACGGTCGCTACCTTGAGGGTGTCGGTGTTCTGCTCGTAGAAGCTGAGGCCGAACACGCCAACGGTGTCCTTGTTCGAGGTCAGGCGAGCGAGCGTTTCTGTATAGTCGCCAGCGATCTCAACAACGACGTCCTGACGGAAGGTGGTGCAAGCGGCGTCGAGTTCTTCTTCGCTCATCTCGGGCAGACCGGCTTCTTCGCAGCCAGCGTGAGTGACCTTTTCCTCGAACACTTCACGGGTGCCGTGGTTGGAACCCGGAATGGCCAGGGCGATCGCCTGATCGGGAAGCGAAGCGTCGACTTCGGACCACTTGGTGTACGGGTTGTCAACCATGGCGCCGTCAACGGGGACCTTGGCGGCAATGGCCTTGAACACCTGGACAGGGGTCAGGGCGAAGTCTGGGCCGGTGGCAGCAGAGGCGAACACAATGCCGTCGAAGCCGAACTGGATTTCGCGGACGTCGGTCACGCCAGCGGCGGTGCAAGCCTCGAGTTCGCTGTCCTTGATCTGGCGCGACGCATTGGCGATGTCGATGGTGTTCTCGCCGACGCCCTCGCAGAACTGCTTGAGGCCGCCGCCAGTGCCGCCCGAACCCACGACCGGGGTCTTGAACTCAGGGAAGGCAGCGCCGAATTCTTCGGCCACGATCGAAGCGAAAGGCAGAACGGTGGAGGAGCCGGCGATCTGGATGGTGTCGCGCGACTGGGCGAAAGCGGCGGATGTGCCGAACGCGGCAAGCGCGATCACGGCAGCACTGGCGAAAAGTGCAGACTTCATGGGAATTTCCCTTTCGGAATTCAGTTCAAACCTGGCTGGCCGATCCGGCAGTTCATTCCCCGGTGCCGCCCTTTGACGTGGCCGACCATATGGGGGGTACGCGACAGTTTTATTGCGATTGCATGACGCGTTTGTGACAGGTTAATGCGCTGATTGCGTTGATTTTTTCCGATGGCAAGTCGGCTGTGGCATCGCTGTGTGACATTCGAATGTGACACATTTGGTTGGGCCGGGCCGCGAGTCTGCAGGGCCCTGCAAGACGACAATAGCGGGCGATTGTGACAGTCGTGTTATCGCCCGGCCTAGCGCAGCAGGGGGCGAACTTCGGCCTGTACCTTGCGCATCAGGGGCAGGAAATTGGCGATCATGTGGGAGGTGGAGGCGCGGGCGGATTGGGCCCCGATATTCAATGCTGCCACGGTCTGGCCCTGGGCATTGAACAGCGGCACGGCGATGGAGCAGAGGCCCAGTTCGAGCTCCTCGTCGATTACGGCGAAGCCCTGGGCAGCGACAACCGCAAGTTCGGTGGTGATGGAGCCCAGATCGGCCTTGGTCTTGGCCGTGTAGGCAACGAGATCGGAGCGGTCGAGAACCTCCCTTGCCTCTGAGGCGGGCAGGGCGGCGAGCATGATGCGGCCCATGGAGGTGCAATAGGCCGGCAGGCGCGCACCGGCACCCAGATTGATCGACATGACCCGCCGGTAGGACGCGCGCGCGATGTAGAGGATTTCGGTGCCATCCAGTACGGCCGCGGACGAGCTCTCATTGATCTTGGCGGACAGCTCTTCGAGGAAGGGCTGGATCAGCCGTGGCAGTGGCGTGGCGGCGAGATAGGAATGGCCAAGATTCAGGACGCGCGGCGTCAGGCGAAAGAACTTGCCGTCATAGGTGGCATAGCCGAGATGGGTCAGCGTCAGCAGGCAGCGCCGTGCGGTGGCGCGTTCGAGGCCGGTGCGATTGGCGACATCGGTGATCGACTGGCTGGCGTGTTCCTCGTCGAAGCACTCGATGACGGACAGGCCCTTGACCAGGCCATTAATGATATCGCCTTCACGCATGTCATTCCCACCTGAGCGCTGTGCGCACGAATAGCGCCTTGCGCACGGCGTTGTCGAGGTTTGGTGCCATGCGGCGGCATGGAGGCTGCGGTTCAATTGTTCGGCCGCGCCAAATTTCCGTTGACCAAGCAGGGTCGGAAACCCTAGGAAAGCCGCCGGCGGGCCTATAGCTCAATGGTTAGAGCCGACCGCTCATAACGGTCTGGTTCCAGGTTCGAGTCCTGGTGGGCCCACCAACTATCCTTCGTTATTGTCGGATAAAATTAAGACCGAGTCGATTTCGAACAATCGGGAGTCGATCCGGCGTTTTATCCGACAGCGCCGAGACGATGTCTGTAACCTATCGAACTCAGGTCGATCCAGAATTGATCGGCAGGCTCCGAACGAGAAGTTGCAGCAGGGCGAACATGCGATGGAACACGTAATCCACCTCTTCTGAGCTGACAATCTTCTCCTGATTGGTCTCATAGTGGCGAATCTGGAGTTGGTTGCCGATTTCAGTCAGTGCTTTGGCGTCCGTCTCGAGAACAGTCCGCATACCAGGAGCACGAGCTGCCAAGTCCAGAAGGGCCTTCACGCCCGCTCGCTTGTCGGGATCCAGGAGCGTCTTTACCCTCTCGAAAGCGTCCCAGAGGCACTCGACCGCCTCCCGACGCACGTCCAGCTTAGGCGCGAGATACTTCTGCCTTGCGTCCTCAATGAGCCTGTCCAGCTCCGTGTCGCCTGTTGGAAGCCTCGGCCGCTGCAGTGCGTCTCTGATTAGTTCGGGAGCCAGCCGCGTCATCAACCCCTGATCATTCATCACGTAAGAGATACCGTTGCGTCGGAATAGCTGGTTCAGGCGATCTCGCCACCCGGCTAGCCCGGCTTCGCGATCATGATCCAGATGGTGGTGGTTCATATAGCTGTGAAACCCTCGCTTGTTGGGCTCACCGACGTTCAGGGCTATGAACTCCAAGCAATCCATGAGCTGATCGGTTGCAGGTGGGTTGTCCATGTCCCACGGCCAGAGCATGCCGGGCAATTCCGCTTCTAGGCCGTTTTTGAATGCCGCGCGGTCACAACCGCAGCAGCCGGCACCATCGGTACAGAAGTCTGGAAAGCCGAAGCCCATAGCGCCGTCTTCAATCCGTTGTTCCACGGCGTCCGCGATGGCGCGATAGACACTTGTAGGGATGATGTCCTTACTTCTTGGGATCGGGCCAGACAGCCGTTCTGTGAAGTACTCGTGTGTCATCCACCACTCATCCAGGAGACGAAAAGAAAAGCTGCACCGACACTGTGCTGGATCCAGATGCTGAACTCAACGGCTACAGTCCGCCAACAAGACCGCGACGATAAAGGAGCACTGATGGTGACCCGTGAAGAACTATACGAGCTGGTCTGGTCGCAGCCCATGACGAAGGTATGCGAGCAATTTAGTGTCTCGAGCAGCTATATGGCACGCGTCTGCTCCCTGCTGAACGTGCCGCGGCCGCCAAGGGGATATTGGGCCAAGCTGGCCGTGGGTAAAGCGCCCGCCGCCGAAGGGCTGCCCGATGCTCTGCCTGGCGATCATCTGACTTGGAACGAGAAGGGTGAGCCGCTGCCGGCATCGCCGCCAACGCGGCCTGCGATTCCACGACGGCAAAGATCGGCAACCAGGAAAAGGGTTCCGTCGACCGACGTCCACGAGTTGATCCGGAATGCTCGTGCGGAATTCCTGCGCTCGAGGCCGCGGGAGAGCGGCGGCTACCTGAAACCGAGCAAGCGGCTTCTGCCCGATATCAGCGCATCAGAAGCCCAGCTCGATCGGGTGCTCGGCGTGGCGAGCACCTTGTACAACCAGCTTGATACGCAGGGGGCGAGAGTCCTGGTGGCGCCAGGCGATCGAAGATGGCATTCAGTCAGGGTGGACGAGCGCGAGGCGCCCGATAAGGCGCGCGAATATTCTCACCGCTCAAGCGCGGCATGGTCGCCGATGCGGCCCACGGTCGCGTTCTTCGAGAACGCGGCCATCGCCATCACGGTGGTGGAGATGTCCGCCGAAGTTACCCTGCGATACGTCGGCGGCCACTACATCAGGGAAACCGAGTATCAGGCGAACCCGCGAAAGTACCGATATCCGCACTCCTTCACCACGACCGCGGAGCTGCCCATAGGCCGCATCAGGATATTCGCCTCGACGACCGAAGGCGGCGATTGGTCGGCGAGCTGGCAGGAGAAGAGCGAAGGCACCATCGAGGCGATGCTGCCTAGGATCGCCAGGGAGATCAGAGGCGCCATCCCGATCATCCTCGAAAGGGCCGAGGAAGCGCGCCGCCAGGCGGAGATCCGCCGTAAAGAATGGGAAGCCGAGCAGGACCGGTGGAGAAGGCAGGAGGATCGCCGGCGGATTGAGGAGTCGACAAAGCAGAGCAAAGATGCGCTGGGCCAGGTCATCGAGCGCTGGCGCGAACGCATGGCGGTGGAGCACTTCCTCGACGAGTTGGCCGCAGCGATCGAACAGGCGTCGGAGCCGGAACGGAGCGAATTGATGGAGCGGCTGCGGCTGGCACGGGAGTTCGTGGGTACTGCAGATGCGTTGGATTTTTTCAGAGGCTGGAGGACGCCGACGGAAATCTACACACCGGTGTACCCGGACGAGTCCAAAACCAGCTCGTGAGATGCTGAAAAAGCCGTAGCCAAGAAATATGTCTTGCGCACGATCAACGGATCCGCAACTGTGAACTCACAGAAAATGTGAGCTCGCTTCTGCGAGCCGTGTGGGGATGCCGGTGAAACAGAAATGGACGATTGAACGCCGCTTGGCATTCATCGAGTTTCGCCTGCAATGGGACGGCAGGGTCAATCGTACCGATGTAGCGACGAAATTCGGCATCTCCTTGAACCAAGCGACCAACGATCTCGTCGCCTATGCAAAGGCTGAGCCGCAAAACATCAGATATGACCTAAGCTTGAGGGCATATGTCCGAGGCGATGGCTTCAACGCTCGATACGGTACCAGCACCGCAGAGCACTACCTGGCGCAGCTGCTGGCAACGCGGGACGCGCGGCAGCAGGACACGGATCTATGGATCGGACAAATCCCAGAGGTTGAAGTCATCGCGACGCCTGTAGGGCCCGTCAGCAGTCACATCCTTCGATCCATCGTCGGCGCCGTGCTGACCGAAGAGCCGATCGACTGCCTTCTGCAGACGGAGCGCGATCCGCGGCCCTGCTGGGATACCATCGCGCCTCATGCGATGCTGATGGATGGAGCGCATTGGTCTGTGCGTGCGTACTCGCAGTCCATCCACGGTTATGCGACCATTCCACTGGCACGCATAGTCGAGATGCGTGGCGCAAACACCCCACTTGCCTCCCACGGCCCCGACGAGGATTGGTCGACGATTGTCGAGCTGCGAGTGGCACCTCAGTCCAACCTGACCGAGGCCGATCGAAACACGCTAATTCGCGACCTCGGGATCAAGGGCGAAAGCACTTCCATAAAGGTGCGGCGCGCTCTTATTCCTCAGCTTGCCAAGCGGCTTGGAATCTCGACGCCGTCCTCTCCGGCCGATCGATTGGTCATCCTGAATGTCGATGACGCCGATGTTGCGGGAGCGGTGCAATGACGATGGCCTCGTACAGCATGTCGTTCACGACCGGCGGCCTGTTCCTGAATGAGAGCATTCAGATGGCTTTCTCCTATCGATCGCTTCGCAACTGGCAGGCCGCGATCGTCGACCTGGGCCAGACCTCGACCCTCTCGGCACCAAAGCAAAAGTCCATGCAGCGCATAGGGCGCGAGATTGCCAACAGGCTTGCCACGTTGAGCGATCCCGAAATGGACTTCTTGGCCGAGACGAGTTCGCGGACCGACCAAGCCGCGTTGCTTTGGCTGGCCGTGTGCCGCACGTATCGGTTGATCCGTGAATTCGCGGTCGAGGTGATCGTCGAACGCTACGAGGCTCGTCAGCGGCATCTTCCCAAAGAACGATACGACAGCTTCGTCCATGACAAGGGCGAATGGGACGAATGGCTGGCGGCGCGTTCTGCGTCCACCATTCAACGATCGCGACAGGTCCTGTTCAAAATGATGCGTGAAGCGGGCCTGGTCAACGAGGGGCAAGAGATCCAGCGCCTCGCGATCTCCCCTGCGCTTCGTCGACTATTGGAAGAGGTGCCGCAGGACCACGGCGTGTTTCCCGGGGGAGTGAGGACATGAGCATGGGTGAAGTCGAGCGCTTCAATCACCTGGTGAAGGTGCTGACGAGCGAACGGTTCCTATCCAAGCAGGGATTGGGGAACGAGGTCCCCTTTTTCATCTGCGCCTATCCAGCCGAAGAAGGGCTGTCGATGGAGGCCGGTCGACGCAATCTGACGAAGCAGATCGGCAATTCCGGCGTGCGCGTGCTGGACCTCAACCTGTTCGACATGTCGGTCGAAATTCTTCAAGAGCGCGGCATCTTCGATCAGGTCATCGAGCTCGAGCCCACCTTGGCCAAGGACGAGCTGCTGGAATTGCTGCAGGGTGTTCTCGACCCTGCAACGCATCTCGTTCCCAGGATCGCCAGGGCGATCGCTTCAGTCGAGCACGACGTGATCTTCTTGTCTGGGATCGGCGAGGTTTACCCGTTCATCCGCTCCCACAACGTCCTCAACAATCTCCAGAGCACGGCCAAGGACAAGCCTACGGTCATGTTCTTCCCTGGAGAATACTCGCATGCGCTTGCGACCGGTGCCGAGCTGGTCCTTTTCGGCGTCATGCGGGACGACAAATACTATCGCGCTTTCAACATCCTGAATTTTGAGGTCTGATCGATGACTGCTCTTAGCCAGATCTTTTCGAAGCAGATCGATCGACCGATCGATGGCGTCATCAAGGCAGACGACGAAGCCAGCTTGCTGGTGGAGTTGGACGAGTACGTCATCACTGATGAGATAAGCCGGCGCCTCGAGCAGTTCCTCGACGCCTACAACAATTACTCCACCGCCAACGGCGTCTGGATCTCGGGCTTCTTCGGCTCTGGCAAGTCGCACCTGCTCAAGATGCTCGCGTTGCTGCTTGAGAACCGCCGGCTTGACGATGAGACGGCCTTCCAGATCTTCGAGAAGAAGGATGAGGTCCGGGGCAACCCGATGCTCGCGGGAGCGCTGCGCAAGGCAGTCTCGATCCCGTCCAAGAGCATCCTCTTCAACATCGACCAGAAAGCCGATGTCATCTCTAAGACGGACATCGACGCGCTGCTGTCGGTGTTCCAGAAGGTCTTCGACGAAATGTGCGGGTACTATGGGAAGCAGCCGCACATCGCCCAGTTCGAGCGCGACCTGGATAGCCGCGGAAAGCTGAGTGACTTCAGAGACGCTTACGCCAGGATCGCTGGCAGGCCCTGGGAGCGCGGCCGTGAGCAGGCGCTTCTGGAGAAGGCCAATATCGCGCAGGCCTTCGCCGAGGTCATGGGACCCCAACAGCTCACTGGCGACATCCTCAGCCAATACCGCACCGACACCCGTGTCTCGATCGAGGACTTCGCCAACACGGTGAAGGCTTGGATCGACACGCAGGGCCCAGACTACCGCCTGAACTTCTTCGTCGATGAGGTTGGTCAATACATCGCCGAGCACGTGAAGCTCATGACCAACCTGCAAACGATTGCCGAGAGCCTGAATACCCGGTGCAAGGGCCAGGCTTGGGTCATTGTCACTGCGCAGCAGGAGATGTCGTCGATCATTGGCGATCGATCGCAGAACCAGGGCTACGACTTCTCAAAGATCATGGCGCGTTTCGCCACGAAGATGCCGTTGAACTCGGCCGACGTCGCGGAGGTCATTCAGCGGCGCCTGCTCGAAAAGACCGAAGCCGGCGAGATCATGCTTGGCAACATGTATGATCGAGAGGAGCACAATCTCAGGACCCTCTACGACTTCACCGATGGCTCCTTGAAGCTCAAGAGCTTCAGGGACCGCGACCACTTCGTTGCGAGCTATCCGTTCCCCCCATACCAGTACGATCTCTTCCAGCTGGCGATCCGCGAACTGTCCGAGCACAACGCCTTCGAGGGCAAGCACAGCTCGGTGGGCGAGCGCAGCATGCTTGGCGTCTTCCAGGCCGTTGCGAAAAGCCTGACGACGATGGAGGTCGGCGGCATGGCTTCGTTCGACATGATGTTCGAGGGCATCAGGACGGCGCTGAAATCATCCGTGCAGCAGTCGATTCATCTGGCAGAACGCAACCTCGACGACGAGCTTGCCGTCAGGATCCTCAAGGCCCTGTTCCTGGTCAAATACGTGAAGGGTTTCAAACCCACCGTCAGGAACATCGCAATCCTTCTGCTGACAGACCCGGCGGCCGATCAGATCGCGCAGCGTCGGCGCATCGAAGAGGCCCTCGGGCTGCTCGAGCGCAACACGCTGATCCAGAACAATGGCGACAGCTACGACTTCCTGACCAACGAGGAAAAGGATGTCGAGCAGGAGATCAAGTCCACCGAGATCGACCTCAGCGAGCTTCAGAAGGACCTCGAAGAGCTCGTGTTCGACCAGGTGATCAAGCAGCGCAAGATCAAGTACGCCACCACGCAGCATGAGTATCCGTTCTCACGGCGCTTGGACGGCAGCCTCTCCGGCAAGGAGCAGGAGCTTGGTGTTCACGTCGTGACATCCCTGTCCGACGACAGGGCTTCCGACGCGGTCAAGATGCGCAGCATGGCATCTGCCGATGTCGTAGTCCTGTTGCCGGACGACGATCGCCTGATCCGCGATCTCTCGCTCTATCGCAAGACGCTGAAATTCGTTCGGCAAGCCAAGCAGAGCTCGGAGCAATCGTCGAGGACCAGGATCATCGACGAGAAGGACGAGCAGAACGCGCGGCGCTACAAGGACGTCGAGACGAGGCTGCGCAGGTTGATGTCCGATGCTCAGATCTTTGTTCGCGGAGATGAGCTCGAGCTGGCCGGCGATCCTCAGGATCGTGTTCTGAAAGCGTTCCAGACGCTGGTGGAGAAGGTATACGTCAACCTCCCGATGCTGAGGGGCGTGACCTACAAGGAAGCCGACATCGTCAAGGCCGCGTCGCCCGAGAGCACCCTGTTCGGTCGTGAAGGCGAAGGGCTGACCGAGCCGGAGCAGGAAGTACTGAACTTCGTCCAATCTCAGGATCGCACTGGCGTCCGAGTGAGCATCAAGACGCTGTTGGAGAACTTTTCTGGCAACTCCTACGGTTGGCCGGCGCCAGCAACGCTGTGCCTTGCTGCGAGCATTACGGCTCGTGGAAAGGTCGAGACCCGACTGAATGGCGTGCAGCTGGAAGGTCTGGAGCTCGCCAAGGCCCTGCAGAACACGTCGCAGCATCAATTGGTCCTGCTCTCGCCTCAGCAGGAGTTCACCGCCGCTCAGATCCGCAAGCTCAAGGAGCTTTACGGAGAGATGTTCAATCGTCCGGCAGATGCTGGCGATGCCCGGTCCCTTGGTGCCCTGTGGGCAAAGGGTATTGGGGAACTTCTTGTTGAGATCGGGAGGCTGGCTGCCCAGGTGGACAGATACCCCTTTGTCTCCTCCCTCGAGCCTCTGCGCGCGACACTGCAGGCGGCTGCCGACAAGCAGCCTGGGTGGTACGTCCTCGAACTCCCCAAGAGCGAGGACGATCTTCTCGACGGCAAGGAGGATGTACTCGATCCGATCCGCGCCTTCATGAATGGCCCCCAGAAGGCGATCTACGACGAGGTGCGTGTCTTCCTCGAGAAGAATGAATCGAACTTTCAGTACGTCGGTTTCGCCGAGGTGAAGGCCATAAAGGCCGCGCTCGAAGATCCCAACTGCCATAAGGGCGGCGTGATCCAGGGCCTGAAATCGTCCTTCTATGAGCTCAAGGCCAGCGTCGAGCTGAAGGTTCTCGAAGAGCGGAACTTCGTCGTCGCCGCCGTCGACGAGTGCCTTTCGAAGGTCCGGCAACTGTCCGAGTTCGGCTCTCTCTCCCCTGAAAGTCAGCAGTCCGTGCTCGCGCATATCGAGAGCCACAAGGAAGGCCTCGGGGAGGTGCATCTCATCGCCGTCCTCCGCGATCGTGCGACTGGTGCACGCACGCGCGTGTTGAAGGACGTGATGGCCGAGATCATGCGGCTCCTCGCGCTTCAGAACCCACCGGGTGCTGGCGACCCTCCTGGCTTGCCACCTATCGAGGAAACGTTCGTGACAGGGACGGATCTCTTCGTTCGCTGGGAACGGCCCTATCTGGCGAGCGAGCAGGACGTGGAGGCCTATTTCGAGTCCAACAAGCAGACGTTCCTGACCGAGATCCGGAAAGGTCGGAAGGTGATCGTCTGATGGATACCAATGCCCTGAAGAAGTTCGCCCAGGCGGCACGCAACCAGCTCATGGATCAGGTGCGTGGCAAACTCGGCCTTGTTCTTGCCGAAGGCAGCGCGGCGCGCCGTGAGGCGCCTCAGGCAGTGAGGGAGTTGGAGGCCGCGATCTCCCTCAATGGGCGAGAGCAGGTCGTCGAGCAGGTCGCCTATACCTGGTTCAACCGGTTCACCGCGCTCCGCTTCATGGATGCGAACGGCCTCACCTCGTTACGGGCCGTGTCGCCGGCCGATGGTCAGACTCGTCCTGAGCTTCTCGCCGAGGCTCTAGCCGGCAACGTCGGTGACGACGTTTCGACCGCCATCAAGGCCAAGGTTCTTGCGTTGCTCGACGGGCGCTCGCCATCGAGCGATCCCCAAGGCGAGGCCTATCGCCTCCTGCTAGTGACGACCTGCAACCAGTGGCATGAGCGCATGCCCTTCATGTTCGAGAAGATCAGCGACTTCACCGAGCTGCTGATGCCGGACGACCTCCTCTCGCAGAACTCGATCCTCGCCCATACCCGCAACGCAATGAACGAAGAGGCATGCCAGGACGTCGAGGTGATCGGCTGGCTGTACCAGTTCTATATCTCGGAAAAGAAGGACCAGGTCTTCGCCGGGCTGAAAAAGAACCAGAAGATCACCGCCGAGAACATCCCCGCCGCGACCCAGCTCTTCACGCCGCATTGGATCGTTCGATACCTCGTCGAGAATTCGCTAGGGCGGCTGTGGCTGCTGAACAGGCCAGGTTCGAAGCTGGCCGAGCGGATGGACTACTACATTGCGCCAGAGGAGCCAGAGACCGACTTCTTGCGCATTCAGTCGCCGAAGGAGATCAAGGTCTGCGATCCAGCCTGCGGCTCAGCTCACATGCTGACGTATGCCTTCGACCTGCTTTACGCGATCTACGAAGAGGAAGGCTTCGATCCTTCCGAGATTCCAGCTCTGATCCTGGAGCACAATCTGACCGGCATCGAGATCGACGATCGTGCGGGTGCTCTGGCTGCATTCGCGCTCGCAATGAAGGCTGCCGCGCGGCTGGGGAGACGGCGATTCCTGCGCTTGGAAGTCAAACCCAACATCGTCGTGCTGCAGAACATATCCTTTACACCGACCGAGATGCAGGATGTGGCCGCTGTGGTTGGGCGCGAACTGTTCTCGGGAGCGTTGCGCGAGACTTTGTTGCAGTTTGAGCAGGCGAAGAATCTCGGTTCCTTGATTGTGCCAAAAGTCCCTGACCCGACTGAGGCGTTGCTGGTGGTCGAGGCGCGGACTTCAAGTGCCGACCTTGTGCTAAAGCCGGTGTTGGAGCGCGTCTTGAACGTGCTACGCATGGCCAAGGCGCTGTCGTCCCAGTATCACGTCGCCATCGCCAACCCCCCCTACATGGGCGGTAAAGGTTTGAATGGAAAACTCGGCGAATTCGTTAAGGTCAACTATCCCGATAGCAAATCTGACCTCTTCGCTGTGTTTATGGAAGTAGCGCTAAGGCTTGGCGCAAAGCGCGGCCTGATTGCGATGATAAACATGCAGTCGTGGATGTTCTTGTCATCCTATGAAAAGCTGCGGGGTAAGTTGTTGTCAAACGCGACAATCTTATCCATGGCTCACATCGGCGAGCGCGGATTTGATACTATTGGCGGCGCTGTAGTCTCTACAACTGCCTTCGTCATAAAAAATGCCCATGACAAGGGTCGGTTGGGCGATTTTATACGCCTTATCGACGGCATGTCCGAAAGGGAAAAGATCTTACAGCTGCGAGAGGCTATCCAAAATCCGAACTGCGGCTGGTTCTACCGCGTATCGTCAGATGACATTACAAAGATCCCCAGTAGTCCAATAGTTTATTGGCAAACAGAACGTTTTTACGAGCTGTTTCGTACGTTGAGTGGTCTCAGCGAAATAGCCAAACCTAGGCAAGGTGCTACGACGTCAGACAATGACCGGTTCTTGCGTGCCTGGACCGAAGTCTCCAGCCAAAGTATAGGGTTTTCGCATGCAGATAGAGGGTCTGCTGCTTCTAGCGGGTGTAAATGGTTTCCTTACAACAAAGGAGGCGAGTTTCGTCGCTGGTACGGGAATCAGGAGTTCGTCATTAACTATAAGAATGACGGAGAAGAAATTAAGGAATTTCATGAGGAGCTAAACAAGACGCGCCCTGGAGGACGCCTAAAAAATCAAGAATACTACTTTTGCCAAAGCGTAAGCTGGTCAAAAATATCAACGGGGTCTTTCGCAGTAAGATATTTCCCAGCAGGGTTTATATTTGATGTTGCTGGATCGGCCATTTTCTTCGAAAGAAAGGAGGATATTTCGTATTTTATAGGTTTGTTGAACTCCACTGTAGCAACATCGTTTCTGCAGGCGTTGTCGCCCACCCTTAATTTCGAGGCTGAGCACCTGAGCAAGATACCTGTTTTTGCCACCAAGGCCCGAGATGAATATGCGGATAATACATCGAGGATCGTAGAAGAGGTCTTAAGTTGTAGCATGTCTGACTGGGACGACTACGAAACGTCTTGGGGTTTCGCTAGCCTCCCGCTGCTGTCGAGTGATCTCCGAGCAAAGACACTTGCTGACACCTATGCCAATCTACTAGCTCATTGGCAGAGCATGACAGACAAGATGCGGCGGTTAGAGGAAGATAATAACCGCATATTTATTGACGCGTATGGTCTGCGAGACCAACTCACCCCAAAGGTGCCACTCGACGAAATCACCCTCACCTGCAACCCCGCTTATCGGTATGGCGTGAAGGGATCGGAAGCCGAGCGGGAAGTTCGATTGCTTGAGGACACGGTCGCGGAGTTCCTTCACTACGCGGTCGGCTGCATGTTCGGCCGCTACAGCCTCGACACGCCCGGCTTGGTGCTGGCGAACCAAGGTGAGCGGCTAGAGGACTACCTAGATAGAGTCCCGTCGCCCACGTTTATGCCCGATAAGGACAACGTCATTCCCGTCCTAGATGGCGAGTGGTTCGCCGACGACGTCACCGAGCGCTTCCGCAAATTCCTGCGCGTCACGTTTGGGGAAGATAGCTACCGCGAGAACCTGGCGTTCGTGGAGAAGGCGTTGGGCAAGGACATCCGGAAGTGGTTCACGCGCGACTTCTTTGACTACCACGTCCGTCGTTTCAAGAAGCGCCCGATATACTGGCTGTTCTCCAGTCCCAAGGGCACGTTCCAGGCATTGATGTACATGCACCGTTATCGGCCCGAGACGGTATCGGTGCTGCTCAACGACTACCTGCGGGAGCACATCCGCAAGCTTGAGGGCCATCGCGTATCGCTGGAAAAGCAGGCCGATGATCCGTCTACGCCATCCGCAAAGGCGACCAAGGCCCGCAAGGACATCATCACCGTGTCCCAGCAGATCGACGAGCTCAAGGATTGGGAGCGCGATGTGATCTTCCCGCTCGCCCAGCAGCGGATCGAGATCGACCTCGATGACGGCGTGAAGTCGAACTATCCCAAGTTCGGCGCCGCACTGCGGACGATAAAGGGGCTGGAGGCGACCGATGAGTGAGCGGATTTCCTCCTCGCTGCGCCGGCTGTTCGACCAGCACCGCATCGTCTTCTGGTACGATGCCGATCGCGATCTTCGTCATGAGTTCGATGATGCCGATATCCCCGGAGTGACCAAGGTCGAGGTCGCGAACAACGAGTTCGGGCTGAAGTATCGCATGCTTCGGCAAGAGACCGAGCGCAAATTCCTCGTCTATCACCACGGTCCTAAGCCGGTGGACCAGACCAACTGGCTGCTCGACATCCTGCTGTCGACCACGGAATTCCATGCCG
This sequence comes from Devosia lacusdianchii, assembly GCF_022429625.1. NCBI lineage: Bacteria > Pseudomonadati > Pseudomonadota > Alphaproteobacteria > Hyphomicrobiales > Devosiaceae > Devosia > Devosia lacusdianchii. Next base: position 2,926,103 of record NZ_CP092483.1, on the reverse strand, counting down.
ATCAGGCCACCCTATGGCTGACGGAGCTCGGGCTTCCGCTCAAGTTCGAGTGGGTCGTCCGCGACCATATGGAGTTCTATCGAGCCAAGGGGCGCGTGGAGGGTCTGAAGGCGCGCATGCATGAGACCGACACGCCGTCGCAGCTTCGGATGCGGATGCTTGCGGTCTGCGTGAATGCTGGCGGGGGTCTCGACACCATCATCGAGGCGCTGCTGGTGGAGTTCGCCGATGGATCGGACGAGTATCTTCGCCTGATCACACGCTGCAATCTCGATGGTTTCCTCTGGAAGCAGATCGGCACCGCTTACGGCTACACGGTCGAGCAGCCAAACTTCGAGGATTTCGCGCTCACGCTTTTCGACTCCGCCTACAAGCTCGCTTTCGGCGAGGCCGCTTCTCTCAAGCCTGAGGCGCAGTTGCTGGTTGCCCGTTGGAAAAACGACCGTCGCGGCAGCCAGGCCTTCGAGAAACTGTCCTCGAAATGGCAGGACGTGCTCGAGATCCCCAAGGATGTTCGAGGCCGTGAGCTCTCCACCTTGGACGGCACCGATCTTTTCGAGGAGATCGACCGCCAGCTCATCCGCTCCGTGGTGCATGCTTTGGCGGAGCAGACGCTGCCTGCGTCCGAAGCACTCCATCTGATCCGTCAGCGACGGCAGAGCCACTGGTACGAGCGCTACGCCGACATCTATCAGGCCATCGACTACGCCATTCAATTCCAGCAGGGTCTGGCCGAGGCCAATCTCGGGATGACGTCGCCGGCGGAGGCCATTCAACGCTACACCACGACCTGGTTCCGGCTAGACCAGCTCTATCGCAAGTTCATCCTGCACATGCACAGGAGCAAGCAGCCATCCATCCTGGGCGAGCTGTTCCACACGGTGGAGAACCATTACGGGTCCAGCTTCCTGCTACCGCTCAACAATGCCTGGCAGGATCAGGTCGCCAAATTGTCCGATTGGTCCGTGCCAGGCTTGCCTCGCCAAATCGATTTCTATCGGCAGCAGGCTTCGGAATTCCGTCGCAAGGACCAGAAGGTCGTCGTCATCATCTCTGACGCGCTTCGCTTCGAGATCGCCGAGCAGACCCTTACCGAGATCAAGAAGCTCGATCGTTTCGACGCGGAATTGTCGGCCATGATCGGCGTACTCCCCAGCTTCACCCAGCTGGGCATGGCTTCGTTGCTGCCGTCCAAGGCGCTGCACCTTTCGCCTGAGGACGGCTACACCGCGCTGGATGGCCAGCAGAAGATCGTTGGCACGGTCGGGCGCGAAAAGCAGCTCGGCACAGGACGCGTCGGCGACAAAGTCAAGGCCATGCCTGCCGAGGAGATGCTCGGCATGCGGGTCGATGAGGGCAAGGAACTGTTCCGCGACCACGACGTGGTCTACATCTATCACAATCAGATCGACGTGGTCGGCGACAACGCGCGCTCAGAGGAGCGTCTGCCCGAGGCCGCCGAGACTGCAGTCGCAGATCTTGTCGCCCTCGTGCGCAAGCTGACGTCGGCGAATTTCTCCAACATTCTGATCACCGCCGACCATGGCTTCATCTATCAGCATCGGCCGCTGGAGGAGAGCGACTATTCAAGCGCGAAAGCCGCCGGAGAGCAGATCCTTGCCCAGAACCGACGTTTCGTCGTCGGGCGCGGGCTGGACGCCGTCCCCGGCTTCCGGAAGTTCAGCGAGCGCCAGCTCGGTCTCGACGGCGATCTCGATGTGCTCATCCCCAACTCCATAACCCGCCTGCGAACGCAGGGCGGCGGCAGCCGCTTCGTTCATGGCGGCGCCTCGCTCCAGGAGATCGTCGTACCCCTGTTGCGCGTCGGCAAGTCCCGTGAGGCCGACACCCGCAACGTCGCCGTGCAGATCGTTTCGTCGGGCAAGAACCTGATCACGTCGGGTCAGATCTCGGTCACCTTCTACCAGTCGGAACCGATGACCGCCAAAGTCCAGGGGCGGCAGCTCCTCGCCGGCATCTATGCCGAGGACGGAACGCTGCTGTCGGACGAGCACGTCATCGACTTCGATTTCACGTCCGAGAACCCGAGGGACCGCGAGGTGCCCCGCAAGTTCCTGCTGGCGCGCGAAGCCGATGCCTACAACAACCAGACTGTTCTGCTGAAGCTCCGAGAGCGGCAGGGGAGCACGCGCTTTTTCCAGGAATATGCCAGCCAGCGTTTCCAGCTGCGCCGTGGCATCTCCGCGGACTTCGATTTCTAGAGGGGGCGCGGATGAGCAGCCTTGACGACAAGATCAATGCCCATTTCGCCGGCTACGTGGTGCGCAAGGACCTGGTCAAGGCGGTGAAGGGCAACGCCATCGTGCCGACCTATGTGCTCGAATACCTGTTGGGTCAGTACTGCGCGACCGATGACGAGGCCTCCATCCAGACCGGGATCGAGACGGTCAAGGAAATCCTGCGGAAGCACTATGTGCACCGCAACGAGGCTGGGCTGATCCAGTCCACTATCCGCGAGAAGGGCCGGTACAAGGTCATCGATCAGGTCAGCGTATCGCTGAACGAGAAGACCGACAGCTACGAAGCGGTCTTCGACAATCTCGGCATCAAGAAGGTGGCGATCGACAGCGGCACGGTGAAAGCCAACCCCCGGCTGCTTGTCACCCAGGTCTGGTGCATCACCGACGTCCAATACGAATTCGATGAGGACGCTCGCAAATCCCCATGGGTGATCGAGAACCTCAAGCCGATCCAGATCGCGCGCGTCGATTACGACGCCTATCTCGGAGCTCGATCGGAGTTCACCACCGACGAGTGGATCGACCTGCTGATGCAAAGCATCGGTTGGGACCCGGCGGCCTTCGGGCGGCGCAGCAAGCTGCTGCAACTGATGCGTCTCATTCCCTTCGTCGAGCGCAATTACAACATCATCGAGCTTGGGCCCAAAGGTACGGGCAAGTCGCACATCTATTCGGAATTCTCCCCGCACGGGCAACTGATCTCAGGCGGAGAGGTCTCGGTGCCGAAGCTCTTCGTGAACAACGCGAACGGGCGCATTGGCCTGGTCGGCTATTGGGACGTCGTAGCCTTCGACGAGTTCGCCGGCAGGGACAAGTCGGCGAACAAGGCCCTCGTCGACATCATGAAGAACTACATGGCCAACAAGAGCTTCTCGCGCGGCATCACCCCAATGGGCGCCGAGGCCAGCTTCGCCTTCGTAGGCAACACCGACCACAACGTTCCCTACATGCTCAAGAACAGCGATCTGTTCGAGGCGTTGCCGCCGCAGTTCCACGACTCCGCCTTCATCGACCGCCTCCATGCCTACGTCCCTGGGTGGGAGATCGACGTCATACGCGCCGAGATGTTCACCAAGGGCTTCGGGTTCATCGTCGACTATCTGGCCGAAATCCTCCGCCATCTGCGGCAAGAGGATTTCTCGAACCGTTTCCAGACGCACTTCCAATTGAGCGAGAAGATTTCGACGCGCGATCGCGACGCCATCTACAAAACGATGTCTGGAATGCTCAAGCTCCTGTTTCCTAGCGGCGGCGAGACCGCACCAGAGGTCGAGGAGCTGCTGCGCCTGGCTCTGGAGAGTCGAAAGCGGGTCAAGGATCAGCTTGCACGCATCGACAGCACATATCCCGAGGTCGATTTCCATTTCATCGGTTCCGACGGCCGGAAGCACGCGGTCACGACCATCGAAGAACAGGAGTATCCGCAATTCTATCACAAGCGAGGCGGTGCCTCGGTCGTCCATGCAGATCCTGAGGAGACCGTCGCGGCCCCAGAGCGGTTTGCGCAAGCCCCTCTGCCCCAACCCGTTCCGACCGAGGGACACGAGGTCTTCGGTGAGAACCGCAAGGGGATCAGCTACGAAACCCTCTTCGGGCCCTATCTCCAGGGCGCCAGGCTGGTGACGATCACCGACCCCTACATCAGGCTTTTCTACCAGGCCCGGAACCTGATGGAGCTGATCGAGGTCATCGTCAGGAGGAAGGCTCCCGAGGACCAGGTGAAGGTGCACCTCGAGACCGTCGCCGACGATTTCGGCGCCGACAAGCAACGGGAGCATCTGGATGCGATCGTCGCCGGATGCCAAGGCTCTGGCGTCGATTTCACCTGGTCGCTGGATTCCTCTGGCAGCGCGCATGCCAGGCACATCGTGACCGACACCGGATGGAAGATATCGTTGGACCGAGGTCTCGACATCTTCCAGCAGTTCGCATTGAACGATGCTTTCACGTTGGCCAACCGACTTCAGGAGCACCGCGCCATCAAGCGGTTCGAGGTGACCTATCTTCGCATCGGCCGTTCCTGAGCTGCCGCGAGTCTAGTCGGAGATCACCACCCGGCCGAGACGCGACAACCGCTCTGCAATGGATTCCGTCGTCATCGACGACGGTTCTGATGCGTCTGGTTTGCTGGATGGCCTGCCGCTGGGACGGGCTTGGTTCTGCTCCGGCAAAAACATCAGCCCCAGCAGGAAATGAGTCAGTCTCGGTGTCCACCTCGCACCAAGGACGGTGCGATGCCCATCGCGGTTCAGCATCTCGGCGACCTGTCGTGGCTTGCGAAATCCGTCCTTGGCATAGGAGCGCACGGTCGGGAGCAAGTCGTCGCAGAGCTGCTGAACGGTCCTATGCCGGGCGTGGAAGTGCGCCATTTCCTTCTTGGTCATGTCGTAGGTCCGAGCCGGCTTGATGGGTAGCCTCGATGCCGGAGCCAGCTTCAGCCTTGGAATGTGCGGCGCGGGAGCCTGCATCGCCTGTTTCTCAACGGCCTCTACTGTCACAGGTCCGCCCGACATGAATCCGGCCGGCGACATCGCTTCCTTGTACAAGAACGAGAAGCGGTTGCCCTGTCGACTGAGGAAGTCGCCGACCTCGAAGAGGGGTTCGTCCGATATGCAGGATATCCAAACTCGCTGCGCATCATCGCTTGCCAGATGCTCGGTCAGCAGCCTGATCGACTTCCCTCGTCGTTCCACGGCCACCACGACGAGCAAATGCCAGCGACCCACGCCTGCAGAAGCGTGAAAGGCCCCAGCAGTTCTTGCTGCCTCCACCAGTTCCTGGGTGATGCCTGCGGCTCGACGCACAGGCCCACCGGCAAAGGCCGGATGCTCGCGGATGGTCCTTCGTGGATTGTCGGTGCAGGGGTGCTTCTGCCAAGGGGGACCAAGGTCGTCGAAATAGACCTTGCTGCCTGAGGCGTTGGCGTAGAAGAACACGGCCGCCCCGCAGACGGGGCAATTGGCATTCGGATTGACGTAGCATCCGGCGATGGATCTGGCGCCGTTCCTGGACAGAAAGGTCTTGGCTTCGTGCACCCGATAGGACGCACTGAGCTGAGCGCGATCGATGCGCGTACGACCGTCGTTGACGCACCATCCGCATGGGCAATCTGGATAGTGGTTGTAACCGGTCATGCACGGCCTCCCTCCAGCATCATGCGAACCGCAGGCCTTTCATGCAAGCGGTCGAGATTAACCTTGTCGCGGACCGGCTCGGAATTTTGTCAGACCGTCGTTGACAGGGTTTTGGTTGTTCACTATCTGTTCACTTGTCGAACGAGATCCCGCCATGTCGCAGACCCTGCACATTGCCGTCGAAACCGCCCGCCTCGTTGCTGCGGCCGCGCTCGTTCGCGCTCCTCGTCACCTCATATCGATATCGGCCAAACGCTCGTCCTGAGCGACTGAACCCAATCCGACATTGCGCCCGAAGTGGGCATTGAGGACCGGCAGCACGCCGGGCGTCCAGGCACGCCCATGCGCCGGCGAAGAGAGAAATCATGGCCGACGAACCCGACTGGCTCGATGGGCTGGACGAGACCCCGTTGATCATCACCGGCAGGCTGTCCAACAAGAACCAGGACAAGGCACCGCAATTCATCCTGCCGCTTGCGCTTCTGGAGAGCGTCGTCGGCATGGAGGGCATCAAGCGGCTTCACGACGAGCCACGCCTGTGCGCTGTCCTGAAGGTCCCGGGACCCGACTGGGTCCAACCCTTCCACGCGCTGATGAAGCCATGGCACTGGGACTTCGCGCACTACCGCACTGTCCCGCTTCGAGCTTCCCAGGTGGCAGACGACACCACATCGGGCCAGACCATCTCGGCGCTGTCCGCCGGCGGCCGAGTGCTCGGGATCTCCCAGGACCCGGCGAAGCTGTTGCCCGCCTCAATGAGGACGGGCGCCGACATGACGATCGAGCTGCCGGCGCCGACCGGGCGCGTCGTCGCCGCCGTCATTAAGCGCATGACCGGCAAGCTGCCGCGGAACCTGCCCGACGACATGCCGATCTCCCTGTCGTTCGACGAGATCTGCGCCTGCCTGCGTCCCAGGGAAAGCGCGACTAGGGCCGTCGAGCGGCTCAGGAAGGCGATGGGCGATCGCAGCCTGAGCGATCCCATGACCGCCGACGTGCCTCATATCCGCGACCTGCACGGCTATGGCGCGGCTTCGCAATGGGCCTTAAACCTCATCGACGACCTGGAGGCGTGGCGGAAGGGCGAGCTGGATTTCGATCAAATCGATTCCGCGGTCGTTCTGGCGAGCAGCCCGGGGGCTCGGGAAGACAACGTTCGCTCGAAGCCTCGCCCACAGCGCCGGCCTTCCGTTGATCGCGACGTCAGTCGCCGCGTGGTTCTCGAACTCGCCAGGCTTCCTCGACAGCGTGATCAAGGAGATCGACAAGCTGTTCGAGCAGGCACGCTCCATGGCGCCGGCGGTGGTGTTCTTCGACGAGATCGACGCCATCCCCAACAGGGCCACCCTGAGCCCCAGAGGAGCTGATTGGTGGCTGCCCGTCGTGACTCATATCCTTACGACTCTAGACGGCGCCGTTGCCGATACTACCAACCGGCTGGTCATCCTCGGGGCGACCAACCACCCTGAGAAGCTCGACAGGGCGCTGATCAGACCAGGCAGGTTGAACAGGGTGATCGAGATCCATCCTCCCGATGCAGCGGCACTGGCAGGGATCTTCCGGCAGCACCTTGGTGAGGATCTGGCCGGTGAGGACCTGACGCATGTTGCCCAGCTGGCCATCGGTGGATCCGGCGCCCAGGTCGTGCAGTGGGTGAAGGCGGCACGACGGCTGGCTCGTTCTGCCAGGCGCTCGATGATGATCGCCGACCTCATCGATGCGATCGCACCCGCAGACCCCAGGACAGCCAAGGCGTTGCATGCAACCGCGGTGCATGAGGCCGCCCATGCAGTGGCCGCCCTCGTCCTCGAGATCGGCGTGGTGGAATCGCTCAACATGGTGATGCGCAAATGGGAACGGGGGCAGCACCTTCCTGCAGTTCGACGGCATGCTGCCGACGAGGCAGTCGGTCGAGGACTTCGTCGTCCAGCTGCTGGCAGGCAGGGCCGCTGAGGAACAGATCTTGGGCGAAGCCGGGACAGGGTCCGGCGGCAATGCGACGAGCGACCTGGCGCTTTCCACTCGATACGTGGCAACCCTCTACATCTCGGAGGGTTTCGGCGAGGATCTCATCTATCGCGGCGACAGGGACGATGTCCCCATCGTCCTTGCTCGAAACGCCGACATCGCACGCGCCGTGGATGCGCATCTGAAGCGGCTCTATTGCCGGGCGATGGAGTTGTCGGCGGCGAACCGACACCGCATTCGAGCCGTCGCCGACGAGCTCATGAAGACCCGCGTGATGGACGGGGAACGCTTCAAGGCCGTGGTCGCTGCGGCCGATGCCACGATGGGCACCGAGATCGGGAGCGACCGCAATGACTGACGAGCTCCTGATCCGCGTGCTGACCAGGCTGCTGCGCGTCCATGACGAGCTGGGACCGAACGCATTCGAGGAAGCCGCACAGCGCTCCCTCGTCGCGATCGCCGTCTCCGTTCAGGCGGAAGCCAACCGGCGGGCCGACCTGCACCCCGAGGGAATCGAGGACGTGATCCCTTTCCCAATCCGCCCAGGTCACCTCAAGCCATGACCGCGAGGCCGGCTGCCATGATCTTCATCGCTCGTTAGGCAGTCGGTCTCAGCATTCTACGAGGTTTTCAAAGTTATCAATTCTTGGCCGCCGTCAGCACGAAAGGCTGTCGGCAACATATTCATGCGTCGCAGGAAAGGATCGCCGATTGTCTTCTCATCGCGAGCGCATCTTCAAGCAGGGATTTCAGACCGTCGACGGCGGCGCAATCGCTGAGATCTTCACCCGAGGCTCCCAGCCCTATCGAAAGATCGTCACCGGCCGCCAGCGCAAGCCAGTCGGCCGGCCAGTGATGGTCAAGGCCGGCATGCGAGCCATCGAGTGGGAATCCATCAGAGCCGAGAAGCCCTTCTACGAGCTGTGCGAGGTCGCCACCCCGGTGCACAGCATGTTCGCCCAGCCTCATCTTCTCCGCATGGCGATCGTCGGCGAGGCCAAGAGGATGGACTTCATCCCGGATCTCCAGGTCACGGTCGACACCGCCTTCGCGGCATCCGTCACGAGGGGCGTGCCCTTCGTCGACGCCGTCAGGGCATGGAAGCCCAAGAGCCAAGGAACGATCTCCACCATGATCATCGAGGTGAAGGACGACGAGGACCCGCGCAATCACGATCAGGGCTACCTGAACAAGCTCGCTCTTGCCGAGCAGGCCTACAGGGCCGCCGGATGGTTCTTCCTCACCGTTGTCAAGAGCGAGCACATCTCCCATCCCGTTACCGACGCCCTGGTGCAGAAGGTCTTCCTCAAGCGCAAGGCGACGCTCTCGGCCCAAGACCTGACGCTGGTCAGGGAGGCATTCGGCGATGATCAAACCCTGCCTTGGAGGCGGGTTCTCGAGGCCCTGGGCGATGGACCCAAGGCGCTCGCCAAGGCCTGCTCGATGCATGTGCGTCGACTGATCGCGATCGATCTCGCCGTTCCGCTGACGCCGAGCACGACGGTATCCCGCGTCCAGGACAAGAGACCGATCTTCGAGCTGCCAGGTGGCTTGCCATGGTGAACGATAGCGATGTCGAAGAAGGGCAGGTCTATGAGCTGCTGCTTCCTGAACATTCTGCGCCGGTCCTCGCCGAGTACCGCGAATGCATGATCGAGCGCGACGCCGAACCTGCATTCGTGTTCCGCCAGAAGTACATCAACGCCCCCATCGTCCTCGAGAAGTCCATCTTCGACCAGATGCGAAGCGATGGCCTTGCCAATCGCATCGGGACCCAGAGCAGGATTAGACCCGAGGCCGAGGTCGATCCATTGGCCCTGCTTCCCGCCGATGATCCCAAGATCACCCTCAAGGAGAGGGAACGTCGGCTGATCGCCCAGCAACGGCTGATGCAGGCGAGGACGCTGCGTTTTTATTGTAGGCACTACGACGACCTGGGAAATGTCGGCAGGGGCACAGTCGGCGTTCGCCGTTTCATCAGCGACCATTATGCGCTCGCCAAGGAAGCCGGTCTCGACTGGAGGCCATCTCCAGGTGCGCTGCTGCGGGCCCTCAATGACTGCGGCGCGCCCATGGAACGGCCGTTGGCCGCCTTCTACGACAGACGCGGCAAGCATGACCGCGAGCAGCGCTGGCCCGAGGAGATCCTGACCCTCGCGAGCGCTGTCGTCGCCTGGTACTGGGCGCGGCGCGCCCGACGCCCCAGCGATGCCATCGCTCTGTTCGATCGCGCCTATCGCATCCTCGTCATCCGCCGTGAGAACCGCGGCCGACCCATCACCGACACCGACCCGTTCCCGCGTCCGCATGACCAGACCATCCGCAACTGGATCAAGGTCAGCCGCAACATCTGGAACATGGAGCAGAAGTACGGCGCCAAGGAAGCCTTCCGGCGCATGGGCGGCCGTCGTCGGCCGATGATCGCGTCCGAGCCCCTGGAACTGGTGATGATCGATCATACCCTGATCGACGTCTGGTCCACGGTGCTCGACGAGAACGGCAAGCCGGTCGCTGCCGGTCGATTGTGGCTGACCTGCGCCATCGACTGCTATTCAAGGATGATCCTGGGCGCGGTCTTCACCTACGAGCACCCCAGTCTCAATTCCGTCATGGAATGCCTGCGACAGGTCCTGCGCAGGAAGAAGTTCCTGCTCGACGAGTACGGCGAGAAGAACGTAGCCGCGGATGGTTATGGGAAGCCTGCGACCATCATCGTCGACAACGGCTGGGAGTTCGTCGGCACCTCGTTCCAGACGAGCTGCGAGGCGGCCAACATCGATGTGATCTGGGCGCCGGTGAAGATTCCGATGTTCAAGGCCTATGTCGAACGCATCTTCGGCACCTTGAACGAGAACGTCTGGCATCGGCTTGCCGGAGGTATCCCCTTGACCCCGAAGGACAGAAGCCTCCTCGAGCTCGAGCCCGAGGTGGATGCGGTCCACGATCGACAGCGTCTTCAAGACCTGTTCTGGCGGTTCGTGGTGACCCGGTACCACATGGAGGTTCATTCGGGCATCAATGCGGCTCCAGCACTGAAGTGGCGGGACGGCCTTGAGGCCCATGGACGTCCGAAGGCGGACAAGGTCGCGGTGCTGGACAAGGTCATGGGCATCACCAAGGAATGCCTCCTGACCGCGGAGGGCATCACCTTCGAGGGCCAGCGGTTCCACGATCCGAAGATCACCACCGAGCTGATGAGCGAGCTCGCCCGCTACAGCAAGGAACGCGATCAGCGAAAGGGCGTCACGTCGAGCCGTTCGGTGAAGGTGGTGGCCACCGCTTCGGCGGGCAATGCCGACAACCTCTATGTCTGGCATCCGGCCAAGCGGACATCGATCGCCCTGCCGAACTGGGATCCGCAATACCAGAAGGGCACGTCCTGGTACCTCCTGCGCAAGATCCAGAAGTTCGCCAAGAACCGCAACATGGCGTTCCATTCCTACGAGGATCAGGCCGCTGCGCGTGCAGCCTACATCGACGCCATCGAGCACGCCCCGTTCACGGGGAAGTTCGCGGAACGCCGACAGCTCGCGCCCATGCGCGACCCCACCCCGCAGCTGGTCCCGGGCGACGAGGTCGTATTCACCGATCTGAGCGACGAGCACGACATCCCTCAGGATTCTGCTGCCGATCGCACCCCCGGCGAACGGCACGTCAGCAAGTCGCCCCGTCGCGGCGGGAAGAAGGCAACGGAGAAGGCGGTGCGGACAAGGATGAAGCTCGCCGCCAAGAAGAAGGCGGAGGAGCCGGCAGAAGAGGTCGAGACCAACGCGCCGGCCGAAGCTCAGCCGAGCCCGACGGCGCCACTGAAGGATGCCGAGAGCCGCTTCGGTTCCCCAGCCGACCTCCTGGCCGAACTGATGAAGCAGGCAGAACAGGAGATCAAGCGATGAACCAACCACTGTCCAGAGCCGAGATCGCCGCGATCTTCAAGCAGATGCGCATCCACCACCCGAGGGTCGACGCCATCATCGAGGCCTGCGAGGGTGCCCGACGAGGCGTCCGCTTGAGCCCTTGGGAGCCGCAGGGATGGCTCGAGCTGTTCGCATTCAGCGGATCGGGCAAGTCGCACGCAGTGAAGATCTACCTCGAGAAGGTCGTCGTGCCCGAGGTGATCGCGGAGGGGCTGTTCCCCGCCGAGATGCCGGCCGCTGAGATCGCCCGCCGACAGGTTAAGGTCCTGCACGTGACGCTCAACGAACGCGCTACGAGGGAAGGCCTCTACTCCGATATCCTCACCAGGCTCGGCGCCGAGGTCAGCCCCTCTGCCAAGATCGGCACTCTTCGCAAGCAGCTCTATTCCTACCTGCGCGGCGAGAACGACGAGATCAACAATCCCAACCGAGTACGACCCTGCGAACTGCTCATCCTCGACGAGATCCAGCATCTTTCCCAAGGGGCGATGCGACAGTCCAAGGGACGAAGCACGAAGACGTTCGAAACCACCGGCACCGACGTCACCGATGCCCTGAAGTTCATGATGATCGAGGGCATGGTCCCGATCATGTTCGTCGGCATTCCCGAAGCACGCGTCCATCTCTCGGTCGACGCGCAGCTCAGAAGCCGGTTCGTCGACGAGGTGCCATTCGATCCCTTGCGATGGAGCGATGACGACGAGGCCCGACTGTACATGAACTACTGCGGCATGATCGGCATCAAGATCCATCAGCATGGGCTTCTGCCCCAGGTGTCGAACCTGCTGGAGCACGGCATTCCCGAAATGCTGTGGCAGGCCTCCGGAGGTCTGCTCGGGATCACGTGCCGCATTGCCGAAGAAGCGGTCTATCACGCCCAGCGTGCAGGCCACTCAACCGTCACGCTGGGCGATCTCGCGGACGCGGTGGACTCCAGGGCCATCCCCAAGGGCTATTGCCTCTACAATCCGTTCAGGGAGGACCGCGTCAAGCGGACCGGCTGACGATGCCCGTTTTCAGGCCAACACCTCCCATGCCGGACGAGTCCTTATCGGGACTCGTCGCACGAGCTTCGGGTACCAACGTCTACGAAAGAACATCGGACATGCTCGCCTTCGCGGGGCTGGGCAGGAAGAAGCCGGAGTCGATCGCATTCGCGGGGCCGGATGTCGTCCCACGCCTCGAGCACCTGATGGGTCTTCCGCCAAACACGCTGGCGCGACACATGCACGCGACACTGGAAGACGGCAGGGTCGACTTCTTCGGCGTGCCTCTGCGCGACATCTTCATCGAGCGCATCCCGCGACGCGTGTCGCCGGCTGCTTTGCGATCATCCCCCTATGCTCGGGCCATCTGGCAGATCAGAACCTTCGGGTTCGATCCTGAGACCCTTGATCCGCTCATCGCAGCATGCCCGCGATGCGAGCAGGCCCTCGGGTTCAAGGTCACGCAGGGCATCGCGTTCTGCGATCATTGCAGGGAGCAGACCGACCTGGGCTTCGACGTGCCAACGGTGGACCTTCGATCCATCGTTCAGGACCCCATCCACGTCGAGGACAGAGAGGCCCTTGACTTCGTCACGTCGCTGATCGACCCCCGGTTCCCTGACCTCGATCTGAGCTTCCTGCCGACCGCCTTTGCGTCGTTTAGCCGGGGAGAGTTGTTCGAGATCGTCCATGCGATCGCCGCCGCGACCAAGATGAACGTCGACGGCACGGACGCCACCAAGAACTTCCAGCGCTCGATGATCGGCACGATCGAACCCCACCTCCTCGCTGGCGCTGGTCGTGCCATCCTCGACTGGCCCAATGGCTTTCGGTTGCTCCTCGACGAGGCCTGTCGGTCGTCGGGCGATCGGCCGGGGGAATGGGGACCCCGGAAGGCCTTCGGCGCTCTGGCTCTGGTCCACCGCGATCGTTTCCTGCCCACCGACTTCAATCGGCTTGCTCTCGAAACCCTCTCCGAGCATCTCGCGCTTGCCGCAGCCATGTTCGGCGTTGGAGGCAAGGGCACGCAGCGACCGGCCAAGTTCATTCCGATCAAGACGATCAAGACCGAGATCCTGGACAACCAGGAGGTTCTGATGCGCCTCGCTTCGCATTCGCGGATCCGACGAACCCAGATCGGGACATCGTCCAAGGCACCCATTCTTCTCCATGAAGGTCAGGTTCGATGGACGTTCGTGCAGTACAAGGATCACGTCCCGCTGATGACGGTGGCGCTCGAGCTCGGTATCCCGGGGGACGCGGTCTATGACCTGGTCCGCCGGCGTCACATGTTCATCTACGTGGGGATGTCGGTCGATATCACGGCGCTCGGCCATCAGCTTTCCAAGCGCAGCCTTGCAAAGCTGGTGGGAGCGATCGCGGACGGCCGACCAACCGGTCCGTTGAAGCCGGGTTTTATGTCCGTTTCCGATGCCATGTCATGCTTCCCGGCCGGTCGTCGCCCGTGGGTGCCGCTGATCGAGCGGATGCTCGATGGTCGCCTCGAGTACCAGTTCTTCAAGCCGGTGGGCAGAGGCCTGCTCAAGGCGGTGGCGGTGCAAGGCGTCGAAAGTTTGCTCGATGAGCTCATTGCCGAACAAGCTGAGCTTCCGGCGCCGAAGCTCGACAGGGTCACTGCTGGAACGGCCAACCTGATCCTGGGGGTCGCGGATTACCGCGTCTATCAGGCGCTGATCCAAGCCAACCAGCTCTCCGTCTCCGTCGATGGAAGCCTCGACTATCGTGAGGTCCTCGAATACGCGCGAAACCATATCCTGCCACCGGAGATCGCGGCGCGCGGCCGTCGCTCCAGTAGGCAAGTTCGATCATGGATGGACGCCCATGGAATCCAGCCCACCCTGGATCTCGGAGTCGCGGGCGGCGTGGTCTACAGACGGCAGGACGTCGAACCGCTGCTCGAGTTCCAATACGACAGGCAATACGCGTGACATTGGCCACGAAGCAGCATAAGCTGCCAATCCGCAGATAAGCGTATCGAGTAGTGCGATGACGATGACATTCGGGGCATTCGTGTCCAAGCAGCGCAAGGAGTTGGGGATCAGCCAGAAAGACCTGGCTGGGATGATCCTGCGCGAAGAGGACAGTCAGCCCATCTCGCCCCAATACCTGAACGATATCGAGAAGGATCGGCGCCAGCCTACGTCGGACCACATGGTCGAGCAGTTCGCCAAGGTGCTCAAGGCGGACAAGGACTACCTCTATTTCCTGGCCGGCGTTCTGCCGGCCGACATTCGCGCCACCGCCATGACGCCCGAGGCGGTGGTGGAACGCTTCAAAGCCTTCCGCAAGTCCTGAGGCCGCCATGGTGCGCTGGTGTCCCGACGACAAGGGCCGGTTCCACAAGCGCCCATTCTACAAGGCCGAGGAGCTCGACGCCGAGTGCGAGAAACTCCTGGCCGATTTTCGCAGGGAGACCGGGCGCAAGCCCGATGTCGCGATCGATACCGATGATCTGACGGTGATGATCGAGCGCCATGTCGGCGACCTGGACGTCTATGCAGACCTGAGCGAGGATGGCCCTGAGGTCGAAGGCGTCACTTTGTTCGCCGCGCAGCGAAAGCCCGATGTCGCCATAGCCGAGCGCCTGACGTCGGACGATAGACGATCCAACCGGTTCCGCACCACGCTTGCCCACGAGCTGGGCCATGTCGTCCTTCACGATCCGCTCTATCAGGAGAAGCTCGCAACGGGCGACCTGTTCGCCGCGGTCACCGAAGAGCGCCTCATCTGCAAGCGCGATACCATGGTCGACGCCCCCATGACCGACTGGATGGAGTGGCAGGCCTGCTACTTCTCGGGCGCGCTGCTCATGCCCCGTCGGGCGATGATCGATCTGGCCAAGGAACACGGCGACGGCATCACCGGTGCCCCGCGACTCGGCACGGACAAGGCGGCCAATCTGATCGCCGCCGCCATGGATAGGTTCGTCGTTTCGCAAGAAGCCGCAAGGGTGAGGCTGTCCGTCCTCGGACTCCTGGCCTGAATTTTTCCGTGCCACCTTGAACTTAGGAAAAGGGTTAACGACCTGTTGACAGATTGACGCACCTAAGGTTATACGGCAATTAGCGTATTAGCAGATAGCGCGATCTGATGGATCTCTCGCATTCCGCTACGCAGTTGGGCACTGATGTGGAGATTTGGAATGGTATGGTCTAGGTCGCGCGCTGAAGAGCGCATCAAAGGGTTTCAGAAGAGCGTCCCCCAGACGGCGGTCAGCGTCGAAACGTTCGAGGCGCGGTACGCACGGGACACGCTGAAGCGTGCTGAGCTCGGACAATCGAAGAGGCGTTACAATCCTCTGGTCAGCATCCCGCCCAGCCAAGCTGTGCTGGTCGATGGCGTGCACGTGTATGTTCAGCTCACCGACTACCACGCAGTGATGACGGATCAGAAGCGAGAGCGCTCAGAGCGATACATGCGCGCGCTGAAGTTCCTGCACACGCACTACTCTGCGACAGATCAGATCGTTATCGAGTACCAGGCGCAGCGGGTGGACTATCACGGTCCTCGTCTGCATGCGGTGATAGCCACACCGACCGGCAAGTCCAACGAGCTCGAGCGCATCAAGACGGCCATCGATTTCGCGATGGCGATGAAGCGGATGATCGAGGTCACCGGTGACAAGGTGCTGGGCGGAGAATTCAAGACCGCAGTGCGCATTGGCATAGACTCCGGCATGGCCGTGGCGGTGAACTCCGGGCGCGGCAGCGAACAGGAGCCGCTCTTCCTGGGAAACCCGGCCAACTATGCGGCAAAGCTGGCCGATGGCGAGGAGACGGGCATCTATCTGAGCGAAAGAGTGCGGATGGTGCTGGGGATGGCCCGTATCGCAGACCTGGCAACCCAGAAACGCTCGCCCTTCACTCAGGATCAGATCGCCATGAATTTCGTGGCACGATCCGTGACTGACCAGCGCATCGAAGTGTTGGCCGAGGACGTGAAGACCACTGTCGAGCCCCAGGTTCGCGCAGCTGAATTCAGTTTCCACCGGCACCAGCCTCCGCTGTCCTCCATCGATTACGGTGATCTGCGGCCCAGCAACACGATCTACATGGAGATGCTCTCCATATTCGCGGACATCGACAACTTCACCAAGTATGTCCAGCACTGCATCGACACCGGTGACGTCAAACAGCTTGTGGCAAACCTGCACGTCATCAGGAAGGAACTGGCTGCCGTCCTGAAGTCCGACTTCGGGGGAAAGAAAGTTCGGTTCATTGGCGATTGCCTTCATGGCCTCGTCGCCGAGGGCTCCGTCAGGGAGACCGATGCTGCCGGGACGATCGAGACCGCCGTGCTCTGCGCTGGAGCCATGCGATCGAGTTTTGAGCTGTGTCAGGAGATGCTGCCCGGCATCAAGGACCTTGGGCTTGCCATTGGTCTCGAGTACGGCAGTACGCCGGTGACGCGCCTTGGGACCCGCGGCGACCTTTCCGTCCGCTGCGCCACCAGCAGGGCGGTCTCGGAATCGGAACGACTGCAATCCGAGTTGGACGGCGATGAGACGGCCCTGGGCAGCAGGGCGCTTTCCAAAGCATCCTTGAGGGTGAAAAAGCTCTTCGACCAGAACGGTCGGCAGTCGGGCCTCGATTATAGGGGAGCCTCCGTGCTGCTGATGTCCGCGCCGGCCGTGGCCACGGCAGCCCAGCAGGAAGACCGTCCCGAGTTTCGTGGACATGCGAGGCGCTGATTGTCCAGTCTATCGCTCCTGATGGATGCAGCACCCAACTGGTTCAGCGTCAGCAGCCGCGGACCCACCCTCGTCGAGGGCGTCTGCACGGTCATCGATGACACGGCTACATCTGACGAGGACTACTCGATCACCATCGAAAGCGTTGCTGGTGAGGTCTACGCCCGTGAGACGAAGCCAGGTGAGAAGCTGCCGTTGGCCTGCTTCAATCGCCATATCATGCCTGGCGGGTTGTTCTGCGTCGGTCTGAACGCGGGGAGATCGGTAAGGACAGCGAAGGATGCGAGGGACTGGTGGTCCAACCTATCGCAGTTCCTTCGGCTTCAGGGCGTGGCTTCGGCGACGAAGAGATGGCCGCGTGGGATGGAGCTCGACCACGGTGCCGCAGGAAATCATCATAAAGCCGCCCTGGACGCGGCAGCGAAGCTTGGTGTTGCTGAGGAGTACGAACTGGCGCTGCTTGGCCAGAAGTCCTGGATCACGAGCATGCTGAGCCGCGATGGAAAGCGGATCATCAATGGCAGGGCACCATGTCCCGTCGGGTGCACCCATAAAGGCCGGAGGCGACTTCGGTGCGAGTGCTGCGCGGCACCTGTCGTGCTCGACCTGCTGCAAAGCGAGCGACGAAGATCGGTAGCTTTAGCGAAGTTCTGGGAAGGCCTTCGTAGTGCTGAATCTATGGTCTGCTGCCAAACGATGATTGATTGCCCGCTGAAAAACCGAAAGGCGGCTTGAGGAGATGAGCATGGGAAACGTTGAAACTGGCATCCAGCTCTTGGCCAAAAGGTTTGCTGCCGACCCCGAGCGATTCCAGGCCGTGCTGGAGGAGGTTCGACATCTCGAGCGGCTCAATGACGGGGACTTTGTCTGCAGAGCAGGCGAAGCGGCGGAGTGCCTCTGGATAATCGAAGATGGAATCGTGGTCATCGGTGAAGGCGAGAAAATCACGAGACGCTACAAGGGCGATCTGGTGGGTGAGATCGCATTCCATCGCCGTGGCGAAACGACCCGCTCCACCAGCATGAAAGCGGACGGTACGGTTCGCCTGTGGCGTATAGATCGATCAAAAATCGATGCCATGCTGCCGGAAGACCGTGTCGTCTGGCTGGATGTCGTTGCCGCGGCTTTGTCCGAAAAGGTCATCGAAGCCACGGAGCAGAGGTCCAACCTGCTGAGGGACAACGTTTCACTGGATCACGTGCTCAAGCGCTTTGTATGCGGGGATGGCATCATGGCGGTGAACGGTGCCTTCGACAGGCAGCACATCGTGCCGGATCAAACGACAGCGCTACTGTGGTTCAGCGATCTGGCAGGTTTTTCAGCGTTCTCCAAAGACCTGCCGCCCGGAGTCGCGGGCGAACAAATCCGTCGTTTCATGGAAATCCAGGTTGAGGAAATCCATCGCGCAGGCGGAGAGATCGATAAGTTCATGGGGGACGGGCTCATGGCTTTTTGGCGTGTGCCCGATGATATGCGCCTGCACGACAGGGTTCCTCGAGCAGTGAATGCAGCTCTGATCTGCGTGGAACGGATCAAGTCAATTGTCGTCGCTGAGGGTCTGGCCCTGGACATCCGGATCGGCCTCCACATGGGGCCTGTCGTGATCGGTGACTTTGGGGGCAATGATCGGATTGCTTACACCCTTCTGGGTGAGACGGTGAACTCGGCTTCTCGATACGAGCAAGCCCGCCAGGATACGGCTGGGCGGCCGCTGGGGAATATCAGGCTTAGCGGACCCGTTTTTGCCAACCTTCATGATGAAGAGCTGGTCTCTCGTTTCGAGGCCGAGCCACGTGAGTTCGAGGCCAAGGCTGGTCGCACGTTTTCGACGCATAGCTCGATCGACGGAGGTCCGTGATGCCAGCCCACTATTTGTACGATAGTCGCGGTACACACATCGCCAATGTCGTCACGGGACAGCTGCACTCCATAACAGGTCACAACATCGGTCATCCCGCACCTTCGGGAAAGTTC
Source organism: Devosia lacusdianchii (assembly GCF_022429625.1). NCBI lineage: Bacteria > Pseudomonadati > Pseudomonadota > Alphaproteobacteria > Hyphomicrobiales > Devosiaceae > Devosia > Devosia lacusdianchii. The sequence goes on along the minus strand of NZ_CP092483.1, from coordinate 2,907,155 downwards.
TTCATGGACATGCAGGGCCGCTACCTAGGCGAGATTGTCCATGGCAATCGTTTTCTCGACAACCTGCACTCCCCGTACCAGGGCGTGGATTATGGCGTTTACGGGGATTATGGCTTTGTGGGCGACTACGGCAATCCAGGAGACATTGGCAGCATGCAGCTAAGCTCTGGATATCGCGATATTCCGCGAGAGAAGCTGGGTCTGAAGCCCCAAAGGGCCGGAAATCAGCGCTGGTAGCCGATTCTCAAATCTTCGAAAAATGCCGAAATCGACTCGCGATTTCTCGAATAACCGACTCTCGAGTTTTTTCCTGGCTTAGGTTTTCCAGGGCTTTGATCGACTCGCTAATTTTGTGAGCCGACAGTTATTTTTCAGTACTTTAGTATATTTCTTGCGGACGGCGCTAGGGTTCGCGAACCTAAGACACCTGCAGCCAGTAGCAGCGCCAGCCAAGCTACAATCGCCCCGATCCGAGTGAAAAACATGCTTCGCCCTCTGTCCTATCTTGGACCAGGTGGATTTGACATGGCTATCTATCAGCGCGGCTAAGCACCTTGGACAGAAGACAGCGGACAGTTGGCAGTTGGCAGTGGACGAAAGTCGGGTAGTTTGGCAGCGAGCTTCTGAGAGGGAACATGACCAAAAGCGGACCAAACGACGAAATTTCGCTTAGTGTTAACGGAAACTGGAGTGACTGGCAAAGCGAAAGGACGGGCGCTTTCAGTTGTACAGCGATGGTTTGGGTCTGCGCTAGCACCAGTCATTGCGCGAAATAACCGACTGGCGGCGCGTGAACGACTTCTTAGCTCACTTGAGCAAGAGGCACTGAAGGACCTTGGCGCACAGGCCATTGATAAGTTGCGGTCAAACCCGGACGCAATTGATGCGGTTCTCGACGCTATCGCTCCACCCGGCACCACGCGTAAAATAGATAACACAGGCGCTGTCTTCGAGAAGGCCATTGAGGACCTACGCCTCAATCCGCCTTCGGACACTCAGGCTAGCTCCGGAGCAGAGGAAATCGCGCCAGAGATCGCGGACCGGCTTGAGCACTATGCCTCCGGAGCGAGCACCGATGAGGTAAGAGAGCGCTGGGGTAGGGTGCTTGCAGCTGAAATTAGGCAGCCGGGAACCTTCTCTTTGAAGGTTCTTAGGATTATCGATGAGATCGATGACGACCTTCCGCAGATATTCGAGGAGTTTGCGGTAAACCGTTTTGACAATGGCAGCATCCCACGCTGTCTGTCTGGGAGGATCAAGTACTCCGACCAAATCCATTTAGTGGACGCCGGCCTCCTGCACGATCCGGGGACGGGTGGCTCATCGTTTCCAATGCGAGTTTGGGGATCAGTCGAACTTTCAAACGGAGACCCTGTCTGGGCATATGAAGCGGGAAATAGCTATTTCACCATTCCAAGAGAAGGGTCGTACTCGGTTGAATTCCACAACAGCGAGCAACCAATAGTCAGCGAGAAGGGGCTCCCCGCAACGCCAAGCTATATCTTGACGACGGCAGGACTGGCTATCGGCAAAATCCTACCACCCGTCGATAACGCCCGCCCTTACTTGGCTGCACTCAGGAATGTCATTCCGGGCGCGCGCTTGTGGGTTCGGCATGATGGGAAAGAAAAATGGGCTGAGGTCGACCCGCTGCCTGCTGACTTAGCAGCAGAAGGCACGACCGCTTGAGAATTACCCGGGCCGGGGGCAAAGCGAAAGCTGGACCCTTACCCGGAATGGATCAGTTGGCGGTCCCGTATTGTCAATTATCGTCCCAATTGAGTCGGCTGCGGGTCGCTGCAACTGCCCGAAATCTAGGCGACTCAATGCTGCCAGACCACGAGGCCAGCGGCGGTGGCCATCATCACGCCGGCCGTCTTATTCAGGCGGCCGAGCGCCTTGGTGCTCTTGAACATTTCGCGGGCGGCCGAGGCCAACCAGGCATAGCCGCAGCCGATGATCAGCAGGACGACGATCACGATGAAGGTCAGTTCGGCAAAAGCGACCGGGTTCATCTGGTCGAGCGGGATCACCGTCGGCAGGATGGCGAGGTAGAAGACGATGGTCTTGGGATTGCCCATGGTCAGCGAGAAGCCGGCCAGGAAGGTCTTCCACGAGTCCTCATTCTTGGGCTTCATCTGCTCGGCGCCGGGTTTGGCGGTCCAGAACTTGTAGGCGATGTAGAGCAGATAGGCCGCGCCAGCCCAGCGAACGATGACGAAGATCGGTCCGAAATAGGTGGCAATGGCGGCAAGCCCGAAAACGGCGAAGACGAAATAGACCAGATCGCCAGCGAGAATACCCAGCACCATGGGGAAGGCGCCCTTGAAGCCGCCGCCAAGGGCGCGGGCAACAACCGCGGCCACGCCTGGCCCAGGGACCAGCACGGCGATGGCATAGGCGATGGTGAAGGTCAGGAGGGTGAAGGGTTCCACGGGGCAGGTCTCGGTTTTGGGTGGCGGACACTAGCGCCGGACCCGTGAAAAGCAAAGGCCCCGCGCGAACGCAGGGCCTCGGGCCTCAATGTTAACGCTGAACGTTACATGGGAAGCAAGACGTCGTCGACGACGTGGATGACGCCGTTGGACTGGTTGACGTCGGCGATGGTGACGCGCGCAGCTCCGCCGGACTCGTCATAAATGAAGATCGCATTGCCTCGGGCGGTGGCGGTGAGGGTATCGCCGCTGACGGTGCGCAAGTTGAACTGGCCATTGCTGCTGGCCGCGATGCCCGCCAACAGATCGGCACCGGAAACCTTGCCGGGCACGACATGGGCGGTCAGCACCTTGACCAGTTGCCCCTTGTTTTCGGGCATCAGCAGCGTGTCGACGGTACCTGCGGGCAGCTTGCCAAATGCGGCGTTGACCGGAGCGAAGACGGTAAAGGGACCGGCGCCCTGCAAGGTTTCGACCAGGCCGGCGGCGGTAACCGCGGCGACCAGGGTGGTGTGGTCGGCCGAGTTAACGGCGTTCTCGACGATGTTCTTGTCGGCGAACATGGCGGCGCCGCCGACCCTGGGGTTGTCCTGGGCGAATGCCGATGTGGCCGAGAGTATTATGAACGCGGCCCCGGTGGCCAGCTTGGCGAAATGCATGATTGTCTCCCTGTTGAGCCGGCCGCGGGTCAGTGCCGGCGGCTCGGTTGCGGGGAGTTACGCCGCCGGGCGAAGGGCAGTTTCGGCGGTCACATCACGCTTGGGTGATCGGCCGAGCGTTCGATCAGTGCCGCCACATCTGCAGGAGCCAGCGGGTGAGGAGCAGCAGAAGCCAGACCAGCGTCGCAACGGCCGCGACGGCGCTCATGATGAGAAAAGCGGGAATCAGCGCAACGGCAAGCGATGCCGGGCCGAGGGGGCCGGGCGTGGGCAGCACGTAAACCGCCCAGCCGACAAGGAGCACGAGGCCCGCGGCGCCGAAGAGGTAGATGACGAGGCCCATCTGCCGTTACGGCAGCCGCGCCAGCCGCCCGGTCAAGAGCCTGTAGAAGCCCTCCGCATTGCCGTTGCGGAGATAATTGACGTTCCGCACTTTTCCAGTGACGTGCCAGTAGTCGGTTACAGTCATGCCCACGGTGAGGTCGCTTGCCGTCTCGATAGTGACGTTGCAGTGGCGGCCTTCGAACAGGTCGGGTTGGAGCAAGTAGGCGATCACGGTGGGGTCGTGGAGGGGCGCGCCGGCCCAGCCGTATTTCTGCAGGTCGAAGGTTTCAGAGAAGGTCAGCATGGCATGCACTGCCGCGCCGGACTTGTTGCCGAGGGCCAAAATAGCGTCGAGACGTTCGGGCGTAGACTGGATCTGATGGGTGACGTCGAGCGGCAGCATGGTGATCGGCGCGCCGGAGCGCAGCACGACGTCGGCCGCTTCAGGATCGACATAGATGTTGAACTCGGCCGCCGGCGTGATGTTGCCGACCTCGAAATAGGCGCCGCCCATCATGACGATTTCGGCGATACGCTCGGCGATGGCCGGCTGCTTGACCAGGGCCATGGCGATATTGGTCAGCGGGCCAAGCGTGCAGAGTGTGATGGTGCCCGGTTTGGCCGCCATCAGCGTATCGATGATGTAATCGACGCCGTGCTGGGCCTGTAGGGGAATCGTGGGCTCGGGCAGGTCGGGGCCGTTGAGGCCGGTTTCGCCATGGACGTGCTCGGCAGTGACCAGATGGCGGCGCATGGGCCGGGCGCAGCCGGCATAGACGGGTACGTTGCGGCGGCCAGAGAGCTCGACGACCTTGCGGGCGTTGTTGGCATTGTGGTGCAGGCCCACATTGCCCGCCACTGCGACGATGCCGATAACGTCAAGTTCTTCTGGAGATGCCAGCGCCATGAGAATGGCGACGGCATCGTCCTGGCCGGGGTCGGTGTCGATGATGATCTTGCGGGGCATTTCCGAGCCTCTTGGTGTCGATTCCGGAGCGCACACTAGCGACTGGAAATGCGGTGGTCGACTGCTGCGCGCACTGTGCTGAACGGAACGTTTGCGCTGCGCTGACGTTGCTGGAATCGCGAGGGGCCCAACAACGGAATCGGCATGGCACGCGGTGCAACGAAGCGGGCTTCGCCCGAGACTATGAGCGAAAGCCAGTTCGAGCGAATCCTGGGCAATGCAGCGCGGGTCGCGATCGTGTTTGTCGGCTTTCTCGCGCTACTGTTTGCGCTGCAAGTAGGGCAGGTTTTCCTAGCGCCGGTTACGCTTGCCATTGTGATCGGGCTGATGTTCGGGCCGGTTGCCGACCGGGTTGAGCGCTTCGGCGTACCGCCCGCGCTTTCGGCAGGCATCGTGGTGCTAATGCTCATTGGCGTGATTGCGGCCGGCATAACGCTGTTTGCGGTGCCGCTGTCGGAATGGGTCGCCCGAGCGCCGATGATCTGGAACAAGCTGCAAATGCAGCTCGCCAATCTGCAGGGACCGCTGCAGGCGATTTCCGCATTTCAGGAACAGCTTTCCTCAATCCTCGGCAGCGACAGCGCCATGGCTGTTACCGTGGAAGACGGCGGGCAGGTTATCAGCGTGGCTATGTTGGCGCCGGCCATACTGGCGCAGGTGCTGATTTTTCTCGCCAGCCTCTATTTCTTCGTCGCCACCCGCGACCACATTCGGATCTCGGTATTGTCGCTGTGCGTGAGCCGGCGCATGCGCTGGCGGACGGCACATGTGTTCCGCGACGTGGAGCAGAAGGTCAGCCGGTTCCTGCTGTCGATTACATTCATCAATGCCTGCGTGGGGTGTGCCGTTTCGCTGGCCATGTGGGCCATCGGCATGCCGTCGCCCATCCTGTGGGGCGCGATGGCGGCAGTGTTGAACTATATTCCCTATGTGGGGCAGGGCGTCATGGTGCTGGTGCTGCTGGCCGTTGGGCTCGGAACCGAGACGGGCCTCCAAAACATCCTGTTGCCGGTAGCGTGCTATGTCGCGATCAACTTCGTCGAAGGGCAGATCGTCACGCCGCATTTCATCGGCAGAACGATGACGCTCAATCCGTTCCTGATCTTTCTCTCCATCACCTTTTGGCTGTGGGCATGGGGACCGATTGGAGGGCTGGTGGCGGTGCCTACCCTGCTGATCGCGACGTCCATTCTTGCCCATGCGGTGCCAAGCAAGCCGATGGTGCCGAGCTCACCTGTCCGGCGTACGCGAAACATGACGGATCGCCAGGAATTGCTCGCAAATGCGGCCAAGGCCATTCGCGAGCGGGCCGAGGAGGAGAAAGAGCCAAACGAGAAGCGCAAGGGCGAGCGGTTCGAGCCGCCCGAAGGCACCGCGCCGAGTGGCGTGGAGACCGCCGGCTAGGCAGCCATGCCAGCATCGTGCTTGACGCGGCGACAGCGGAAAGAAAAACTCCGGACCTGATCAGGGTTTGGAGACTGTCGTGGCAGGTGAAGTAGTTGGACATGCGGCAGAAGCCGCGGGGCACGGCGTTGACCTTGTTCCAATCGTCGTCTTGCTGGGTGCGGCGGTCATCGCCGTGCCGCTGTTCAAGCGGCTGGGCCTGGGCTCGGTGCTCGGCTATCTGGCCGCCGGGCTGCTGCTTGGTCCTTCCGGCATCGGCCTGATCAATGATCCGGAATCAGTGTTGACCACGGCCGAACTCGGCGTGGTGATGTTCCTGTTCATCATCGGGCTCGAGATGGAGCCATCCAAACTGTGGGCACTGCGCAAGCAGATCTTTGGGCTGGGTGTGATCCAGGTCGCGACCTGTGGCGCGCTGCTGACCGGCGTTGGCATTTTGCTCGGCTTTGCGCCGGTGGTCGCGTTTATCTTCGGCATGGGCTTCGTGCTCACTTCGACTGCGATCGTGATGCAGATTCTGGGTGAGCGCGGCGAGCTTTCCACCGATAGCGGGCAGCAAATGGTGTCGATCCTGCTGCTGGAAGACCTGGCTATCGTGCCGCTGCTGGCGGTGGTGGCGTTGCTCGCGCCTTCGTCAGGAGGCGAAGTCGACCTGACGACGCGCCTGCTGAGCATCGGCGCGCCCATCGGCGCTGTGCTCCTGCTGATCTTTGTCGGCCGGCGGATCATGAATCCGTTCTTTGCGCTGCTCGCTTCGACGAAGCTGCGCGAGGTCATGACTGCTGCCGCCCTGTTGGTGGTTCTCGGGGCGGCACTGCTGTTTCAAGCCAGCGGGCTCTCGATGGCGATGGGCGCGTTCATGGCTGGCGTGCTGCTGTCGACCTCAACGTTCCGTCATCAGCTCGAGGCCGACGTGGAGCCCTTCCGCGGCATTCTGCTCGGCCTGTTTTTCCTGGCGGTGGGCATGTCGCTGGACCTGACGATCGTAGCCAGCAGCTGGCAGATCATCGCGATGAGCGTCGTGGCCTATATGCTGGTCAAGGGGAGCGCAATCTACGTCATCGCTCGCCTGCTCAAGTCCAGCCATGGCGTGGCGCTGGAGCGCGCCGTGCTCATGGGGCAGGGCGGCGAATTTGCCTTCGTGCTCTACACGACGGCGGTTGCCGCCGGGATCATAGACGGGCCAACCAACGCTATCTTCACAGCCACTGTCATCGTCTCGATGGTGTTGACGCCGTTCCTCGTCATCGGTCTGCGGTTCGTCATGCCCAAGCAGACGCAATCGTTCGAGGGTGTCGAGAAGGCGGAGGACCTGCATGCCAGCGTGCTGCTGATCGGGTTCGGGCGGTTCGGCCAGATCGCCAGCCAGCCTCTGCTGGCGATGCGGCACACGGTTTCGATCATCGACAATGACACCGAGATGATACGTGCCGCGGCGCAAATCGGCTTCAAGGTCTATTACGGCGACGGCACGCGCCTCGATATCCTGCGGGCGGCGGGTGCGGGCACGGCCGATCTGATCCTGATCTGCACCGACAAGAAGGCGGAGACGACGCGGATCGCCGAGCTGGTGCGCGATGAGTTCCCGCTGGTCAAGGTCATGGCGCGCGCCTTCGACCGTGGCCACGCCATCGAACTGGTCCGGGCCGGGGTGGATTACCAACTGCGCGAGATGTTCGAATCGGCACTGACTTTCGGCCAGCAGGTCATTCGCACGCTTGGCGCGACAGACGAAGAGGCCGAAGCGGTCATCGAGGGCGTGCGCGACCGCGACACACAGCGGTTCGACCTGCAAATGGTGGGCGGCGAACAGATGGCCGGGCGGCATCTGCTGATCAGCAACGCCGTGGAGCAAGCGCGCGAGGGCGGTGTCGAGGTTCCGGCGGACAAGGTGGAAGACGAGGTTTCCAAGACGACCCGACCCACGCAGCCGGCATAGGAGCGAGTATCGCGTGGGGGCTTCCGCCTGCACAAATTAAGTGCAAGACTAAAGTCTCTAGAGGGGAATACATCGTTATGAAATCTGGATTGCGAAATGCCGCAACAGCCGATCGTTTACGACGCCCCTACGCCGGAGCCACGCGCCACTAATGTCGAGGCTATTCAGGCAGAAATTCTTGAAAGACTGATCTACTCAGTCGGCAAGGACCCGATTGTCGCCCGGCCGCATGATTGGCTCGCCGCGACCATCCTGGCCGTGCGCGACCGGGTTATGGATCGCTGGATGGAGTCGTCGCGCGAGACGTGGCGAACATCGCACAAGCGTGTCTACTATCTGAGCCTGGAGTTCCTGATCGGGCGGCTCATGCGCGATGCGATGAGCAATGTCGGGCTCATCGAGCCGGTGCGCGATGCCCTGAGAAATTTGAATGTCGACCTTGGCGACCTGATCAATCTCGAGCCTGACGCGGCGCTCGGGAACGGCGGTCTAGGGCGCCTCGCGGCTTGTTTCCTTGAATCGATGTCGTCGGTGAAAATCCCGGCCTATGGCTATGGCATTCGCTATGTGCATGGCTTGTTCCGCCAGGAAATGAGCGAGGGCTGGCAGGTCGAACTGCCCGAAGAATGGCTCGCCCACGGCAATCCATGGGAATTCGAGCGTCGCGAAAGCGCTTATGAAGTCGGCTTTGGCGGCTATGTGGAGCCGGTCACCGACCCGGATGGCAGCGTGCGGCAGGAATGGCGGCCGAACGATCATCTGCTCGCAGTGGCCTACGATACGCCGATCGTGGGATGGCGTGGGGCGCGGGTGAATACGCTGCGCCTCTGGAGCGCGCAGCCGATCGATCCGATCCTGCTCGACAAGTTCAACTCGGGCGATCACATCGGCGCGCTGGAAGAAAGCGCGCGGGCGGAAGCGATTACGCGCGTTCTCTACCCGGCCGATTCCACCGCCGCGGGGCAGGAGCTGCGCTTGCGGCAGGAGTTCTTTTTCTCCTCGGCATCGCTGCAGGATATCGTACGGCGGCATCTGCAGCAGTATGGCGACCTGGGCTCGTTGCCCGACAAGGTCGCGATCCAGCTCAACGATACCCATCCGGCGATTTCGATCTGCGAACTGATGCGCATCCTGGTGGATGACAACGGGATCAAGTGGGCCGATGCCTGGAAGCTGTGCAAGGGCGTGTTTGGCTACACCAACCATACGCTGCTGCCCGAGGCGCTGGAGAGCTGGCCGGTGGCGCTGCTGGAACGGCTGCTGCCACGCCACATGCAGATCATCTACCAGATCAATGCTGATGTGTTGGCCGATGCGCGCCAGCGCGCCAAGTTCAGCGACGGGCAGATTGCTAATGTATCGCTGATCGATGAGGCCGGCGGCCGTCGCGTCCGCATGGGGCAGCTCGCCTTTGTGGGCTCGCATTCCATCAACGGCGTTTCGGCGCTGCATACCGAGCTGATGAAGCAGACCGTGTTCTCGGACCTGCACAAGCTCTACCCCGATCGCATCAACAACAAGACCAACGGCATCACGCCGCGGCGCTGGCTCATGCAGTGCAATCCCGGTCTCACCAAGCTGATCGCGGACCGGATCGGCCCAGGATTTCTAGATGATGTCGAGCTGCTCAAAGGGCTCGACGCCCATGCGGACGATCCGACGTTCCAGGGGCAGTTCGCGGCGGTGAAGCAGGCCAATAAGAAGGCCCTCGCCAAGCTGATCAAGGACCGCCTCAACATCGTCGTGTCGCCCGACGCGTTGTTCGACGTGCAGATCAAGCGCATCCACGAATACAAGCGGCAGTTGCTCAACGTCATCCAAGCTGTTGCGCTGTATGATGAAATTCGAGCGCATCCGGAACGGGACTGGGTGCCGCGCGTTAAGATTTTCGCGGGTAAGGCAGCGCCGGGTTACTGGAACGCCAAGCTCATCATCAAGCTGATCAACGATGTCGCCAAGGTCATCAACAATGACCCGGCGGTGCGTGGCCTGCTCAAGGTGGTGTTCCTGCCGAACTATAATGTGAGCCTGGCCGAAGTGATTGTTCCTGCCGCCGATCTCAGCGAGCAAATCTCGACGGCGGGTATGGAAGCATCAGGCACCGGCAATATGAAATTCATGGCGAACGGAGCGATTACCATCGGCACCATGGATGGCGCCAATGTCGAGATGCACAAGGAAGTGGGTGCCGACAACATCGTCATTTTCGGTCTGACGACGGATCAGGTGAACGAAAAGCGGGCCAAGGGCGAAGTGCCGCGCTCGGCGATCGATGCGTCGCCGCGCCTCAAGGAGGCGCTGGAGTCGATCTCATCCGGGGTGTTCTCGCCGGATGATCCCAACCGCTATCGCGATCTGATCGGTGGCCTCTACGACCATGACTGGTTCATGGTGGCCCGTGATTTCGACGCCTATGTCGCCGCCCAGGCCGAGGTTGATGCGATTTGGCTCGACAAGAAGCGGTGGAACGCCATGGCGATCCGGAACACGGCGCATATGGGTTTTTTCTCCTCCGACCGGACGATCAGGCAATATGCGCAGGACATTTGGGGCGTGACGGTCGCTTCGACGTGACAGACGGTAGCGGGCGAGAGCTGACAGCCAAGATCAGAGCGCCCAGTAATTTGTGGTTTGGCGGCCGCGCCGTTAGGTGCCGTGCCGTTGACGGGGGAGCGAGCGCATGACGAAGGAAGACTGGCAGGCCGATTCGCGGGAAGTGGAAGCCATCGTGGGCGGCCGCCATTCCAACCCGTTCGCATTTCTGGGCCTGCATCAGGTCAATGGGCAATGGGTGCTGCGGGCCTTCGTGCCTCATGCCGAAATGCTCACCGCCTATACGCTCGACGGCAAGGAATTGGGGCATCTGATCCCGCGTCATGCCGGCGGCCTTTTCGAGGGCAGGGTGGACATCGATCGGCAGCAGCCGATCCGCTATCGCGCCAAGAATGCCGGTGGTGAGTGGGACGTCTACGACGCCTATTCGTTCGGGCCGGTTCTTGGTCCGATGGACGATTACTATATCGGCGAGGGCAGCCATCTGCGGCTGTTCGACAAGCTGGGCGCTCACGAAATGGAATTCGAGGGCATCCACGGCACGCACTTTGCGGTCTGGGCACCTAATGCTCAGCGGGTGAGCGTGGTCGGGCCATTCAACGAGTGGGATGGCCGCCGTAATCCGATGCGCAACCGCTTCGAGAACGGCATTTGGGAAGTGTTTATCCCGGTGCTGGGTACGGGGACGCTGTACAAATACGAGATCGTGGGGCGCGATGGGGTGGTGCAGCCGCTCAAGGCCGATCCGTTCGCGCGGCAGTCGGAGTTGCGGCCACGTACGGCGTCGGTGGTTCCCGATCCGACGCCCTTTACCTGGACAGATGGCAAATATCTCGAGGAGCGGGCGACGCGCGACTGGCGCCGTACGCCGATGTCGATCTACGAAGTGCATCTGGGGAGCTGGCGCCGCCGGCCCGATGGCGGGTTCCTGAGCTACGACCAGTTGGCCGAGCAGCTCGTGCCGTATGCGGCTGACATGGGCTATACCCATATCGAGCTGCTGCCGATTACCGAGCATCCGTTCGACCCGAGCTGGGGCTACCAGCCGACCGGCATGTATTCACCAACCGCCCGTCATGGCGATCCGGCCGCGTTTGCCCGCTTCGTCAACGCGGCGCACGAGGCCGGGCTCGGCGTCATCCTCGATTGGGTGCCGGCGCACTTTCCGACCGATGCGCATGGGCTGGCGCATTTCGACGGCACGGCGCTCTACGAGCACGCCGATCCGCGGCAGGGCTACCACCCCGACTGGAACACGGCGATCTACAATTTCGGGCGCAAGGAAGTTGTCGGCTTCCTGGTCAACAATGCCCTCTATTGGCTCGAGAAGTTCCATATCGACGGGCTGCGCGTCGATGCGGTGGCATCGATGCTCTATCTCGACTATTCGCGCCAGCAGGGCCAGTGGGTGCCCAACAAGTACGGTGGCAACGAGAACCTGGAGGCGGTGGAGTTCATCCGTAAGGCGAATTCGGAGGCCTATCGGCTCCATCCCGGCACCTTCATGATCGCGGAGGAATCCACCTCGTGGCCCGGCGTGAGCCATCCTGTGGACGCGGGTGGGCTGGGCTTCGGCTTCAAGTGGAATATGGGCTTCATGAACGACACGTTGCGGTTCATGAGCCGTGAGGCGGTGCATCGCAAGTACCACCATAACGACATGACCTTTGCGACGGTCTACGCGTTCTCGGAGAATTTCGTGCTGCCGCTCAGCCATGACGAAGTGGTGCATGGCAAAGGCTCACTCCTGGAAAAGATGCCCGGCGATGACTGGCAGCAATTCGCCAATCTGCGTGCCTATCTCGCCTTCATGTGGGGCTTTCCCGGCAAGAAGCTACTGTTCATGGGCCAGGAATTCGCGCAGCGCGAGGAGTGGGCGGAGGGCAAGTCGCTAGACTGGTATCTGCTCGACGCGGGTATGCATGAGGGCATGCGCCGCCTGATCGCCGATCTCAACCTTGCCTATCGCCAACTGCCGGCGCTGCACGAGCGGGATTGTGAGCCCGATGGCTTCGAGTGGCTGATCGGCAATGACCATGCCAACTCGGTTTTTGCCTGGCTGCGCAAATCGCCTGGAGCGGACCCTATCCTGGTCGTGTCCAATTTCACGCCAGTGCCACGCAGTGGCTACAAGATACCCATGCCGCTCGTCGGCAACTGGGTTGAACGGATCAATACGGACGCGGGCTGGTATTCCGGGTCGAATACGGGAAACCAGGGCGCGGTGAAGGCCTATGCCGTTGAGGGGCAGCATTGGCCGGCGGAAGCGGAGCTGTATCTGCCGCCGCTCTCGACATTGTTCCTGAAATTCGAGCCGGCATAAGCCGGCACGGTTGAGATACGTCCCGGAAAAACGGGCGCTAGTGGAGGGATAGAAATGGCAGACTACAGGGTACCATCACCGCTGGCCCGCGAGGCCATGGCCTATGTGCTGGCAGGTGGACGCGGCACACGGTTGATGGAATTGACCGACCGGCGCGCCAAGCCGGCGGTGTATTTCGGCGGCAAATCCCGCATCATCGATTTTGCACTCAGCAACGCTATCAATTCGGGTATTCGCCGTATCTCGGTGGCGACGCAGTACCAGGCCCATAGCCTGATCCGTCATCTCTCACGCGGCTGGAATTTCCTTCGGCCGGAACGTAACGAGAGCTTCGACGTGCTGCCGGCCAGCCAGCGCGTGGCCGAGGACATGTGGTATGCCGGCACGGCCGATGCGGTGTACCAGAACATGGACATCATCGAGGATTACGGCGCGCGCTACATCGTCATCCTCGCGGGCGACCACATCTATAAGATGGACTATGAAATCATGCTCCGTCAGCACGTCGATACCGGCGCTGACGTGACTATCGGGTGTCTGGAAGTGCCGCGCATGGAAGCCACGGGCTTTGGCGTGATGCATGTCGATGGCCGCGATCGCGTCGTCGATTTCGTCGAAAAGCCCAAGGACCCGCCGGGCATTCCCGACAAGCCGGATACGGCGCTGGCTTCTATGGGCATCTATGTGTTCGAGACGCGCTTCCTGATGGAGCAGCTTCGCCGGGATGCTGCCACCGAGGGTTCGAGCCGTGACTTCGGCAAGGATATCATCCCCTATATCGTCAAGAACGGCACCGCCTGGGCGCACCGGTTCACACGGTCCTGCGTGCGGTCGTCCAAGGAAGATGTCAGCTACTGGCGCGACGTCGGCACTATCGATGCCTATTGGAAGGCATCGATCGACCTGACCGATATCGAGCCGCAGCTCGACCTCTACGACCGGGACTGGCCGATCTGGACCTATGCCGAGATCACGCCGCCGGCCAAATTCGTGCACGATTTCGACGGGCGTCGCGGTTCGGCGGTCAATTCGCTGGTTTCGGGCGATTGCATCGTATCGGGCGGGCATTTGCAGCGGACGCTGCTGTCGACCGGCTCGCGCGTGCACTCCTATTCCGAGCTGCATGAGGCGGTGGTGCTGCCCTATTGCGATATCGGGCGGAACGCGCGGCTCAAGAAAGTGGTCATCGATCGCGGGGTGAATATCCCCGAGGGTCTGGTGGTCGGTGAAGATCCGGAGTTCGACGCCAAATGGTTCCGGCGCACCGATGACGGCGTGACGCTGATCACCCAGGCAATGATCAACAAATATCTGGCGGGACGATGATCGAAGTTCTCTCGGTAGCGTCCGAGGTCTATCCGCTGATCAAGACCGGGGGGCTCGCCGACGTGGCGGGCGCCCTGCCTGCCGCGCTGGGGCCGCATGGCGTAACCATGCGGACATTGGTGCCGGGTTATCCCGCCGTCATGGCGAAGCTGAATGGCGGGCGGGTGGTTCGGGAGATCGGCGATCTGTTCGGCGTGCATGCCAAGCTGATCGCGGGACGCGTGGAAGGGCTCGATGTTATCGTCATCGAAGCCCCTGCGCTCTACGACCGGCCGGGGAACCCCTATGTGAGCCCGGATGGCTGGGACTGGCCGGATAATTGGAAGCGTTTCGCGGCCCTTGGCTGGACAGCTGCCGAGCTCGGGCAGGGGATGGTCGAGGGTTACAACCCGCATGTCATCCACGCCCATGACTGGCAGGCGGGCCTGGCGCCGGCCTATATCAAGTTCAGCAGCAGCTCGCACGTCAAGACGGTCATGACCGTCCACAATATGGCGTTCAAGGGCTTCTTCGGCTCGGAGATATTCAACCAGCTCCGCCTGCCCCCACATGCTTTCGGCATGGGTGGTGTCGAGTTCTATGGTGGAATTTCGTATCTCAAGTCGGGGATGGAATGCGCCGACTATGTCACCACGGTCAGCCCGAACTATGCCGACGAAATCCGTACACCGGCGTTCGGCATGGGGCTTGAGGGTCTGCTCAATGGTCGCGCCGACACGGTGGTTGGTATCCTCAACGGCATCGATGTCGAGGCCTGGGACCCCGCGACGGACAAGGCACTGGTGCAGAACTTTACGGCCAATACCATCCATCTACGCCGCGCCAACAAGCTGGCGGTGATCGAGAAGTTCGGGCTGGACGGCGAAGATGGTCCGCTGTTCTGCGTGGTCAGCAGGCTGACCGACCAGAAGGGCATGGACCTGCTGCTGCAGGCGGCCGATGGCCTCGTAGATCTCGGTGGTCGACTGGCCGTGCTGGGCTCGGGCGAGGCCTATCTCGAAGATGGCTTCCGGCACCTGTGGGCCAGGCACCCGGGTAAGGTCGGCATCATCACCGGCTACAATGAAGCGCTGTCGCACCTGATGCAGGGCGGGTCTGACGCTATCCTTATTCCGTCGCGGTTCGAGCCGTGCGGGCTGACCCAGCTGTACGGTTTGCGTTACGGCTGCGTGCCGGTGGTGAGCCGTATCGGCGGGCTGGCGGATACGGTTATCGACGCCAATCCGGCTGCGATCGCGGCTGAGGTCGCCACCGGCGTCGTATTCGATGCCGGAACGGCCGACGCATTGTACGAGGCTATCCGCAAGACGGTGCGTCTCTATCGCGACGAGAAACTCTGGAAGAAAATCCAACGGCGGGGAATGAAATCGGACGTCTCCTGGGAGGCGAGCGCCGCGCGCTATGCCGATCTCTACGCCACTATCACCGGGCTGAAGGCAAATGATGATCCAGACAATTAAGACCACGCCCTACGCGGACCAAAAGCCTGGCACATCGGGCCTGCGCAAGCGGGTGACGGTCTATCAGCAGCCGAACTATGTCGAGAACTACATCCAGGCGATCTTTGACAGCCTCGAGGGTTTTGAAGGCAAGACGCTTGTCATCGGCGGGGACGGCCGCTTCTACAATGATGTCGCCATCCAGAAGGCCATCCGCATCGCGGCGGCCAATGGTTTCGGCAAGGTCCTGGTCGGCCAGCATGGCCTGCTGTCGACGCCGGCCGCGAGCCATATCATCCGCCACTACAAGGCATTCGGCGGGCTGGTGCTTTCGGCCAGCCACAATCCTGGCGGGCCGGAGGGTGACTTCGGCATCAAGTACAATATCGGCAATGGCGGACCGGCGCCGGAGAAGATCACCGACGCCGTGTTCGAGCGCTCCAAGGTCATCGATACCTACAAGACCATCGATGCGCCGGATGTGGCCCTGGGCCATATCGGGGCACAGCGGTCCGGCGACATGGTGGTGGAGGTCATCGACCCTGTCACCGACTATGCTGCCCTGATGGAAACGCTGTTCGACTTCGCCGGCATCAAGGCGCTGTTCGCATCGGGCTTCCGGATGACATTCGATGCCATGAACGCCATTACCGGGCCTTACGCCCATACGATCCTTGAGGGCATTCTGGGGGCGCCCAAGGGTACAGTGGTCAATGGTACGCCGTCGCCCGACTTCGGCGGGGGGCATCCGGATCCGAACCTGGTCTACTGCAAGGATATGCATGACCTGCTGATGACGCCTGATGGTCCCGATTTCGGGGCGGCGTCGGACGGTGACGGCGATCGCAATCTCATCATCGGCAAGAACCGCTTCGTGACGCCGTCGGACTCGCTGGCGGTGCTCGCGGCCAATGCGGCGCTGGCTCCCGGCTATGCCACCGGCATTGCGGGCATCGCTCGATCCATGCCGACAAGCGCTGCGGCCGACCGGGTGGCCGAGAAGCTCGGTATCGAGATGCACGAGACGCCGACGGGCTGGAAGTTCTTCGGCAATCTGTTGGATGCGGGGCGCGTCACCATTTGCGGCGAAGAGAGCGCGGGAACGGGCTCCAACCACGTCCGCGAGAAGGATGGCCTGTGGGCCGTGCTGCTGTGGCTCAATATCCTGGCCAGCCGCAAGCAGAGCGTCGACCAGATCGTGCGCGAGCATTGGGCGACCTATGGGCGCAACTATTATACGCGGCACGACTATGAGGAGGTGGACGCAGGGATAGCCGGCAAGCTGGTGGATGATGTCCGCGCACTGCTTCCGGCATTGCCCGGCAAGACTTTCGGGGACGACCTGCAGGTCGCCTATGCCGATGACTTCACCTACCATGACCCGGTGGATGGCTCGACCAGTGCCAAGCAGGGTATCAGGATCGGCTTCACCGATGGCTCGCGTATCGTTTTGAGGCTCAGCGGAACCGGCACTGTCGGCGCTACGTTGCGACTCTATCTAGAGCGATACGAGGCAGCCGATGGACGACATGATCTTGAAACCCAATCCGCCCTCGAGCCCCTCATCGAGCTGGCAGAACAGCTCGCAGGGATCAAGCAGCGCACCGGGCGTCAAGAACCCAGTGTCATCACCTAACATCGGAAACTCAATGAAACCCATGCTGATCCCCAACGGGGGCAGTATCGAACATCTCGGTGCAACAGTCACCGAGATGGGCGTGAACTTCGCCGTCTACTCCGAAAGCGCCACCAATATCTGGGTGTCGATCTTTGACGAACAGGACCAGGAGACCGACCGCTTCGAGCTGGACGTACATCGGGACAATATCCGTGCCGGCCTGATCTCAGGGCTTGGCGGAGGCACGCGCTACGGGCTGCGCGCCGACGGGCCGTATGATCCGGACCAGGGCTATTTCTTCGACCCGATGAAGCTGTTGGTCGATCCCTATGCCAAGCGGCTCGACCGGGTGTTCGTTCGCTCGCCGCGCCTGCGGCTTGACCGGGCCGAGGCCGTCGATACGGCGCCGCTGATCCCCAAGGCGATCGTGGGCGAACTGGGCAACGAGAACATCCTGCCGCGCAAGAAGGCGCCGGGGCTGTTCTACGAAATGAACGTTCGCGGATACACGATGCGGCACCCCAGCGTGCAGGGGCCACTGCGCGGCACCATTGCCGGGCTGACGACGCAGCGCGTCATCGATCATCTCAAATTCATCGGCGTCGATACGGTGCAGCTGATGCCGACCGCGGCGTGGATCGACGAGGGCCACCTGCCGGTGTTGGGGCTCACCAATGCGTGGGGCTACAATCCTGTCGCCTATTCGGCGATTGATCCGCGCATTGCGCCGCGCGGCCCGCAGGAATTGCGGGTGATGACCGATCTATACCGCAAGAACGGTATCTCGGTGATCCTCGACGTGGTCTACAACCATACCGGCGAGAGCGACGCAAACGGGCCGATGCTCAGCCTGATGGGGCTGGACGCAAGAACCTATTATCGCTTCGTCGAAGTCGACGGCAAACAGCATCTGGTCAATGACACGGGCACGGGCAACACCTTGCGTTGCGACCATCCGGCGGTTCAGCGGCTAGTGATCGACAGCCTGCGCTACTGGGTCGAGGAAATGGGCGTTTCCGGTTTCCGCTTCGACCTGGCGACCGTTCTCGGGCGCGATCCGGGTTTCAATCCGAATGCGGTGATGCTGCAGAAGATCAAGGCCGATCCGGTACTCAAGCAATGCATTCTGGTGGCCGAGCCTTGGGATCCGGGTCCGGGCGGCTATGCCCTTGGCCAGTTCGGCAAGGAATTCAAGGAACACAACGACACCTATCGCGACGATATCCGCGAGTTCTGGCGTGGCGAGGATGGCAGGATCGGCGCACTGGCAGGCAAGGTCGCCGGATCGGCGGAGATCTTTGACTTTGCCGGCCGCAAACCGAGCCATGGCGTCAACATGCTGGCCGTGCATGACGGTTTCACGCTGCGCGATCTGGTGAGCTATCACGACAAGCATAACGAGGCGAATGGCGAGGGCAACCGCGACGGCCACAACCACAATGCGTCGTGGAATTGCGGGGCGGAAGGCGAAACCGAGGACGAGGCCATCAATGCCGCACGCAAGCGCGACGTGCGGGCCCTGCTGGCGACGCTGTTCCTGTCGCGCGGGGTGCCGTTGATCCAGCAGGGTGACGAGATGTTCCGCACCCAGCAGGGCAATAACAATGCCTATGCCCAGGACAATGAAATCACGTGGGTGGATTGGGAAAGCGCGGACGGTGACCTCGTCGATTTCGTCGCGGCCGTTCATAAGTTTCGCAAGGCGCATTCAGCGCTGACGCACGACCATTTCCTCTCGGGGCAGGAAAAGAACGGCGTCCGCGATGTCGTCTGGTTGCATCCGGACGGGCGGGAGATGAACGAAGGTGACTGGCGATATTCGGGTGCGTCGGTGTTGGGCATGCACTTGCGCAACAAGGACGACGAGGTGCTAGTCTGGTTCAATCGAAAAGCCGAGCCGGTGGTGGCGCGGCTACCCGAGGGGAGCTGGATGGTCGGCATTCTATCGGACAATACCGCAAGCGTTGCCTTTTCCGAGGGTACGGCGACACTAACCCCGCGTTCGGTGGTCGCGCTGGTTCGCGCGGTGCCCTGACCATGATCGTCGCTCAGCTCAGCGATATCCACGCCGATGGCTCGGATGGGCCGCTGGATCGGCTGGATAAGGTGCTGCGCTGGCTCAAACCGATGCAACCGGACGCGATCATCGTCAGCGGTGACTTGGCCGAGCTCGAACACCGCCGAAGCTACGGCGAGGTTCGCGACAGGCTGGAGGCGACCCAGGCGCCGTTCTACGTGGTGCCGGGAAATGTCGATGATCATCATGAGATGCGGATGACATTCGGATCACGCTTTGACTGGCCTGATGAGGACCACCTCAATTGCACGGCGCGTGTGGGGTCGGAGCTGAGGGTGATCGGGTTGGACGTGACGGTGGCCGGGGCTCATCACGGCGACGCGGTGCCGGTGCTCGAGTGGCTGGCGGTCGAGCTCAATACGGGTGGGGCACCGGTGCTGATTTTCCAGCATCAGCATCCGTTTCTGTGCGGCATCGGTGGCAAGGACCGGAATATCTGCCGGGGTGGGGAAGAGCTCGCCCAGGTCATCAACGAGGCGCGTGACCCGGTTGTTGCCTTGACCTGTGGGCATGTGCACCGGCCGATGTTCACGCGGTTTGCGGGCCGTCCGGCGACGATGTGTCCGTCAGTGGCGCGTGCCAATCGGTTGCGGCTGGACGGCAAGGACCCGGAAATCTCCGATCCGCCCGGGCTGCTGCTGCATCACTTCCAGGATGACCGGTTGGTTAGCCATGTGGTGATGGTGGATTGAGCAGCTAGAGCGGCGCCTCGACCATTCCCACGCGGCGGTAGAGGCGAAGGGCGGACGTGTTCGCCGTGATGACCTTGAGGTCGACATGCCCCAGGCCCCGATGCCGGAATGCTGCGAAGACCGCGTATAGCAGCGCGTCGCCGATGCCCTTGCCACGCCACGCCGGCACCACTGCGAGATCCTTGATGAAACCGGACGTCCAGCATTGCGCGACGCCGATTGGTTGCCCGACTTCGTCAGCGGCGACGAAGACCAGGGCGGGATCGAATTCGGTGTCGGCGCTTAGCTTGGGCCACCAGTCCTCGAAAGGGGCGGTGCTGCCGAAGCCGTTGGCATAGGCGTCGGTGAGTATGGTGTGGAGGGCACGTGGGTCGGCCCGCTGCAAGGGCAGGAGCCGGACACCGGCAGGCCAAATGGCGGGCGGCAAGGCGTCATCGAGGTGCCGGCGCATGCGGATATGGTCGCTCATCGCGTCACCTTTCCAACGTTACGAAGCGTCCACATTTCGAGCGGTTCCATAATCCACCGGAAAGCCGAAATCATGCCGCCACAATACCCTCAATCGATCCAATATCCGCCGTTCGGCAAGAGCCATATAGCAGCCGTCGACGCGATATCACGCCGATGACCGCTCGCAGAACCCTGCGGCCTAATCTCGTAAATCGTATGGAGCTCAAAATGAACCCGATGCGCAACCTATCGGCGGCAGTGCTGCTCGCTGCCATTCTCGCCGTGCCTGGTACCGCCGCTTTCGCCGCGACGGCCGACACCGCCAAGGTCACGATGGGTGTGAAAACCGAAATCGTGCCGGTCGCCAATCTGGTGGACATGATCGGCAGCTGGACCGCCGGCGACCTGGCCTTCCTCGACAAGGCGACCAGCATCAAGACCTTCGACACCAAGGCGCTCTATCCGGCCGCTGACCAGGCCAAGATCGCCAGCGCAGAAACGGCCAAGGCGAGCCAACTCGGCAAGTTCCGTGACGCCATCCGCGCCGACACCGCCCTCAATGCGTGGTTCAGCGCCAACCATATCGACGTGAACCGGGTGGTTGCGGTCGCCGACCCGAAGGGCAATCCAGAAATCTTCCTGTATTAGGGCGCATTGACCCGGGTCTTGCCGGTCCACGCCCTGGCGCCCAGCTACCCCCGAGCTGGGCCAATACGCCGGATCCGAAAGGGTCCGGCGTATTCATCTGGTGGAATGTGTTCGCCGCGTGGTCACTCCGCCGCTTGAATTTCCACTAATCCGCCGGACTTTTCGATGAAGGCGATGATCTGGTCGAGGCTTTCGCGGCGGAGCAGGTCGGTGAAGACGTAGGGGCGACCGTCGCGCACCTCCTGGGTGTCGCTTTCCATGACTTCGAGGCTGGCGCCGACATAGGGCGCCAGGTCGGTATGGGTGATCACCAGCAGGTCGGACCTGGAGATGGCGGGGCCGCCCTTGCGCGGGATCTTTTCGCCTTGGGCGACCGAGATGACGTAAAGCGTGATGTCGGCCAGATCAGGCGAGAACGTCGCCGCCAGGTTGTCGCCGCCGCTTTCGATCAGGATGATGTCGAGATCGGGAAACTTGCGGTTGAGGTCGTCGATCGCCGCCAGATTGAGCGAGGCGTCTTCGCGGATAGCGGTATGCGGGCAGCCGCCGGTTTCGACGCCGACGATGCGGTCTTCCGAGATGGCCTGGACCCTGGCCAGGATCAGCGCATCCTCGCGGGTGTAGATGTCGTTGGTGACGACGGCCATGGAGTAGCGATCACGCATCGCCTTGAGGAGCATTTCGCAGAGCGTCGTCTTGCCGGAGCCCACAGGGCCGCCTATGCCGATCCGCAGGGGGCCGTTCGGGGATTTCATATCAGCCTCAGGATGACGAGAGCGAGAAAGCCGGCGCCGAGAAACAGGCAGATGGGGGAATAGACCCTGCGATCATTGAGCCGGAAGTTCGGCTGCGGCGTCTTCTCGGCCCACCAGGCTGTGTAGCCGACGACGCCGCGCGCGAGGAAGATGGCGGCCAGCGGCAGGCTGAGCAGCGTCAGCGGCAGGCCACCGCTGGTATGGTCGGCGAGCGCCAGAGCCAGGACGCCGGCGGCAAGCGTCGCCACGGCGACGGCAAAGGATGCGAGCTTGGGCGGCATGCGTTCGATATCGCGAAAGCCGACAACGGTCTGGGCGAGGAGCTTTTCCTCGCGAATGGGCCAGGTGCGCCCGATCGACCACAGGAAATGCGCGACGCTGACGGCCAGCAGGGCGATGAACATGAAGGCGGCAATGAGCATGCTCATGAGCGGAAAACTCTCGTCGTCAGGGTTTCGTGGGTCATCTGTGCAATATCAGCCGCGTAGGCCACCGAGCCAATATCGTCCAGTGCGGCATGCTGGCACAGCGCCGCGGTCGAGGCTATGGCCGGCTCCAGCGCGGCCATGATGGCGAGTCCGTCGGATTGGCCGATAGGGACGAGCCGCACGGCGACCGACACCTGGGAATGGACGGCGGCGGTGAGGTAGGCGAGCAGGCCGGATTCAATATCGATGGCGTGACCGGCGGCAACGGCGCCGACCGCGATGGGGTAGGGGCAAGGATCCGGGAGGCTGGCCAAAACAGGCGTGGGCCAGGCCTTTGCCGCCTTGGCAAAGGACGCTCCGGTGACGGTAGTCTCGTCGTGCCGCTCACGGGCGGGCGTGAGCGCGAGGCAGAGGTCGGCAAGCCCCTGGAGGGCAGGGGGATCGGCCGCCTCCCGGTGGGCATGGGCGAAGAGGATGGCGTCTGTTCGCAGCGAGCCGTGCGTCAGGTTGCCTTCGACCCATTGCTGCGTCGAGGCGCGGTCATGCACCGTGCCACCAACGATGGCTGCCTCAAGCCCGGCCGACCAGGCGAAGGCACCCACTGGGAACGCCGGGGACAGCCAGGTCAGCAGCTTCTGCAGGTCATTCCTGGTGGTCATCGGGCGAGCAATGCGTGGCCTTGCTCGCCGTGGCTGTGATAGGCGCCGTGTTCGGCAAAGAACGGCTCCGACACATTGGTGACCGTGGCGCCCAACCCCTCGAGCATGGTCCTGAGCACATGGTCGCGCTTGATCAGGATGCGGCCCTGTTCAAGTTGCGCAGAAGTATGACGATTGCCGATGTGCCAGGCTAGGCGCACGAGATGAGCCGTGTCGCGCCCGCGAATTTCATAGAGCGCTTCCTCGGCCGCGACGATTTCGACGATGCGGCCGTCGTCCAGTTCCAGCGCACCGCGATGATCGAGCGTCACTGTCTGGGGGAAGTCGACCATCACCTCGGTGCCACCCCTGAAGGTCAGCAGCTTGCGGCGCAGGCGGCGCTCATCATGGGCGAGGGTGATGGAGTCGGCAGGCGCGCCGCGTCCATGGTTGGCGGGCAGGTGAGTAATGGCGCGGAGCATCTGTGGTCTTTCCGAGCGGACCGGCAGTCAAAGGCTTCCCAACCTTGCGTACACCATAGCTGCTCGGCTGGGTCGATTGAAGACCCATGTTGCCATCAGGGCGTGTCGTTGAACTCGGAGCAGGTCAACAGCGGCTCCGCATCGTCGCCCAGCGTCGCATCGTAGAGAGTGGCTTCCGGACCTTTGGTCCACCAGACCCAGTGACCGGAGACGTAGCGCACGCCCGATGCCGAAACGACCGAAACGAAAACCAGCGGCTGTGGTTCGTCGGCGATGGGAACGACCGCCAGGAAGTTGGGAACAGCATTGAGGTAGATCACTTGAATCGGCGTCTCGGCCCCGCAGTCATAGGTAATGGTACGACGCTCGAAATCCTGGTCGGTGCTGAGCTGCAATTGCAATGTCGACTCAACGGCGCTTGCCGGAAGCGGTGCGAGAAGGGCAAGGGCGGTCAGGGCGGCGATCGACTTCGTCGTCATGGGTAAACTCCGGGCGCTGGAGACCGCGATGCTACATGCACAAGCGGCGAAATTGGGTCAGATGACCTCGATGTGATCCGGATGGATGATCTCGACATTGGAGGACACCACGAATGGCTCGATGGCGGCGCTGAAGGCGGCCACCTGCGATGATGCCAGGTGAGCATCGAATGAGGCGCGGTCGCTCCATCGCTCCATGCAGACGAGCCGATCCGGATCGGTGACGCTGGCATGCAGGTCGTAATAGACGCAGCCGGGCTGTCGCCGTGCGGTGTCGATCAGCACATAGGCTGCCTCCACGAAAGGCTCGATCGTGCTGGGACGGATGCGGAAGGTGGCAGTGACGTAGATCACGCAGGGCTCCTGTTTGCCGAAAGCTAGCGCAACCCCGTGACGGCCACCATCCCGATCAGACCAAGTAAACGATCAACAGGGCACCGGCGACCGCCACTACGTCTTCGATAAGCGCGGCGGGCAGGTCGCGGCCAAAGGCCTTGGCCAGACGGCTGCGAATATCGGCACCAACATAGGTACCGATAACGGCGCCGACGGCGCCCAGCACAAGGCCGATAATCCAGTTGCCCGGCAGCAAAGCGCCGGCGATAGCGCCCATCACGATGCGGGTGCCAAACTGCACCGGCACCTTGCGGCTGGGTGTCGAGGGTAGTTGATCGGCAACCAGTTCGGCTATGGCTAGCGCGGTCAGGATCAGCACGGTGATGATGTGGCCGATGAAGCTGACCTGCGTTCCGCTGAAGTCGATCCAGCCGAGATAGCCCGCCCAGCTGATAGCGGCGAGCGGCGTCGCGGCACGCAGGCCCGCAATGACGCCGATGAGAATTGCGAAGATGTAGACCATCACGAAGCCCCCTGTGCCCTGGCTGTGTTGCCGGGAGCAGTATTGGCGCTTCTGCGGTCTGCCAACAAGATCGTTCAGGTGCGGGCAAGCAAATAGAGCGCGCCTGAAATGGGCAGGTTGCGTTCGCGGCGGACCTGAATATCGCGCTGCTCCAGGATGGTGAAGCTCTGCTCAGCGGCAAGGTCGGCAAGGTAAGGAGTCGGATGGGCAAAGCGGCCGCTTGAGCGGACGGTGACCTGCTCGCCGGGCACGGTCTCGACCGAGAAAGCGAACAGCCCGGCCGGGGCGAGGGCGCGGGCGACCGCTGCGAAAACGGCTTCAAGCGGACCCATGTAGATGAAGACGTCGGCCGCCGTCACCAGATCATAGGGGCCGGACAGATTTGCGTCAGAGGCCATAGCCTCCACGGCGTCGCCGGTACGCAGGTAACGATAAATGTCGCGTTCAAGCGCCTTGCGGACCATTTTCGGCGAGATGTCGATGCCGTCTTTCTCGGCGACGATCTCATGCAGCGCGGCGCCTGTCAGGCCGGTACCGCAGCCGATGTCGAGCATGGTGTGCGGGGTGGCCTGGCGCGCCAGAAGCGTTTCGCGGATCAGCTCGGGTACGCGGTATTCCAGCGTGCCGGTCAGGTGTTCATCGAAAATGTTGGCATAGGTATCGAAGAGGTCGGGCACGTAGCCGCCCGAGGTCTTGCTCGCTTCGCCGGTGAGCGCGGCGATCATGTGTGCGGCGTATTGGTCGTAGGGCAGGACGGAGAGGGTCTTGCGAAAGCTCTTGAGGGCGTCGGCGCGATTGCCCATGTCCAACTGTGCTTGACCAAGGCCGCGGAACAGGGCGCCATCGTTGGGACGCAAGGTCAGGCCTTTCTTAAAGGCGGTCAGGGCTTCGGCGGGGCGTTGGCCGGCCAGCAGCGCGTTACCAAGCTCCAGCAGAGTATCGAGCGACCGGGGCGTCACGGCCAGCGCGCGCGAAAAGCAGACGATGCCGATATCGGTCGCACCGGTCTGCATCGCCAGCTGGCCCATAAGCCGAAGCGCGCCGACATGGGTTGGCTCGGCCTGGACGATCTGGGCGGCGAGAGCTGCAGCCTGGTCGATCTTGCCGGCTTCGCGCAGGCGGCGGGCTTCCAGCACGGCTTTGTCGGCCTGCAGGGTTCGCATGGGATCGATGGTGGCAGATGGCTTTGGCATGAAACTCCCTCGTCGCCGTCATATGCCATCGCACGCGGCATGTGGCGACTAGAAAAGGAAGTAGCGTTGCGCCATCGGCAAAACCGTTGATGGTTCGCAGGTGAGGAGTTCGCCATCGGCCCGCACTTCATAGGTTTCCGGATCGACCTGAATGTCGGGCGTTGCTGAATTGTGGATCATCGCCGCCTTGCCGATGCCGCCGCGGGTATTGGAGACCGGCAGCATCTGCTTGTCGACGCCCAGCTTGTTGCGCAAACCGTCGTCGTAGGCGGCCTGCGAGACGAAGGTGACGGATGATCGGGTGCGCAACTTGCCGAAGGACGCGAACATGGGCCGGTAGTGCATTGGCTGCGGCGTGGGGATGGAGGCGTTGGGATCGCCCATTGGAGCGGCCGCGATCGAGCCGCCGAGCAGGATCATCTCAGGCTTCACCCCGAAAAAGGCGGGGTTCCAGAGAACCAGGTCGGCACGTTTGCCGACTTCGACGGAGCCGATATGCCGGCTCATGCCATGG
Organism: Devosia lacusdianchii; assembly: GCF_022429625.1. Classification (NCBI taxonomy): domain Bacteria; kingdom Pseudomonadati; phylum Pseudomonadota; class Alphaproteobacteria; order Hyphomicrobiales; family Devosiaceae; genus Devosia; species Devosia lacusdianchii. The sequence continues at coordinate 2,880,953 of NZ_CP092483.1, read as the reverse complement.
GCGATGGCGGGGTTGATGGTGTATTTGGCAATGTAGCGCTTGACGCGGAAGTTGTCGTTTTCGCCAGTTTCTTCTGCCAGCCTGCCGCGCTGTTTCTTCATTTTGTCTGCCGTTTGCCAGCAGCGGATGAGCACTTCGCCAACGCGACCCATGGCCTGGCTGTCCGACGAGATGATCGAGAGTGCACCCATATCGTGCAGGATGTCCTCGGCGGCGATGGTTTCCTTGCGGATGCGGCTTTCGGCGAAGGCGACGTCCTCGGGAATCGATGGCGAGAGGTGGTGGCAGACCATCAGCATATCGAGATGCTCGGCGATGGTGTTGACGGTGTAGGGCCGGGTCGGGTTGGTCGAGGAGGGGATGACGTTGGGCAGGCCGGCGACGCGCAGGATGTCGGGCGCGTGACCACCGCCGGCGCCTTCGGTGTGGAAGGCGTGGATGGTGCGTCCCTTGAAGGCGGCGATGGTGTCTTCGACGAAGCCGGATTCGTTGAGGGTGTCGGTATGGATCATCACCTGCACGTCGTAATCGTCGGCGACAGACAGGCAATTGTCGATGGCGGCGGGGGTCGTGCCCCAATCCTCGTGCAGCTTGAGGCAGGAGGCGCCGGCGAGGATCATTTCGGCGAGCGGGGCCGGGAGCGAGGCATTGCCCTTGCCGGCGAGGGCCAGGTTCATCGGGAAACCGTCAAAGCTCTCGATCATGCGCTGGATGTGCCAGGCGCCGGTGCAGGTGGTGGCGAGCGTGCCATGGGCCGGGCCGCTGCCGCCGCCGAGCATGGTGGTGACGCCACTCATCAGCGCTTCCTCGATCTGCTGAGGGGCGATGAAATGGATATGGGCGTCGAAGGCGCCAGCGGTGAGGATGCGACCTTCGCCGGCGATGACTTCGCTGGAGGGGCCGATGACGATGGTGACGCCGGACTGGGTATCGGGATTACCCGCCTTGCCGATGGCGGCGATGATGCCGTCCTTGAGGCCGATATCGGCTTTGTAGATGCCGGTGTGGTCGACGATCAGGGCATTGGTGATGACGGTATCTACCGCGCCTTCGGCCCGCGTCTTCTGGCTCTGGCCCATGCCGTCGCGGATAACCTTGCCGCCGCCGAACTTGACCTCTTCACCGTAGGTGGTGAAGTCCTTCTCGACCTCGATGAAGAGCTCGGTATCGGCCAGCCGGACGCGGTCGCCGGTGGTGGGGCCATACATGTCGGCATAGGTGGCGCGGGAGATGCGAGCGGGCATCAGATGGCTCCGTCTGGCGTGGTGAGGGATGCGAGGGCGCACAAGCTTGCGGCCGCTGGCCCGCAAGGAGGCGAGCGGCGATCGATAGCTGCGACTGAAGTCGTGTGGCGGTCTAGTTGGCCCTGGCCTGCTTGGCCTGGCGATGTACGGCCACTGCTGTGTCGATGACGTGATCGAGCAATTGCTCGCCGGCAGCCATTTCCGGGTCGCGGCGTTGCGTGCCCGCGATGAGCGAGATCGCCAGGAGCTGGATGGCGTAAGCGTGCTTCTCGCGCCCCTCGCGATGATGCTCGGTGCCGCGCGTCTCGAACACTTTCAGCAGGTTGTCGTAGGTCGCCTTGTCGGTGACCGACTTGGCCGCCGACCAGCTCGCGCTCTTGAGGTCGTCGGCAAGGTCGGAGGCCAGGGTGCCGACCAGCCACATGATCTCGGGATCCTTGGTGCCATTCTGCTGAAAATCCTTCAGCACGGTGGCGAAGCGGATCTTGAAGTCTTGTTCCTTGGTCATGGCGGCGGTCCCGATCCGAGAAGATGGGCGCCCTTAAAGCACTTAAGCGGCCGCCACGCCATGGTGGCGAACCAGATTCTCGATGCTGAGTGCGGGAGATCACAGCGCTCCCATGATCTGTTGGCGAAAGCCATAGACGGTTCGGTCGCCGCCCAACGGGATGAGACGGACTTCGCGCGTCTGTCCGGGCTCGAAGCGTACCGCAGTGCCGGCGGCGATATCGAGGCGCATGCCACGCGCCCGGTCGCGGTCGAAGCGCAGGCCGGCATTGGTCTCGAAGAAATGATAATGCGAGCCGACCTGGATCGGACGGTCGCCGGTATTGGCCACTTCGATGACGATCTGCGTGGCGCCGACGTTGAGTTCGATGTCGCCGGCCTTGGGGATGACCTGACCTGGGATCATGCTGGGCTCCTACCGGATGGGCTGGTGAACAGTGACGAGCTTGGTGCCGTCGGGGAAGGTGGCTTCGACCTGAACGTCGTGGATCATCTCGGCGATGCCCTCCATCACCTGGGCGCGGGTGACGACATGGGCGCCGGCCTCCATCAGCTCGGCCACCGGACGCCCGTCGCGGGCGCCCTCGACGACGAAATCGGTGATGAGCGCGATGGCTTCGGGATGGTTGAGCTTGACGCCGCGCTCGAGCCGCTTGCGGGCGACGATGGCCGCCATTGCTATCAGGAGTTTGTCTTTTTCTCGGGGCGTGAGGTTCATGGGTCTGTCCTAGAAATGCCAGAGGCGTGGCAGCGTGCCGGCGCCGGAGAGTTCGGCAAGAACTGGAACGATCAGCCGGCGGAGCGCAAGCCCAGTCTGGGCCAGGACGCGGACGACGAGCCGTTCACCATTGGCGCTGGCGGCAATCCGGCCATCCTGCGGCAGGATGGCGCGAAGCCGCGCCATCTGGGCGGCGCAGTGATCGGCGGAGGCGGCGACATGGAGGACGGTGGCGAAGGCGCGGCGTCCGGCAAGGAGCGACAGCGCCTCGCGCTCGGCGATGGTGCCATCGAGCCGGGTCGCCTCGGCATGGATGAGCCGACCGTTGCGGCGAATACGCCAGTTGTCGCGCAGGCGGGCATTCAGAGCTATTTCGCCCATGGCGTCGCGACCCAGCAGGATGGCCTCAACAGCGGTGAGGCTGGCGTCGTCGGCTAGGTCGATGTCGATGCGCCGATCGAGCTGGCTCGATTCAAACAGGATCGTCTCTTGCGGCAGCCAGTCGAGGTGAGCGCCAATGCCAACCGACAGCTTCGTTTCGACGCGCGCGGCGCCACCGATGGAACGATATATGCGCTCGCAGGCTTGTGTGGTCAGAACCACCTGGCCACCGGCGGCAATATCCGCAGACCAGGTCATGTTATCGCCACCGGTCAAGCCGCCAGCGGTATTGATCAGCACGGCTTCGAGTGCGTGGGTGTGGGTATGCGGCAAGCGTATCTTCGCGCAGCCCTCCTGGTAGAGGGTGGCTAGGTGAGTATGGCCATCGCGCTGCTTGGTGGTTATGCCGCCGACGCCATGGGCGCGCTGAAGCCGTACCGTCGCAGTGTTGATGCTGTCAGACAGAATTTTTATGGCAACGTTTTTCAAGGTGGCACGTTTTCAAGATGAGCAAACGCTCTTTCATAGAGATTTTTCAGAAGGCCAAAGAAAATGCACGTTAAATCTGTTGTTTCTGCTGTCGCCCTTTCTGCTGCCATGCTTCTTTCTGGTACTGCATTTGCGCAGACTATGCTGGGTGGCGTCGAAGTTTCCGCTGAAGACTTGCCGGCTGTTACCGAGCGCTGTGAGCAGCTTGTGACCGCCGAAGCGAGCGGCTCGCTGACCGATAGCGATACCACCGCCGATGACAGCGCCGGCGCTGCCGATGCTACCGTCGACAATGCCCCGGCCGTGAACGAGGTGGAAGCCGCTACCTCGACGATCGACCTCGACACGATCACCCTCGAGCAGTGCACTGAGGCTGGTCTGGGCGGCGCAATGTAAGCGGTTCATTCCGACCTAATCCCTCCGACGCCCGGCTCCGGCCGGGCGTTTCTGCGTCTAGACCATGAGGTGACGCCGCACCTCGGGCAAGTCCAGATCGCTGGCCGGTCCTGCATGCCGGATCTCGCCGCGATCCATCACATAGATGTCGTCGGCGACCTCCCGGCAGAAGTCGAGGAACTGTTCGACCAGAAGGATGGCCATTCCCTTCTCGTCACGCAGGAATTGCAGCGCGCGGCCGATATCCTTGATGATGGAGGGTTGAATGCCCTCGGTGGGCTCGTCGAGCACTAGGACCTTGGGTCGGGTGACCAGCGCGCGCCCGATGGCGAGCTGTTGCTGCTGGCCGCCCGAGAGGTCTCCACCGCGCCGGCCCAGCATGGACTTCAGCACGGGGAATAGTTCGAAGATGTAGGGCGGAATGGTCTTGTCGGCGCGGGGCAGGCCGGCATAGCCGGTTTCCAGATTTTCCTTCACCGTGAGCAGCGGGAAGATCTCGCGTCCCTGGGGCACATAGCCGATGCCCATGCGGGCGCGTTTATAGGGCGGGGCCTTGCGCAGGACCTCGTCGCCGAAGGTGATTTCCCCGGCCGAGATGTTGTTGACGCCCGTGATGGCGCGCAGGGTGGAGGACTTGCCCACGCCATTGCGGCCGAGCACGGCGGTGATGCGCCCGGGTTTGCACGCAATGGACACTGATTTGAGCGCCTGGGCAGCACCATAATGCAGGTCGATGGCGTTTATGGAGAGGGCGGTACTCATTGCTCTTCCTTCTCCCTCCCCCTTGTGGGGAGGGCCGGGGTGGGAGTGATGGTGGGCCTGGTGCGTGTGGCCCACCCCCACCCTTGATCCCTCCCCACAAGGGGGAGGGCGTCGACTGCGAGTTCTGCCCTCATCGTCCCAGATACCTCTCGATCACCACCGGATTGGCGCTGACCTGGTCGAGGCTGCCTTCGGCGAGGACCGCGCCTTCGGCGAGGCAGGTGACGCGGGAGCCGAGTTCGCGGACGAAGCTCATGTCGTGTTCGACGACAACGACCGAGCGGGTCTTGGCGATGTCCTTGAGCAGCTTGGCGGTTTCGACGGTTTCGGCGTCGGTCATGCCGGCGACGGGTTCGTCGACCAGCAGCAGCTTGGGGTCCTGGGCCAGCAGCATGCCAATTTCGAGCCACTGCTTCTGGCCGTGGCTGAGATTGGCGGCATAGTCGTCTTTGCGGGCGATGAGGCGCACGGTTTCGAGGATTTCAGTAATGCGGGCGATGTCGGCATCGTCGGCGGTGTAGAACAGGGTGGCGAAGACGCCGCGCGGCTTCTTGAGCGCCATCTCGATATTGTCCCAGACGGTGTGGGACTCGAACACCGTCGGCTTCTGGAACTTGCGGCCGATGCCCAGATTGGCGATGGCGGCTTCGTCGAGTTTGGTCAGATCGGTGCGGCCGTCGAACAGGACCTGGCCGTCGTCGGGACGGGTCTTGCCGGTGATGATGTCCATCATTGTGGTCTTGCCGGCGCCGTTGGGGCCGATAATGGCCAGCATTTCGGCGGGGTGGACGATGATCGACAGGTTGTTGATCGCCTTGAAACCGTCGAAGGCGACTGAGACGCCGTCGAGGTAAAGCATGGTCCCGAGCTTTTCGGATGCCTCGGACATGGTCTACTCCGCCGGATTGGGTTGGGGATCGACGCCGGCTTCGACCTGTTTAGGCGTGGGGGCGTGCTGTTCGCGTTTGGTGGTCGCAGCGCGATATTGGCCGATGAGGCCGACGATGCCTTTGGGCAGGAACAGAGTGGTCACGACGAACAGCGCGCCGAGCGCGAAGAGCCAGTATTCGGGGAAGGCGCCGGTGAAGTACGATTTGCCGACATTGACCAGGATGCCGCCGATGATCGGCCCGATAATGGTGCCGCGGCCGCCGACGGCGGTCCAGATGACGACTTCGATGGAGTTTGCCGGATCGAATTCGCTGGGGTTGATGATGCCGACCTGGGGGACGTAGAGCGCCCCGGCTATCCCGGCGATGATGGCGGAGACGACGAAGGCGAAGAGCTTCACATATTCGACGCGATAACCGAGGAAGCGGGTGCGGCTTTCGGCGTCGCGGACGGCAATCAGGACCTTGCCGAGCTTGGAATTGACGATCATCGAGCAGGCGAGGACGGCCAGGGCAAGGGCGATGGCCGAGGCGGCGAAGAGGCTGGCGCGGGTGGTCGGCGCCGAGATGGATTGACCCAGGATATCCTTAAAATCGGTCAGGCCGTTATTGCCGCCAAAGCCCATGTCATTGCGGAAGAAGGCCAGCAGCAGGGCGTAGGTCATGGCCTGGGTGATGATGGAGAGATAGACGCCGGTGACGCGGCTGCGGAAGGCGAGGAAGCCGAAAACGAAGGCCAGCAGGCCCGGAACGAGAACCACCATGATCATGGCGACCCAGAAATTGTCCATGCCGAGCCAGTACCAGGGCAGTTCCTTCCAGTTCAGAAAGACCATGAAATCGGGCAGGGTAGGGTTGGCGTAGACGCCGCGGGTGCCGATCTGGCGCATCAGATACATGCCCATGGCATAGCCGCCGATTGCGAAGAAGGCGCCGTGGCCGAGAGAGAGAATGCCGCAATAACCCCAGACCAGGTCGAGTGCCAAGGCGAGCATGGCATAGGTCAGGTATTTGCCGAAAAGCGGGACGGCGTAATTGGGCAGGCGCAGCGGGTGGCCTGATGGCAGCAGCAGGTTGGAGGCGGGTACGGCGATGGCGACAAGCAGCAGGATCGCGACGATCCAGATGGCCTTGCGATCGAGGGCACGGAAGAGGGCCTGGGTAATCATGCTTCGATCGAGCGTCCCTTGAGCGCGAAGAGGCCGCGCGGGCGGCGCTGGATGAAGAGGATGATGAGGACGAGGATGATGATCTTGCCCAGCACGGCGCCGGCATAGGGCTCGATGAACTTGTTGGCGATGCCAAGCGTGAGGGCGCCGACCAGGGTGCCCCAGAGATTGCCCACGCCGCCGAAGACCACGACCATGAAGCTGTCTATGATGTAGCCCTGCCCAAGGTTGGGCGAAACGTTGCCGATCTGGCTGAGGGCCACGCCGGCGAGGCCGGCAATGCCGGAGCCGAGGCCGAAGGTCATGGCGTCGACGAGCGGGGTTCGGATGCCCATTGATGAGGCCATGCGGCGGTTTTGGGTGACAGCGCGCATGTGGAGGCCAATGGCGGTGTATTTGAGCACCATCAGCAGGGTCAGGAAGACAAGGCCCGCGAAGATGACGATATAGAAGCGGTTCCACGTGATGGCGAGGCCGCCGAGTTCGAAGGAACCGGACATCCAGCTTGGGTTGCCGACTTCGCGAATGTTGGCGGTGAAGATGCGCTGCACGGCCTGCTGGATGATGAGCGACAGACCCCAGGTGGCGAGGAGGGTTTCGAGGGGGCGACCGTAGAGGAAGCGGATGACTCCGCGTTCGATCGCGATGCCGATGAGGCCGGTGACAAGGAAGGCCAGCGGCAGAGCAATGGCGAGGGACCAGTCGAACAGGCCGGGGTAGTTCTGGCGGATGACTTCCTGCACCACGAAGGTGGTGTAGGCGCCCAGCATCACCATTTCGCCATGGGCCATGTTGATGACGCCCATGACGCCGAAGGTGATGGCGAGGCCGATGGCGGCCAGCAACAGAACTGAACCAAGGGAAATCCCGAACCAGACATTCTGCGCCACATCCCAGACGGCGCGGTCGCGGGCCAGGCCGTCTATGGCGGTCTGGATGGCGGGCTTGACCGCTTCGGGTGCGGTGTTGAGCGCGGTGGTCAGCGTATTGAGCGCATCGCGGCCGCCGATGGCCTGGACCACGGGAATGGCGGCCTCCCAGTCCTCGACCGAGGCGTCCGGGGTCTTTAGGATAATGGCGGCGCGGGCCTGCTCCATGACGCGCCTGATGCCGGCATCGGTCTCGGCGGCGATGGCGCTGTCGAGCAGTTCAAGCTGGGCCGGATCGGCGTCGCGCAGGATGGACTGGGCGGCAAAGAGGCGGACGTCGGGGTCTTCGCTCAGCAGGGTCATCTGGCCGATTGCAGTGCGCAGCACACGGCGCAGGCCGTTATTGACCTTCACCTTGTCGAGCCCGTCCTCGGTGAGATCGGGCAGTTCGGCGCCGGTGACCGGGTCGGAAATGGTGCCTTCGCCGCCGGCCTCCGACGTGAAGACGACCTTGCCGCTGGCCTCGTCGAAATAGAGTTCGCCCTCGAGCAGGACTTCGAGCACGGGCACGACGCGCGGATCGCCGGTGGCGACGAGAACGCCGATGGCGGCTTCGCGATCCTTGAAGTTACCCGGAGCGAGAGCGTCGACCAGGGGCGTGAGCTCAGCGTCGGCGACCTGCGCCTGGGCGGGGTTGGCGAGGCCGAGAGTGAGAGCAAGGAAGAGCGCGATAGTGCGGAGAAGGCTGATTGCGTTCATCGTTGGCCTCATGCGTCGATCAGTCGGAAGACGAGGGCGGCAAGGCCGCCCTCGTCGGATGCAGCAGGCGGGCTTAGCTGGCGCCGCCGCAGGTCTTGGTTTCGGTATTGTAGTTGCCGCACGAGATCGGGGCCGTCCAATCGGCTTCGATCATCTTGGATTCGGGCAGGAAGTCGGACCACGCGTCGCCGGGGACGAGGTCGGATTCGGAGACGACTTCGAACTGGCCGTCGGCCTGGATTTCACCGATCAGCACCGGCTTGGTCAGGTGGTGGTTCGGGAGCATCTTGGCGATGCCGCCGGTCAGGTTGGGGGTTTCGAGGCCGATGATGGCGTCGAGCACGGCGTCGGTGTCGGTGGTGCCGGCCTTTTCAACGGCCTGGACCCAGAGATTGAAGCCGATGACGGTGGCTTCCATCGGGTCATTGGTGACCTTTTCCGGGTCATTCATGAAGGTCTGCCAGGCCGAGATGAAAGCCTCGTTTTCCGGGACATCGACCGACTGGAAGTAGTTCCAGGCGGCGAGGTGGCCAACCAGCGGGGTGGTGTCGAAACCGGCGAGTTCTTCTTCACCGACCGAGAAGGCCACGACCGGGATGTCCTCGGCCTTGATGCCCTGGTTGGCGAGTTCCTTGTAGAACGGCACGTTGGCGTCGCCATTGATGGTCGAGACGACGGCGGTCTTCTTGCCGGTCGAACCGAAGGTCTTGATGTCGGAGACAATGGTCTGCCAATCGGAATGACCGAAGGGTGTGTAGTTGATCATGATGTCTTCGGCGGCGACGCCCTTGTCCATGAGGTATTGCTCAAGGATCTTGTTGGTGGTCTGCGGATAGACATAGTCGGTGCCGGCGAGCACCCAGCGCTCGACGCCTTCGTTTTCCATCAGGTAGTCGACGGCCGGGATGGCCTGCTGGTTGGGAGCCGCGCCGGTGTAGAACACGTTGCGCTGACTTTCTTCACCCTCGTATTGGACGGGGTAGAACAGGATCGAGTTCAGTTCCTCGAAGACCGGCAGGACCGACTTGCGCGAGGAGGAGGTCCAGCAGCCGAACACCGCGGCAACGCCGTTGACTTCGATCAGCTCGCGGGCCTTTTCGGCAAACAGCGGCCAGTCGGAGGCGGGATCGACGACGACGGCTTCGAGTTGCTTGCCCAGCAGGCCGCCCTTCTTGTTCTGCTCGTCGATCAGGAACAGCATGGTGTCCTTGAGCGTCGTCTCAGAAATGGCCATCGTGCCCGACAGCGAATGCAGGACGCCAACCTTGATTGTCTCATCCTGGGCGAATGCCGGAATGGCAATTGCGCCCATAGTCATAGCCACGCCCAGCCCCAGCCCCGCAATCGCGCGGTTTCCTACTGTCATGTTTACCTCCGACAGATGTGTGTTTGCACCGTCGAGGTAGTTGCAAAGGCCATGCCAGCGCTTGGCGTGAAGGCTCAAAGCATTGATTCAGCTTCAATTGCTGATGGTGTGCACGCGGCAGCCGAGCGGGGCCCTCTCGCGGGGTGTCGGCGATTGCTGATTATCTGAGCAGCACTCTCGCGGTGTGCTTAATATTTGTGCGTTCTGCGGCTGAGTGATGACCCGACAGGCAATTTGCACTATGGTCGGGTCACCGAAGTATTCTTCGGCAGAGGTTGTTTGCACCACTACCTCGGCCCCGTGCCTGAAATGGCGCGGGGCTTTTACTCGGCGGGCGACAAGCGCGCGAGGCTGGATGCTCCGGGGCCGCTCAAGACCAAATCGCCATCGACGATGCTGTAGCCGTCGGCCGCTTCCAGTGCGGCAAAGTAGGCCTGTTCCTGGGACAGGCCATCGCAAGCCATCATGGTGGACACGATTTGATGGATATCGATGCTTGTGGGGGTGAGCTTGAGGTCGCCGCCAAAGCTATTGCATCCGCCATTGCCGCCCACATTATCGGCCGAGATGACAAGGGTCGAACTGATCGCGTCATCGGTTGGCGACCCGTTCAGCTCCACTAGTCGCCAACTGGTACCCACGAGGTCATTGGCTACGGCGCCATCGGCAATGGCTGGTGTGGCGAAGAGGGCGAGGGTGCCCAGCAGGGCGATTGGAGTCAGGTAACTCTTTGAGGTCATGATTTTTCTCCCGGTCGAGCAACAGGCTGCAAGGCGATTGTGGCCGTTTTCGAGGGGTGCCACATGGCCTGTTTCCGATCACAGATAGAAGTGGTGGGAACTCTTGTCCGCTCGTGTCGTTGAGTGGGGGAACCGTGCTGCGGCGAGCTGCAAATCGGAACCAGATTTGGCATCCGCTTCCTCCCTGGATGCCAAGCGATCGGTGGACTGCTGCAGAGGCTGACGCTCCTTTGTGGTGTCTCCGGTGGGGGCGCGAAACTCTGTTTCGCGCCCTTTTTCACGGTCGTACAAATTGCTGCGACTTTTCCACACATCAGCATTTACTTGTAATATCAAGCTAAGAAAATTTCTACGCTCGCTTTATGTCGCTGTTTCCCATGTATTCGCGTGCCTGGTGAGGAGTTGAAACAGGCGGAATACATCGCTCGTACCTTCTTCGTGACCATAGTGGTTGCTTGGAAGGAGATGTCTATGCGTAACGCTGTTTCAGTTGTTTTCGCCAGCGTCCTACTTGCTGGTGCAGTTATGCCCTCTCACGCTCAAGATCTGCTGGGTAACTTGCTCGGCGGTGATGGTGGTGGTGGGCTCGTCACTCTTGGATCTGGTGAGGCGTCGTCCGGCGGCCTAGTGAATGTCGGTCTCGGCGGAGGCGACGGCAATTTGGTCGATCTCAATGTTGGCGGCAGTGAAGGATTGGCGACTGCCAATATCTCCAGCGGCAGCGGAAACGGTCTGCTCGACGCCAATGTTGATCTGCTCAACGATACCGTGGGCGTAACCGCCAATGTAGGCGGGGATAATCTCCTCGGTATCGGGATCGCGGTCGGCGGGTCTGGAAATTCCGGTGGACCTGGCGGCCCCGGGGCACCTGGCAATCCAGGTTCACCCGGCAATCCAGGTGCGCCGGGGAATCCAGGATTGCCCAGCAATCCCGGCTTTTCCGGGAGCGGTGTGGCCAATAGTGGTGGTGGCGCGGCGTGCGACGGAGCCTCGCCTAACCAGATTGCTCGCCTGATCCGGTCAACGCAGGTCGACGCTTCGTGGATGCGGGCATCGAACGTGGCGATCCAAAGGGTGCAGGTGTGTCCCGAGGTTCGCGTCTGGCTGAGCAGTCAACTCGCCGGCTCCGGGCTTGGGCCCGTGCTGCAGAACGCGGTGGCGTCTGATGCGCTGATCAGCACGTCGCTGGGTCGGAGCAATTACGGCACTGATCGCGTTTTCGCCGTGAAGCGCTCGGGCGCACAACTGACTATCTACGTTTACTAGACGCGTGCGGCCCGGCGCGGTTACGCGCCGGGCTTGCCTCATTTAGATAGCCAGAGCCGTTTCTGGTGAAACGAATTCGTAGCCCAGAACCTGCGCCACCGGGGCGCAGGTTACTTTGCCATGCCAGATGTTGAGGCCGGCGCGCAGGTGTGGATCGGCGCGTAGTGCGTCCTTCCAACCCAAATTTGCCAGTCGTGCCACATGCGGCAGAGTGGCGTTGTTGAGCGCGTAAGTGGAGGTGCGCGCCACACCGCCGGGCATGTTGGCCACGCAATAGTGGACGATGCCGTCGACAACGTAGGTGGGTTCGGCGTGGGTGGTGGCGTGCGAGGTTTCAAAGCAGCCCCCCTGATCGATGGCGACGTCGACCAGCACGGCACCCGCTTTCATGGTGGAGAGCATGGCTCGGGTGACCAGCTTGGGTGCGGCGGCGCCGGGCACCAGTACGGCGCCGATGACCAGATCGGCATTGGCGACATGCTCGGCGATGGACGCCTTGTTGGAATAGAGCACGCGAGCTTTGGCGCCGAAGTGGCTGGCGAGCCGTTCGAGGGCGAGGGGGCTCTTGTCGAGAATGGTCACGTCGGCCTGTAGCCCGACGGCGTTTTCGGCCGCGTGGAAGCCGACGACGCCACCGCCGAGAATGACGACCTTGCCTGGTTGTACCCCGGGCACGCCGCCCAGCAACACGCCGCGACCGCCATGAGCTTTTTCCAGTGCCGTAGCGCCTGCCTGGATCGCCATGCGGCCGGCGACCTGGCTCATCGGCTTCAGCAAGGGCAGGGCGCCCGTCGGGTCGGTCACGGTTTCATAGGCGATGCAGGTTGCGCCCGACGCGACGAGATCGCGGGTCTGTTCCGGGTCGGGCGCGAGGTGGAGGTAGGTGAAGAGGATCTGGTCCTTGCGGAGCATGGCCCGCTCGGCGGGCTGGGGCTCCTTGACCTTGACGATCATGTCGGCGGCGTCGAACACGACGCGGGCGTCGTTGGCGATTTCGGCGCCGGCGTCGCGGTAGTCATTGTCGCTATCGCCGATGCCTGATCCAGCCTGGGTTTCGACCAGGACCCGGTGTCCGAGATGGGTCAGCTCCGCCACGCTTTCGGGCGTGAGGCCAACCCGGTACTCATGGTTTTTGATTTCTCTTGGTACGCCGATCAGCATTTTTTCCTCCCAATGCTTATGACGCACAACAGATCAAGCTCCGGGCAGAATGTGCTTGCGTTTTTTGTGCAATTCCTGGCCAAACTCGAATGACATTCGAGGAGGCCGAGAAAAATCGCGATGATATTGCAAATCGATGCCGTGGACCGGAAACTGCTGCGCGCCTTGCAGAGCGATAGCCGAAAGAGCGTGCAGGTCCTTGGCGATGCGGTGGGCTTGTCAGCCTCGGCCTGCCACCGGCGTCTCAAGGCACTGGAGGAACAGGGACTGATCGAGGGCTACCGGGCCGTGTTGAGCGCAGGCCGGCTGGGCTACTCGATGCAGTTCTTCATCGAGGTCGGGCTGATCAGCCAAAGCGAGGCGGCGCTGGAGGCGTTCGAGACCGCTGTGCAGGATATTCCGGAGGTGCTGGAGTGCCACCTGATGGCCGGGCAGTCAGACTATATCCTGCGGGTGGTTTGTCGCGATCACGAGGACTTCGAGCGGCTGCACCGGCGACTCAGCGCGCGGTTGCCGGGGGTGGCGCGTATTCACTCGAATATGAGTATTCGCACGGTGAAGGCGCGGACGGGGCTACCGATCTAGAGACCGGTCGTCAGGTTCAACCGATCCAGCACATTGCGGTCGTCGGGGTCGACCATGCCAACCAGGAAGCGGGTGACGATGCGGCGCGAATCGGGGGGCAGGCTTGATATGGCGGCGTCGATACGGCTGGCCTGGGTGGCCGAGAGGGTCCGGAAGAACTGGCGGCCCTTTTCGGTGGCGAAGAGCAGGCGCTGGCGGCGGTCGGAATGGCCGGTTTTCTGTTCGACATAGCCGTTGTCGATCAACTGGCGGAGAACGCGTGCCAGGCTCTGCTTGGTGATCTTGAGGATGTCGAGCAGGTCGGCGACGGGCATGCCGGGGCGCAGATTGACGAAGTACAGCACCCGGTGATGGGCGCGGCCGAAGTCCTGCCGGCCCAGCAGGGCGTCGGCATCGCCAGTGAAATCGCGATAGGCGAAAAAGAACAGGCCCATGATGTCGAGGGGCAGGGTTTCACCCCCGCTTGGCAGGGCGGAATTTATGTCAGCTATGTTGACATTTTTATCGTGCGCTGCCATTGTCTTCCCATCAGGACGCCGTTCCGTCTTATCCCTCAGCCTTTGTGGTTTGCCAAGGCCTTGGGCCTGGGGCATGATCGGCGCCAAGCTGTTCGCCACAGGCGAGCCAATAAACAAATATGCGGAGAGGGATCATGGCCGGCGTGCCCATGGACCAGCGTGAAGGCTGGATCTGGTTTGATGGCGAATTCAAACCTTGGAAAGACGCGAAGATTCACGTGCTGACGCACGGGCTGCATTACGCCAGCTCAGTGTTCGAAGGCGAGCGTGCGTATGGCGGCGAGATTTTCAAGTCGCGCGAACACACCGAACGGCTGATCCGTTCGGCCAAGACGCTCGACATGCCAATGCCGTGGTCGGTCGACCAGATCGAGGAGGCCAAGCGCGCCGTTCTCGAAAAGAACGGCCTGGTTGACGCCTATATCCGCCCCGTCGCATGGCGTGGTTCGGAAGAGCTCAGCGTTCCGGCGCGCAACAATACGGTGCATCTGGCGATCGCCGCATGGGTGTGGCCGAGCTATTTCTCGGTTGAAGAGAAACTAAAGGGCATCCGCCTCGAATGGAGCAAGTGGAAGCGCCCGTCGCCGGAGACGATCCCGTCGTCTGCCAAGGCGGCCGGTCTCTACATGATCTGCACGCTGTCCAAGGACGCGGCCATGGCCAATGGCTATGCCGATGCGCTGATGCTGGACTATCGGGGCTATGTGGCGGAAGCCACGGGCGCCAACGTGTTCTTTATCAAGGGCAAGGACATCACCACGCCGACGCCGGATTGCTTCCTCAATGGTATCACCCGGCAGACGCTGATCGAGCTGGCCAAGCGCAACGGCTATACGGTCACCGAGCGCCACATCATGCCGGAAGAGCTTGGCGATTTCGACGAGTGCTTCCTGACGGGCACCGCCGCGGAAGTGACGCCGGTGAGCGAGATCGGGCAGTACAAGTTCAAGCCGGCAGAGGGTTGCCGCACGCTGATCGATGCGTATAGCGCCGAGGTCCAGCCCAAGCGGGTTGCGGCGGAATAAGCGGAATCGATTTGTGAAGAAGCCGGGCCAAGTGCCCGGCTTTTTTGTTGGTTTCGCTGTGTTGCATTGCATTTGCCGGCCAACCACTGGCCGTCACCCTCGGGCTTGACCCGATGGTGACGCGCGGTGGATGGGGGCGCAATGTCGCTGCGAAGTAGTTTGGAAAGTTCACACCGCTATTCCCACCGCGCCTTGGCGGCGTCGTCTTCGGCTTTGGCCTCGACCCAGTGCGTGCCCCTCGGACCTGTTTCCTGTTTCCAGAACGGGGCGTCGGTCTTGAGGTAGTCCATCAGGAATTCGGCGGCCTTGAAGGCGGGGTCGCGGTGGGGGGATAGGGTCATCACCTGGACGATGGGTTCGCCGGGGCCGAGGGTGCCGTAGCGGTGGATGATGGTGGCCGCCAACAGGTCGAAGCGGGTCGTTGCCCTGGCGACTATGTCGTTGAGCTGGTTGATGGCCAGTTCTGGATAGCATTCGAGCGTCAGGGCGGTGATCGGGTCGTCGGACTTGCTGCGGACGACGCCGGTGAAGGTGACGGCGGCGCCGGCGCCATTGCCGGCCTTGAGGAAGGCGTTGGTTTCGGCGCCGGGATCGAAGGGGGCGGGGGAGACGCGGACGGTCATCTCAGCCGCCCGTCATCGGCGGGAACAGCGCCACGACCTTTGCGCCCGTTATCGACGCGGTGTGTGGGACCAGCTTGGCGTCAACGGCGGCTTTGATCAGGGCGCGCTTTTCGACGGCAAGGGCGAAGGCTTCGTCGCGGGCGGCGAGCCAGTCGATCAGGTCGGCGATGGTGGCGACCGTTGCTGGCGGCGAAACCTCTTCCTCGCCGCGATTGAGGCGTTCGCGCAGCCAGGCGAAGTAGAGAATCTTCATTTCTGGTCTTCGACCAGATGCGGCCAGCTGGCGCGTAGATACTGGAAACCGGTCCACAGGGTTAGCGCACCCGCGGCCCACAAAGCGATGTCGCTGGTCAGGCGCAGGCCGGGCACGATGCGTTCCAGCAGCACGATGGCGAGGGCGACGAGCTGGATGGTGGTCTTCCATTTGGCGAGCCAGCTCACTGGCAGGACCACTTTCACGTTGCCGAGGAATTCGCGCAGGCCGGAGACGAAGAACTCGCGGAAGAGGATGGCGCAGGCCGGGATCATGTCCCAGCCCGAAAAGCTGCCATCCCATGCGAGGGCGGCGATGAGGATGCCGACCAGCAGCTTGTCGGCTATGGGGTCGAGCATGCGGCCGAGAGGGGAATACTGGTTCCAGGCGCGCGCCAGGTAACCGTCGAGCCAGTCGCTGGCGGCGGCGATGACGTAGATGACCAGAGCAATCAGGCGCAGGATGACGTCGCCGTTCATCACCAGCGCAACGATCGGGATGATCGCCAGGATGCGGGCGATGGTGATAA
Organism: Devosia lacusdianchii; assembly: GCF_022429625.1. Lineage (NCBI taxonomy): Bacteria > Pseudomonadati > Pseudomonadota > Alphaproteobacteria > Hyphomicrobiales > Devosiaceae > Devosia > Devosia lacusdianchii. The sequence goes on along the minus strand of NZ_CP092483.1, from coordinate 2,864,703 downwards.
TGTTCGGGACGAGGAAGAGCGGGTTTCTGGCCATGGGGGGACAGAACAGGAATGGGCGGAGGGGGTCAAGGTGTGGCGAAGTTGAGTCTTCGTGAGGTACCCCCTCCTAGCCTCCCCCTGATAGGGGGAGGGACCGATTGAGAACGTGGCAAGATCTTCGAAAGCCCGGTGGGGTTCCTCCCGGTTAGGAGGGGGTATTCTTGCTTACGCCACCTGCTGGTTCGTTGCCGCCCGCCGTTGCGTCACCGCTTCGGCCAGTGCCTCCAGCGCCACCACCGTGGTATCCCAGTCGATGCAGCCGTCGGTGATCGACTGGCCGTAGACGAGGCTGCGGCCTTCGACGAGGTCCTGCCGTCCGGCGACGAGGTTGGATTCGATCATGACGCCGATGATGCGGCGGTCACCGGATGCCATCTGGGCCCCGATGTCGGCCAGGACGATTGGCTGGTTTTCCGGGTTCTTGGAGGAGTTGGCGTGGCTGGCGTCGATCATGATCACTGGCGGCAGCCCGGATTTTTCGGCAGCCTTGGCAGCGGCGTCGACGCTGGCGGCGTCGTAATTGGTGGTTTTGCCGCCGCGCAGGATGATGTGGCAATCCTCGTTGCCTGTGGTTGCCGCGATGGCGGAGTGGCCATCCTTGGTCACCGCCAGGAAGTGATGCGGCTGACTGGCCGAGCTCACCGCGTCAAGGGCGATCTTCACATTGCCGTCGGTGCCGTTCTTGAAGCCGACCGGGCAGGACAGGCCGGAGGCCAGTTCGCGGTGAATCTGGCTTTCGGTGGTGCGGGCGCCGATGGCGGCCCAGCTCACGAGGTCGGCAATGTATTGCGGCGTGGTCATGTCGAGGAATTCGCATGCGGCCGGGATGCCGAGGTTGGCGACGTCGAGCAGCAGGGCGCGGGCGGTGTGGAGGCCGGTGTCGATGTCGAAGCTGCCATCGAGGTTGGGGTCGTTGATGAGGCCCTTCCAGCCGACGGTGGTGCGGGGCTTTTCGAAATAGACGCGCATGATGATCTCGAGCCGGTCGCCCAGGGAGGCGCGCAGCGCGACGAGGCGCTTGGCGTAATCCAGCGCCGCGGCGGGATCGTGAATGGAGCAGGGGCCGACGACGACGGCGAGGCGGTCGTCATTGCCGGCGAGAATATTATGGAAGGCGTGGCGGGCGCTGATGACGGTGCGGGTGGCGGCGTCGGTACGCGGATGTTGTCGCATGACCTCGATCGGGGTGGTCAGCTCCTTGATGGCGCGGATGCGCAGGTCGTCGGTGGATTTCAGCACTTGTGGTCTCCTCGGGGATTTTTGGGCGAGGCGGCCAACAAAAAAGCCGCCTCGGGAAGGGGGCGGCTGGCTTCGGGTTTGGTCGTATCTTGTGAGATCAGATCAAGCGCGCGGTAGCCTCCGCCGGGAGCGGATAGCTAAACCAAAACGAGAAAGTGGCGGCGGAACGGATCATGGTGAAAGGTGTAGCGTGAGAATCTGGGGTTGTCGAGGCTGAGTTTTCGGTGGCACGACCTCGTGGTTCGACAGGCTCACCATGAGGTCTACTGCTGGGTTAGCCGCCGGCGCCCTGGTAGTTGCGCAGGCAGTAGCGCCAGTGGGCCATGGCGATGAGCACGGCGATCGGGCCAGCGAGCAGCGAGGCGGGGCCGGCCCAGTCGCCGAGCAGCGGCACCGGTTTGCCGAGGGCCACTGCGACCGGGACATAGGCCATGAAGCCGAGCGGCGCGATGGTGAGCATCAGTACCTGCAGGGGAAGCGGGAAGATGTTGAGCGGGTAGCGCGCCAGTTCCCAAAAGCCAAAGAAGATCGAATAGAGGTGGCGTGAGCGCACCCAGACGAGCGCGGTAGCGCCGATCATGGTCATGACGGCGCAGACGATCATGCAGGCCCCGGCCAGGGTCGCCAGCAGATAGAGCGCTATCGGAACCGACCACCCGATCTGCACCTGGGTCAGCGCCCAGGCCATGAGGCCGATAGCCAGCACGACGTGGCCGGCATAGCCGATATTGAGGCCGGAAAAGACCAGATAGGTCCACGGACTGATCGGCTTGACCAGAATGGCGTCCATGGTGCCCTTGCGCACCAGTTCTTCCATTTCGCGGAACTGGGTGAAGCTGAAAGCGGCGCCAAGGGAATAGCCGAGCAGGTGGAAGCTGAGCAGCAGCGCGATTTCGGGCCAGAGCCAGCCGCCGAGGACGCCGAAGCGGGCGAGGATCAGGGCTATGGCGGTGTACATGGCGGCGTAGGAGACGAATTGCGACACCCAGCCGAGGATCATGGCGGTGGGATATTCGGTCCTCGTGCGGATGTAGGTGCCGACCAGGTGTGGGATGACGGCAAGGGAGCGGGCCATGGGTCAGCCTCCCTGCACGACGAGGCGGTGCCGGGCGCGGCCCCAGAGCCAGGCCAGAGTGCCCATCAAGGCGGCGAGCCAGAGCAGGCCAACGCCGAAATAGATCAGTGTTTGGAGGGGCGCGAGTTTGCCCAGATAGACTGCGGCCGGATAGTAGGAAACCCAGGCGAAGGGCAGGTGGCCGGCAATGGCGGCGAGCCAGCCGGGAAAGAACCAGAGCGGGACGAGGCCGCCCGACAGCAGGGTCATGATGCTGCCGAAGAACCAGTCCAGCGAATGTGCGGTCATCAACCAGAATGCCGCCAGGCCCAGTAGCGTCGCCAGGGTGAAGAGCATCATGAAGGACAGCGCCCAATAGGCGAGGAAGGCAAGGCCGTGGAACAGGCCGGCAGGTGGGACAAGGCCGAAGGTGAGGCCCACGATCAGCGCGACCGGCACGGTCATTGCCAGGAATTCGAAGATGAAATTGCCGAAATGACTGGCGAGCAGGAAGCCGGGATAGTGCAGGGGCTTGAGCAGGTAGACTGCGATATCGCCCGTGCGCACGACGGTATCGACATCGCTGAGCAGACGCGAGTAGTCCCAGTAGAGAATGGGTCCGGCCAAGAGGGCATAGGTGATCATTTCGGGCAGGGTGACGCCGTCAACGCTGGAGGTGGCAGCGGCGCCGAAGACGGAAATCCAGATGGCGATGCGGGCAAAGATGAAGACGAGATCGCCAAAGGCACCGGCCCAGACCTGATTGCGGTAGGCCAGCCGGGTCTGGAAGGCGTTGGCGGTGAAGGCGGAATAGGCGAGGGTCTTCATCCCGCTGCCACCAGATTTGGCTTCTGCTGGTAGAAGGTGCGGATAACCTCCTCGATGGCCGGTTCGTGCAGGGCGACGTCCTTGAGATCGTAGCCGGAGCCGAGTTCGGTCAGCACGTCGAGAATTGAGGTCTCTTCGCTGTCGAGCAGGAAGTGCTTGATGGCACCTTGATCGGTGGCGAGGCTGGCGGTGGTGAGGGCGATCGGGCCGGGATCGGTGCCGAATTCGAGCGTGAGGCGGCGCCGCGTGCCGAGGCTGGCGCGGAGCCGGCCGAGTTCTCCGTCGAATAACAGCTTGCCGTCATCGACCATGATCAGGCGCGGGCAGATTTCCTCGATGTCCTGCAGATCGTGGGTGGTGAGGATAATGGTGGTGCCGCGCTGGCGGTTCACCTCGGAGAGGAATTTGCGCACCGCATCCTTGGCGACCACGTCGAGGCCGATTGTGGGTTCGTCGAGGAACAGGATTTTTGGATCGTGCAGCAGCGCCATGGCGATCTCGGCGCGCATGCGCTGGCCGAGACTGAGCTGACGCACCGGGCGATCGAGGTAGGCATCCATGGCCAGCATCTGGGAGAGATAGGCCAGGTTGTCGGTGTAGCGGACCTCACTAATGTCGTAGATACGGCGATTGAGCTCGAAGCTGTCGCGCACCGGCAGGTCCCACCAGAGCTGGCTGCGTTGGCCGAAGACGACGCCGATCTCGGAGGCGTTGACCATGCGCTGCTCGTGCGGTGTGCGGCCGAGCACGGAGAGGGTGCCCGCCGAGGGGACCAGGATGCCGGTCATCATCTTGATCATGGTGGATTTGCCGGCCCCATTGGGGCCGAGATAGCCGACGGCTTCGCCGGCATCGATGTTGAAGCTGATATCGACGACGGCCCGCACTTCGGTGAATTCGCGGCTGAATAGGCTCTTGACCGCCCCGCCAAGCCCAGGAAAACGCTTCGGCTGGCGGAAGGTCTTGACGACCCCGCTGGCAGTGATGATGCCGGTCATGATGATTTCCTCGCGAGGAGGAAGCTAGCCGATTCTCGGGGCGCGTGAAGGTTTTGTGACGTGCCGGTGATGGTGGCCAGGCGGCTGCCTAGTCCAGTTCGGTGTCAAGGCCATGCTGCAAGTCGCGGATAATGACGCCGAGTTGGCCGGAGGCGAGCAGGCCCGGGCCCAGAGGGCCCGAGCGGTCCTGGCCAATGGGCGGGAGGGTAAGCAGGGCGGTGCGCATCCCGGCCGTCAGCTGCTTGAGCTGCCAGCGGATCTCGTTGGGGATGGCCTCGGGGTCGTCCGGGGCGCTCAGGCCGATGGCCTTGGCCGCATAGGCCGCGGCGCCCAGGGCATGGGCTCCCATATGGCAAATGGCTGCCGCTTGACCGGCGGCTCGCGCGGCTGCGGCAGCGGCGAGAGATTTCGCCTCGCTGGCAGCGCTGCCGCCGGCAAAGCGCTGGCGGATTTCCTCGGCCGTATCCAGCTCGCCGCGCGCATAGGCACGGGTCCGGGCGATGGCGGCGCGGGGGCGGTCGTCGGCCGGTCTTTCGGCCTCAAAAATCCACAGGACGCGTTCGGCACAGTCCGCTCCCCACGCGGCGACAAGGCGTCGGTCGGAATCGCTGAGTGACTGCGAGGATTTTGCCATCTCGGCCTCGATGAAATTTGGCGCGTGGCGTTACAGCCAGCCGCTGCGGCGCAACCTGACATAGAGAGTGATGCAGATCGTGGCAACGGCGGTGAGGACGACCAGGTAGCCGTATTGCCATTTGAGCTCGGGCATGAATTCGAAGTTCATGCCGTAAATGCCGGCGACGGCGGTGGGGACGGCGAGGATGGCGGCCCAGGCGGCGAGGCGGCGGGAGATATGGGTCTGCTGCACCTGGCCGGCCATCATGGAGGCCTCGAAGGCGAAGGCCAGGACTTCGCGCAGGGCGTCGATTTCGTCCTGTACGCGGCGGATGTGGTCGGTGACGTCGCGGAACAGCGGCTGCATCGAGGCCTCGATCGGGCGGACCTCGACATGCTGCACGCGGCGGCAGACGTCGACCAGGGCGGAAGCGGCGTTACGCAGGCGGAGCAGGTCGCGGCGCAGCATGTAGAGGCGCTGCACCTGGATCTGGGTCAGCTCGCCTGCAAACACCTGATCCTCGATGGCCTCGACCTCGGTATTCATGGTTTCGAGGACCGGCATGTAATTGTCGACGATGAAATCGAGCAGGGCGTAGAGGATGTAATCCTCGCCATGGGACAGCACTTTGGGGCAGGATTCGGCGCGCTGGCGGACCGGGGCGTAGGACGTCGAGGCGCCGTGGCGGACGGAGACGATGTAGCCGCGGCCGACGAAGATGTGGGTTTCCCCGAAGCTTATGCGGCCCTCGAGCATATGGGCGGTGCGGGCGACGATGAAAACGCAGTCGCCATATTGTTCGAGCTTGGGCCGCTGATGGGGCTGGCCGGCATCCTCGATGGCGAGATCGTGGAGGCCGAACTGGACCTGCACGCGGGCGAGGAGTTCGGGGCTGGGTTCGAGCAGGCCGATCCAGACGACGTGGGCGGGGCGCTTGGCCCAGGCGCCGGCCTCGTCGACGGCGATATCGGTCAGGCGATGGCCATCGGCATAGACGCTGGCGGCGACAACGCCGGTTTCAAGCGCGGGTTTTTCCTCGACCGGAACTGCATGCAGCATGGTGGGCTCCTCCCTTGTGGGGAGGTTACGCTTGTTGGGTTAAGGAGAACAGAGTGGGGGTGGCGAGCGGAAGCGCGGTCCACACTCGATCGTCACCCTCGGGCTTGACCCGAGGGGACTGTACTTACCGAACGTTTCGTAAGTGTAGAGCCCGGGTCAGGCCCGAGGGTGACGGCCGGTGCGAGGTGAGGAAGCGTCACCCCGCCGACCGATTGAAATGATCGTAGATCAACTGCGCCATGGCGCTTGAGATGGTCGGCACGGACTCAAGATCAGTCAGGCTGGCGCGGCCGACGGCTTTGGCGGAGCCGAAATGGTTGAGCAGGGCCCGCTTGCGGGTCGGGCCGATGCCGTCGATTTCGTCGAGCGGGTTCTTGATCTGGGCCTTGTTGCGCTTGGCGCGATGGGTGCCGATGGCGAAGCGGTGCACTTCATCGCGCAGGCGCTGGACGTAGTAGAGCACCGGATCGCGATGCGGCAGCATGAACGGCTCCCGGCCCTCCATGTGGAATTTCTCGCGGCCGGCGTCGCGCTCTTCGCCCTTGGCGATGCCGATGAAGATCACTTCCCTGGGCAGGTTCATTTCGGCGATGACTTCGCGCACCGCGCTCATCTGCCCGGCGCCGCCGTCGATGAAAACCACGTCGGGCCAGTCCGGCATGCCTGTGGCTTCGTCCTCGGTGTCGTCTTCGCTCTCGTTGACCAGGCGGGTGAAGCGCCGCGTCAACACTTCGCGCATCATGCCGAAGTCGTCGCCGGCCGCGATGTCGGATTTGATGTTGAAGGTGCGGTAGTGCTTCTTGGAGAAACCTTCCTCGCCGGCCACCACCATGGCGCCGACCATGTTGGTGCCCGAGATATGCGAATTGTCATAGGCTTCGATGCGGCGCGGAACCTCTTCGAGGCCGAAGGTTTCGGCCACGCCTTCGAGCAGCTGGCGATTGGTGGCGCCTTCGGCGAGCTGACGACCGAGGGCCTCGCGGGCATTGTTGAGCGCGTGGTTGACCAGGTCGCGCTTTTCGCCGCGCTTGGGCTGTTCGATATAGACGCGGCGGCCGGCGCGGGTGGAAAGGGCTTCCTCCATGACGTCGGGTTCGGCCAGATCGTGGCTGATGAGGACCAGGCGGGCCGGAGTACGATTTTCGTAGAACTGGCCGATGAAGGCTTCGAGCACTTCGGCGTCGGTAAGGCTGGCGTCGGCGCGCGGGCGATAGGGGTAATTGCCCCAGTTCTGGAAGGCGCGGAAGAAGAAGACCTGCACGCAGAACTGGCCGCCTTCGTGGTGGATGGCGAAGACGTCGGCTTCTTCCACGGTCTTGGCGGTGGCGTCGCCCTGCGACTGGATCAGCGCCAAGGCAGAGAGGCGGTCGCGGAGCAGGGCGGCGCGTTCGAAATCAAGCTGTTCGGCGGCGGAGTTCATGTCAGTCTGGAGGTGATTTCGGACGGCGCTGGATTTACCCGAGAGGAATTGGCGCGCGTCTTCGACCAGTTCGCCATAGCCCTCGAGGCTGATTTCGCGGGTGCAGGGCGCGGCGCAGCGCTTGATCTGGAATTGCAGGCAGGGACGGGTGCGGGCGGCGTAGAAGCTGTCCGAGCAATTGCGGAGCAGGAAGGCCTTTTGTAGGCTGGCAATGGTGCGGCCGACTGCGGTGGCCGAGGCGAAGGGGCCGAAATAGTGGCCCTGGCGGCGTCTTGTGCCGCGATGCTTGGTGAGTTCGGGCGCCTCGTGATCGGTGGCGATCAGGATGTAGGGGAAGCTCTTGTCGTCGCGCAGCAGCACATTGAAGCGGGGTTTTAGCCGCTTGATCATGTTGGCTTCGAGCAGCAGCGCTTCGGACTCGGTTTCGGTGCGCACGAACTCCATGCTGACCGTCGAGGCGATCATCCGCTGCAGGCGGACTTCGAGGCCATCAGGGCGGGTATAATTGGTGACGCGCGCCTTGAGATTGCGGGCCTTGCCGACATACATGACCTCGCCTTCCGCATCGAGCATGCGGTAGACGCCCGGGGCTGCCGGCAGGGTGCGGACGAAGGCGCGGATGACCTCGTGACCGCTGGGCGGGGGTGCGGTTTCGTCGCTCATGATCGGGGCGTCGGGCCCTGGCGGGCCGGATATTCGAGATGTTCGCCGCCATCGAGCGCCAGCATCTGGCCGGTCATCGACGGCGTCTTGAGCAGCATCAGGATGCCTTCGGCGATGGCTTCGGGGCCGGCATGGCGCTGCAGCGGCAGGGCGGCGACCGAGCGGTCAAACTCGGCCTGGCTCTGGCGGCTATGCGGCAGGACGGGGCCAGGGCCAATGGCGTTGACGCGAATGGCCGGAGCGAGCGACTGGGCCAGGGTGCGCGTGGCCGTCCACAACACGGATTTGGAGAGCGTGTAGCTGAAATAGGACGGCGACGGGTGCAGGACGCGCTCGTCGATCATGTTGATGATGTTGCCATCGGCGCCATCAGGCAATTGCGCGGCGAAATCGCGGGCGAGGAAAATCGGGGCCTCGGCGTGGATGGCGAAATGCTGGTCCCACAGGGTCTCGTCAACGTCGTGCGCACTGTCGGGGTCGAAGGTCGAGGCGTTGTTGACCAGCACGGTCAGCGGCCCGAACGCTTTGGCCGCTCGGGCTATCAAGCCAGCGCGCTGCGAGCGGCGGCCGAGATCGGCCTTAACGATGGCGGCCCGGCCGCCATTGCGGACAATCTCCTTGCGGACGGCGCGGGCGCCCTCGGCATCGGACCGGTAGTGGATGACTACCGCGTGGCCGTTGCGGGCCAGAGCTCGGGCGATCGCTGCACCGATGCGGTCACCAGCGCCGGTGACGAGCGCGACGGGAAGGGCGGGCGATGAAACGGGTTGATTCGTCATGACTTACGGGCTTTGACCTGTTGGGCGGACCATAGGCCGGTTTGGCGGTGTTCTTCAATGCCGTGCACGAAGCGTGAACAGGCACAGGATGCAAGGCTTTTCTGCGCTTGGCCTGCTGACAGGTTCGGGCAGCAGCATTGTCCTTTTGTTGCAGTGGCTTCAGGCGTAGGCTTCCTCTTGTCGCCGCTGGGCAGGTGGCTTGGCGGTATTCCTGGAGGGGGACTCAGATGGAAGTTATCGTGCCTATTCTCGTGCAGTTGATCGGCGGCGGGGTCGGCGGCAACGTCATCGGACAAATCGTCAAATCGCTCAATCTCGGGACGACCGGAAACACGATCGTTGGCGCTATCGGCGGCATTGCCGGTACGTGGCTCGCGAGCAAAGTGCCGGGACTCGACTCCCTGGTTGGGGCTGCGGCAGGGGCTGCCGGTACCACTGGCGGGATGGATCTTGGTGCGCTTGCGGGTCAGGGCGCGACCGGCCTGGTCGGCGGCGGCATCTTGACCGCCATTGCCGGCCTTATCAAGTCGGCAACGTCCAAGGCTTAATCTACCGCTTAGCGCTCAAGCGCCCCGGTGCCATCGGGTGCCGGGGCGCTTCCGTTTCCTCCTCCGTTTCGCGTTGACCATGTCCCCTTCCATCGCCGAAATCCGCACCGACAATGTCGGCCGCGCCATCGTCCTGACGCTCATCACCGTTGGTGTTTTCGGCGTGCAGGACGCGATGTCCAAGACGCTGGTGCAGACCTATTCCCCGTTCCAGATCACCATGATGCGCTATTGGGGTTTTGCCCTGTTCGCGCTGATCTTGGTGATGCGGCAGGCGCCGCTGCGGCAGGCCCTGGCCTCCAAAGTGCCGGGGTGGCAGGTGTTGCGCGGCGTGCTGCTGATGGCGGATATCTGGTTCTTCGCACTGGCATTGCGTACGGTGCCGCTGGGCGAGCTGCAGGCGATAACGGTGGTCTATCCGCTGCTGGTGACGCTGTTCGCCATTCCCATCCTGGGCGAAAAAGTGGGTGTGTTCCGCTTTGTCGCCGTCGGGGTGGGTTTTGCCGGCGCACTGATCATTGTCAGGCCGGGCGGGCTGCCGCTCGACTGGGGCGTGTTGTTCGCCCTGCTGTCAGCGGCATTTTATGCCATCTACATCGTGATCACGCGCAAGGTCAGCCAGTTCGACAGTGCGCCGACCAGCATGGCCTATGCCGCGATCATCGGGCTCGTGCTGTCCGGCGCCGTCGGCGTGTTCTTCTGGCAGCCAATGGGCTGGGTGGATTTCGCCATGGTGGTCGGGATCATGATCACCACCTGCGCCGGGCATGGACTGATGGTGTTCGCGCTCAGCATGGCGCCGGCAAGCGTGGTGCAGCCGTTCAACTATTTCTCGTTGCCCTGGGCGATCGTGCTAAGCGCGGTGGTTTTTGGGCACTGGATCGATGCGATCTCGCTGCTGGGCGCGGCGATTATCGTTGGCGCGGGCCTCGTGGTCATGGCGCGCGAGCGGATGCGCAAGGTGGCGGTGGCGGGAACGCCGACCTTGCCGGGTACCGAGTAATCAGCCGAAGAAGCGGATGATCCAGACGCCGCCGGCGGCGCTGATGGCGGTCAGCACCGTGCCCCAGGCTATGTCGACCATGGCGACTGTCGGGGTGAAGCCCTTGACGGTCGAGAGGTTGGTCAGGTCATAGGTGCCATACGCAACGAAGCCGAGAATGGCGCCCATCAGCAGGGCCTTGCCGACATCACCGTCGGCTGGTGCGGCCACCAGGACCACCACGCCGACCAGATAGGCGAGATAGAACAGACCCGCGATAGCCAGGTTGGGATTGGGGAGCAGCAGGTCTCCCAGCTCGCGGCGATAAAAGCGCTGGGCCATGGTCGAGAGCCAGATGAAATCCAGCGGAAAAAAGACCACGGCGCAGGCGGCGTAGAGGAGCAGGTACTTGGTCACAGGACGGTCTCCGCGGAGGTGACGCCGATGGCATCACCTCCGGGCTGGGATCACAAGATGACTTTGGCGTTTTCACCGATCTTCGGCGTACGGCCGGTGACGGCAGCGGCCAACATCGAGATCGTCGTGACGATGCGGCCGGGGCTGTCCCACAGTTCGGCGTCCTGCGGCACGACCTTGATGACGCGGATGGCCGGGTCTTCGGGGCTATCCCACCAGGCCTTGGCGAAGGGCGACCAGAGGTCCTTGATCCGCTTGCGGTCGTTCGAGACCGTGGCCTTGCCCGAGATCGCTACATACTTGCTGCTCTTGTGATCGGCGAAGCTGACGCTGACCATCGGAAACTCAGAGACCTGATCATCCTTCTCACCGTTGATGTCGATGAGGAAATAGATCGCCCCTTCATCCTTTTCGACGCTGGCAGCCAGCGGACGGGCGCGCTGTTGCTTACCATCCCAGGTCACGAACATGGCGATGCCAATGCGCTTGGCCAGTTCCCAGACGCGGTCGACGTGATCGTCGTGTTCCTTGCCGGTCATGCTGGAGTCGCGGGACTGCCGGTTGGCCGGGCTGGCGGCGCGCTTGGCGGCCACGGGCTTGGTTTTTGGGGCGGACTTGGCTTTGAGGGTCTTGGCCGCGCCCGCATTGGCCGCTGGCTTTGCCGGGCTCTTCGCGGCCTTAGTGGCGGCAGGTTTTGCGGAAGCCGCCTTCGTTGCGGGGCGGCGAGGGGTCGTCTTGGTATCGGTGGTGGCGGTGGCCATGATGGACTTCCTTCAACTGACGTTGGTTTGACAACGAGCCAGCGGCGCAGGGGTTGCGCGGTCTTGAAGTCCGTGATCGGGAAGGGCATGTGATGCAGCATAGGCAATGGGAGGCCCGTAATGATCTGGCTGATTGAAATTGCGCTGGTGTTGCTGCTGGTGGGCGGCGGCTGGACGCTATTGTCGCGCGGCAAGCGTACCGACGAACGGGAGTCGCTGACCATGCGGCGCGTCGATGCCTATATCGAGACGATCCGCCGTGAACGGACCAATCGCGATCTCGTCGCCATGAGCGATACCGAGCTGCGCGACCTGTTGCATTCGGGCGCGCGGAACCTGCGGCTGGCCAGCGAGCGCAAGGGTTGGACGCTGCTGGGAGCTGCGGGCGTGACCTTGTTCTCGGCCATCGTCGCGGCCAGCCAGGATGGGCTGCGCGGCTTTGCCATAGCGTTAATCGTCGGCGGGCTGGTGACCTATGGGCTCAACGAATTCCTCGGGCGGCGCATGCGACAGCCGCTGGAGCAGCGCGGGATCGACGTCGATCGGCTGAAGGTGGAATAAGAAAAACGCCGCCCCGGAGGGCGGCGCTCGAAATGGCTTAGTTGCCGATGCAGAAGTAGCCGTTCGGACCGTTGAAGCACACGCTACCACCCGGACGCTGCGGGTAGGGCGGGTAGACAGGCCACGGACGCGGCGGGCGCGGGTTCCAGTGCGGCGGACGCGGCGGGCGCGGGTTCCAGACCGGCGGCTCGTAATAGTCGTCGTCGTCCCAGCCGCCGCCATTGTAGCCACGGTCGAGATAGCTGGCCGAGACCCAGCCGTCGGGACCACGACGATTGACCAGGCACCAGCTGCCGCGGCACTGCTGCACATCGACCTGTTCACCGCGGCGCATCACGTCGACGACGCCGTAACCCGTGCTCGGACCCGAGCGGACATTGACGTTGCCGGTTGCATAGCGGGGGCTGCCATTGCGGCACCGGCCGTCGCCATAAGCGCCAGGGCTGCGAGGCCGCCTGCCATGAGTTTCTTGCTCAAAGCCATTGCTTGAACTCCTTTTACTTGGGCATCGCTTGCCCGATGTCCCCACAAAACACTTTCCCGCCTGAACGGAAGCTGAATGACTTCGTCATCAGCGCGCTGACTTTGTCAGAACCGGATGGAGTGCGGCTAGAAGTGGAGCAATTCGACGAAGCGCTTCAGCCGATCGCCCAGCTTCTTGCGTTGCTTGGCTTTCAACTCGCCCATGAGGGCATCCTCGAGCTGGGTCCAGTGATCGGCCAGCCCGTTACGGATGCGCACGCCGCGTTCGGTCAGGGCAATGCCAGGTGCAAGCTCCGGCCCGACAGCCTGCCGAGTGACGAGGCCTCGCTCGCCGAGACGGCTGAGGCGGGCGGCGATCGCGTCGCCATCCAGGCCCAATTCCGCGGCAAGGGCCGCCTCGGTCATCCCGTTGCGGCCAAGCTCGAACAGGATGGCATCGTCGCCGGGTTCGAGCCCGCGCTCGACGAGCGGCAGCAGCAGCGCCTTATGCGCGAGCTGGCCGGCTTCGATCAGCCGATAAAGCGTGGAGCGGGATGAGGGTTTGGACATGGGCGGGAAAATAGTCCGAACTCCTTGGGCGCGTCGATTGGCGTTTCCATCCTATCGTTAATCGTGGAACGACCAAGACCCGTTATTGTTCACCTGGTGCAGATGAGTTATGCGTCCATTACGTCGATCCCGTGAACGGAACATCATGACGCAGGACTTGCTTTCGTGACACAGGACCTGGCCCGCATCCGCGCCTTCGTCCAGGTTTTCGACTCTGGCGGCTTTTCGTCGGCCGCGCGCCAGCATGGGCGCTCCAAGGCGCTGCTCAGCAAGTACGTCACCGACCTTGAGGATTATCTCGGGGTGAGGCTGATGAATCGGACCACGCGGAAGCTCAGCCTGACCGAGGCGGGCGAGGCCTATTATCGCGAGGCCAGCGCGCTGCTGCAGCAACTTGACGATCTCGATGCGACCATTACCGACCAGACAGCCGAGCCGCGCGGCCTGTTGCGGGTGTCGGCACCGCGCAATTTCGGCGAGGATACGCTGGCGCCGGCTATCTACGAATATCTGCGCAAGCATCCGAAGGTGACGCTCGATCTGCGGCTCGAGGATCGCTATGTCGATCTGGTCGACGAGGGGGTCGATGTGGCGTTGCGCATTTCGACGCTCGCCGACTCCTCGCTGATCGCGCGCAAGATCGCCGACATGCACGTGATCGTGGGGGCCTCGCCTGGTCTGCTCAAGCAGCATGGTACGCCCGAGCATCCCGAGGACCTGCGGCATTTGCCCTGCATTATCGACGTCAACCTGCAGGGTCAGTCGAACTGGCGCTTCACCGAAGATGGCAAGACGATCTCGGTGCCGGTCAATGGACCATTGCGGGTCAATTCGCCGCTTGCCGCGCGCAAGGCGGCGGTGATGGGTCTCGGATTTGTCATATTACCGTCCTATCTGGCGGACCCGGTGGTAGCCAGCGGCGAGCTTGTGCCGGTGCTGAAGGACTTTCTGCCGACCGGCCAGACGTTGCAGGCGGTGTATCCGCATCGGCGGCATCTGGCGGGCAAGGTGCGGGCGCTGATCGACCATCTGGTCGACTGGTTTGCGACGCATCCGATTAGCTAGGGGCGGAATGTGACGCTGCGTAGTTTTTGCGGCCGGCTTGCCGGTTTCGTATTTGGCATGCTGGCCTTTGCCGCGCCGGCTTTTGCTCACCCGCACATTTTCATCGATGCGAAGGTAACCATCCGGTTCGACGATAGCGGCGCCGTTGTTGGTCTGCGGCACGCGTGGACCTTCGATACGGCATTCTCGGCCTGGGTGACGCAGGGGCTCGATACCAATGGCGACCGGCAAACCAGCGCCGAGGAGATGCAGGGCCTCGCCGACGAGAACATGACCGGCCTGGCGGACTACGGCTTCTATACGATTGCCGGTGACGCCAGTGATCCGCTGACATTCAGTCCAGTTGGCGACCAGCGGATGGACTATGCCGATGGTCATACGACGCTGACCTATTCCCTGACGACGAACCGGCCGCATCCGCTGGGCAAGCGGTTCGAGATGGGCGTCTACGACCCGGAATACTATGTGGCGATTACCTTCGGCAGTGCATCGGACGTTACGCTGGAAAATGCGCCGGCTGGCTGCGCGGTGACGCTCGATCCGCCCAAGGATATGGATCCGGATGTGGAGCAGCGGCTCTATGCGCTCGGGCCAGACGTCACTGAATTGCCGCCCGACCTGGCGGCGGCGATGCGGGGTACGCAGGGGCTGATCGTCGTGACCTGCGACGGCGCTCCGGCGGCAGCGCCAGCCTCGGCGCTGGAGGCGGTCAATGAGGTCGCGCAGGCAAGGCCCGCCATGCCGTTCGGCGGACCACCGCCCGAGCCGGGGCTCAACCTGCCGCGCACGGGCTTTTTTGGCTGGATCCAGGAGCAGCAGCGCAATTTCTATGGCGCGATGACCACCTCGCTTGATGCGTTGCGGACGGATTGGACGGCATTCTGGGTGTTGGGCGGGCTGAGTTTTCTCTATGGCGTTTTCCACGCTGCGGGGCCGGGCCACGGTAAGGTGGTGATCTCGTCCTATGTGCTCGCGAACGAAACGCAATTGCGGCGTGGCGTGTTGCTGAGCGTGCTGTCGGCGCTGATGCAGTCGCTGGTGGCCGTTGTGTTCGTGCTTGTCGCGGCCGGGTTGCTGGGTATGACCAGCATCGCCATGGGCGATGCGGCCAACTGGATCGGCATTGCGTCTTACGCCATGGTGGCGCTGCTCGGGCTATGGCTTGTGGCCCGCAAGGTGTTCGGCTGGGGGCATTCGCATTCGCACCAACACGATGACATGGCGCATAAGGCGCATGCTCACCTGCATAGCCATGGTGAGCACGATCACCATCATCATGGTCACGATCACCACCATCATGATCATCACAATCATGATGACCATGGCCATGACCATGCCGGCCACGATCACGTTCATATCGTAACGCCCGAGGCGACGACCGGGAGTTTGCGGGAGCAGCTCAGCGTGGTCCTGGCGGTTGGTTTGCGGCCGTGTTCGGGCGCGCTGGTGGTGCTGGTGTTCGCACTGTCGCAGGGGCTGCTGCCGGCAGGTATTGCCGCTGTGTTCCTGATGGGAGCGGGGACGGCAATCACGGTCGCAGTTCTGGCGACACTGGCCGTGACGGCGAAGGGTCTTGCGCGGAGGATCGGGGGCGTCGACAATCCGGTGACTGCTGCCCTGGTCTGGTGGGTGGAACTGCTGGGTGCGGTTGCGGTGCTGGCATTCGGCGTGCTGCTGCTGATTGCCAGCCTCTAGCGCGACCCATCGCCGCCTTGCGGATGAGCGGGGAGCGTTTATGGTGCGCCCCAGCCTAGAACAGTTCAAAAACCGGCGCCCATGTCCCACTCATTGCCCCCCGACCATCCGTTTATCCAGAAGCCCAAGATCGGCGTCTTGCTGCTCAATTTGGGCACGCCGGACGCGACGGACTATTGGAGCGTACGGCGCTATCTCAAGGAATTTTTGAGCGATCCGCGTGTCATCGAGACGCCGAAATGGCTGTGGTGGCCGATCCTCAACCTCGTGATCCTGAGCTTCCGGCCGCAGAAGAGTGGCCATGCCTATGCGCAGATCTGGGACAAGGAAAAGAACGAAAGCCCGCTGCGGGTGATCACGCGCAACCAGACCGAAGCGCTGGCCGCGCGGCTGGCCGGCAACGAGGATATCGTGGTGGATTTCGCCATGCGCTACGGCAACCCCTCGACCAAAAGCGTGCTGGAAAAGATGCGCGCGGCGGGATGCCAGAAAATCCTGCTGGTGCCGCTCTATCCGCAATATTCGGCCACGACCACCGCCACCGCCAATGACAAGGCGTTCGAGGCACTGGGCGCGATGCGCTGGCAGCCGGCTGTGCGCACAGCGCCGGCCTATTTCGACGATGCCAAGTATGTCGAGACGCTGGCCAATTCGATCCGTGACGGCGTTGCGGCGCTGGATTTCGAACCGGATCTGGTGATCACCAGCTATCACGGCATGCCGGTCGAATACCTGGAGCGCGGCGACCCCTATCACTGCCAGTGTCACAAGACGACGCGGCTGGTGCGCGAGCAACTGGGGTGGGACAAGTCAAAGATCATGGTGACGTTCCAGTCCCGCTTCGGGCCAACCAAGTGGCTGGAGCCCTATACGGACGTGACGCTGGGTGAGCTGCCTGGCAAGGGCATCAAGAAGATCGCCATACTAGCACCGGCCTTTTCGGCGGATTGCATCGAGACGCTCGAAGAAATCGCCATGCAGGGCAAGGAAACGTTCATGGAGGCCGGGGGCGAGCGCTTCGCCTACATTCCGTGCCTTAATGACAGCCCTGGCGGAATGGACATGATCGAAGCGATGGTGCGGCGGGAATTGAGCGGCTGGATTTGAGGTTCTCACCTCTCCCCCAAAAGGGAGAGGTGAAGAAGGCTTACCCCAGCTTGCCGTCGTCGATGATGGCTTTGACTTCGATTTCCACGGTGTCGAGCAGGCGGTTGATTGCCTGGACGGCCAATTCGGCGTCGGCGGCGACGATGGCGTCGGCCAGGTCGCGGTGGAAGGGGAACGATTCAAGACCGAAGTTATCGGCGGCGAAGGGGGACTCGTTGCCACGCTCCAGCGCTCGGCCGAGGTTGAACAGAATCTGCCCATACATCGGATTGCCCGAGGCATCGTAGATGGCGCTGTGGAAGGCGTGGTCGACTTTGCCCCATGAGCGGCCGGCATTAACCTCGACCAGCAGCACATCGCAGAGGTGCGAGATTTGCTGGCGCTGGGCGGGCGTGGCGTTGATCGTCGCCTTGCGCACCACGTCGTTTTCGAGCGTACGGCGGATTTCCATCAGGCGCAGCAGCGCCTCGCCTTCGAGGCGGACCATGGTGGGGACGAGGCCGCGCGAGGTCTGGACGCGGGCCGACAGATAGGTGCCATCGCCGCGGCGGCGGCGGATGATGCCGAGGCCTTCCCAGCGGTTGAGGGCCTCGCGGATGGTGGAGCGGCCGACGCCGAGCGTCGCGGCAAGGGAAACTTCGGGTGGCAGGCGGTCGCCAATCTTGAGGCCCGAACGCTCAACCATTTCAGCGAGCGCGTCGAGCACGGCCACGCCGCGCGTGCGGGTTTCCAGCGGTTCCAGATAGGTCAATGCTGCCCGAGTCACCGCACGCTTCCTCCTGGTGTGCCGCAAGCCAGCGGCACACACACCACAGTTCGCGCCGTTTGTCAGCCTTTACGAGGCTTTGCGGCTTCCGGCGGCTTTCAAGTCGAGCAGTTCGGTGACTGCCTCGATCAGCAAATCCATCTGCGCCTTGGAATTGTAGCCCTGTACCGAGACGCGGACGAAGTGGCCGTCCTTCCATTTGAGGACGGGAATTTCGATGTTGTGGCGCTCCAGCAGGCGATCGTGGATGTCGACCGGATCGCATTCCGGGATGGGCATCGAGACCATCTGCGGGGCGGAGAATTCCGGGCTGCTGATCGGGGGCAGGCCGGTGATCTCGCCAAGGCGGCGGGCGGTGTCCTGGGCCAGAGCCTGACAGTGGGCGGAGATGGCCCACCAATCATTCTCCTTGCGGTAGTCGAGCGCGGCGGCGACGGCCAGCCAGGCGGCCGGATCGCGCGTGCCCTGCATTTCGATCTCGTCGATGAAGGGCGAATTGCCGAAGGCGCCCTTGGCGCCGGGTTCCTTGGAATCCTTGGTCCAGCCATGCGAGATGACCAGCGGATTGAGCATGCCCTGCAGTTCGGGGCGGGCATAGAGGAAGGCCGAGCCCTTGGGCGCCATCATCCATTTGTGGCAATTGCCCGAATAGAAATCAGCCCCGATGGCGTCGAGATCGAGCTTGATATGGCCGGGGGTGTGAGCGCCGTCGATGATGCTCCAGATGCCCCGTTCGCGGGCGGCGGCGATCGAGCGTTCGATGGGGAAGAGCAGGGCGGTCGGTGAGGTGATGTGGCTGAGGAACAGCACCTTGGTGCGGTTCGTGAAGGCGTTGACGATGGTGTCGGTGAACTGCGCTTCTGACGTCAGTGGCAGGGGAATATCGACAACCACGACCTCGGCCCCAGTCTTACGGCAGACATAGGCCCAGGTCTTTTCCAGCGCCGAATATTCGTGGTCGGTAGTGAGGATCTGGTCGCCGGGCTTGAGGTCGAGCGACTGGGCGACGATGTTGAGTCCGGCCGTGGCATTGACGACGCCGGCAACGTTGTCGGGACTGGTGCCGAGTTCTTCGGCAAGCGCTACGCGAGGCGCGCGCATGAACTCGCTCAGGCGACGGCCGAGAAACTCGACGGGCTGGCCTTCGAGCTCGAGCTGCCAGTTCTGGTAGGCTTGGAATACCGGGCGCGGGCAGGCGCCGAACGAGCCATGGTTGAGAAAAACGACATCCTCGCGGAGGAGGAATTGCCGGGCGAGATTGGAGGACAATTCAACGGCCTTTCAAAGTCGGATCGAGGGCATCGCGCAGGCCGTCACCGAATAGCGTCGTCGCCAATACGGTGATGGCGAGCGCGGCGGTCGGAAAGACCGCCATGTGCCAATAGAAAAACATGTAGTCGATGCCATCGCTGATCATCTGGCCCCAGGTCGGCGTGGGCGGTGGCACGCCTATCCCGAGGAAGCTGAGGCTGGCCTCGAGCATCATCGCCAGGGGAATGGCGAGCACGAAACCGACGATGATCGGAGAGATCGAATTTGGAATGAGATGACGGCGAATAACGTACCAGGGTGAGGCGCCCAGAGCCTGGGCGGCGCGGACGAACTCCTTTTCACGAAAGGCTTTGACCTGGGCGCGGACGAGCAGGCACACGTTGACCCATCCAAACAGCGCCGCGATCAGGATGATGGTGACGTACCCGCCACGCGTGAGCGCGCCGAGCAGCATGGCGGCCAGCAGCGGCGGGACCACCGAGAACAGCTCGATGACACGCATGATGAACCAGTCGGTCTTGCCACCGAAATAGCCGGCCAGAGCGCCGAGCGGAATGCCGATGACGACACTGAAGACCGCAGCGGCAAAGCCAATGGTGAGCGAGACGCGCGCTCCGTAAACGATGCGCGTGTAGAAATCGCGGCCCAGGCCATCGATGCCGAACCAATGCTGCGCCGAGGGGAAGGCCAGGCCTTCGGTAAGGAACAGCTGCGCGTCTGGCGGCACGGGTGTGATCCAGGGCGCGAAAATTGCCATCAGGATCAGGATCCCCAGCACGATGCCGCCGACGATGGCGGCCTTATTGCCCGAGAAGCGGCGCAGGGCGAACCAGAGCGGGCTGCGCTGGCGGTACTTCTGGGGGGTGGTGACGGTCTCGACGGTCATTCTGCGCCTCCGACGCGGATGCGTGGATTGATGAGGGCGTAGACGATGTCGGAGAGCAGATAGGCGATGCAGTACATGAAGGTGATCATCAGCATCAGGGCCATTTCTAGGGGGTAGTCGCGGACCTCGATGGAGGAGACGAAATAGGCGCCTAGGCCGGGCACGCGGAACATGGCTTCGACGAAGATCGAGCCGGTGGCGGTGCCGATGAACATGGGCAGGAACACGGTGACCAATGGGATGGCCGAATTGCGCAGCACATGCTGGAAGATGATGCGCCGTTCGCTCAGGCCCTTGGCGCGCAGCACGGTGACGAACTGCTTGTTGAGCGTGTCGAGCATGGCCGAGCGGGTGTAGCGGGCATAGGTGGCGAGCGGGATCAGGGCATAAGCGACGATCGGCAGGATCCAGCGTTCGGGCTTGCCCCAGCCATTGGCGGGAAGCCAGTTGAGCCAGATGGCGAAGACCAGGATCAGCAGCATCGAGGTGACGAAGACCGGGATGGTGAGGCCCAAGGTCGCCAGGGTCGAGGCGAAATAGTCGATCCAGGTGTTGCGGTTGAGGGCGGCGGCCATGCCGAGCAGGATGCCGAGCGGCGCGCCGATGACGACGCCGAGGCCGCCGAGGACGAGGCTGGGCACCCAGGCGCGGGACAGAAGTTCGGTGACGGTTTCGCCGGGGCTCTGATAGGGCACGCCGAAATCGAAATGCAGCACGCCCCACATGTAGCGGAGGTACTGGATGTGCAGCGGCTGATCGAGGCCGAGCTGGGCCATCAGCTTGGCGCGGACGGCCTCGGAGACCGGCATGTCATTGGCGTCGAACGGCCCGCCCGGGATGGCGTGCATCATCAGGAAGATGATGAGCGAGACGACGATGAAGGTGACAGCGACGGAGACGAGGCGGCGGAGGATGTAGGTCAGCATTGATTGCCCTCCAATGGCCGGTGAGCGTGGCCCCACCCCCTCCTAGCCTTCCCCATCAAGGGGGAGGTATCTGCCAGCGGGTGCGGTGCAATAGTGCCCAAAATGCCGAGCGGCACCTCCCCGCTTGCGGGGGAGGTTGGGAGGGGGGTGGGGTTGGCGAGATGCATTGTAACCTCCCTCATGTCGTCACGATCGCTTCGACGCGGTGATTGGGAGCGATGGTCACCAGTTGCGGGCTGGCATTGGGGGCCAGGCCGGTCTGGATGACGGTGAAGCGCGGGGTTTGGGCCTCGATGTCGCTGGCGGCGAGGAAGGTGCGCTCGCGGCGGTCGCGCGGATTGGTCGCCGGGATCGCATCAAGCAGGGCGCGCGTATAGGGATGCTGCGGGTCCGAGAAGATGCGCTGGGTCGGCGCTTCTTCGACGACGCGGCCGCGATACATGACCACTACCGTGTCGGTCAGGGATTTGACCGTCGAGAGGTCATGGCTGATGAACAGGATCGACAGCCCCATTTCGGCCTGAAGTTGCTTCAGCAGGCCGATGATCTGCGCCTTGACCGTGACATCGAGGGCCGAGGTCGGCTCGTCGGCGACGAGCACCGAGGGCTCCAGAATGAGGGCGCGGGCGATGGCGACGCGTTGACGCTGGCCGCCGGAGAGTTCGTGCGAATAGCGGGAGCCGAAATTGCGCGGCAGGCCGACGCGCTCGAGCCAGTCGAGGGCTTTCTCGGTCTGTTCGCGCGGCGTGCCGATGCCGTGAATGTGCAGTGGTTCGGCGATGATCTGGGCCAGGGTCATCATCGGATCAAGGGCCGAGTAGCTGTCCTGGAAAACGATCTGCATGCGGCGGCGGAAGGATTTGAGTTCGGCGGGCTCAAGGCCCGAGATATCGGTGCCGTCGACAAGTATCTGGCCGCCACTCGGTTCGGTCAGGCGCATCGCCATCAGGCCGGTCGTGGTCTTGCCGGAGCCGGATTCGCCGACAATGGCGACGATCTTGTTGCGCGGCAGCACGACATCGACGGCGCGGACAGCGTGGAAATCGCCATAGGTGTGGAAGAAACCGGAGCGCCGGCGGATGCGATAGGCCTTGGCCAGACCACGCAATTCGAGCGCCGGGGCGGCCGTGGGATCGCTGTCCTTGGAGGGCTCAAAGCTGGAATGGAGGCTGGCGAGCAGGGCTTTGGTATAGTCGTGCTTGGGGGCGTCGAAAATCTGCTGAACGGGACCTTCTTCCATGACCTCGCCATTATACATGACCAGCACGCGATCCACGGTTTCAGCGATGACGCCCAGATCATGGGTGATCATGATCAGGGCCATGCCGAACTCGGCCTGCACCTTCTTGATGAGATGGAGGATCTGCGCCTGGATGGTGACATCAAGCGCGGTGGTCGGCTCGTCGGCGATCAGCACTTTGGGCCGACAGGACAGCGCCATGGCGATCATGGCGCGCTGCAGCATGCCGCCGGACAGCTGATGCGGGTAATAGCCGAGGATATCGGCGGCGTTCTTGATCTCTACGCGGAGCAGCAGTTGTTCGGCCTCGGCGAGCGCTTCGCGTTTACTGATCTTGCGGTGGGCAATAATCGTCTCGGCGATCTGGTGGCCGATGGTGAAGACCGGATCGAAGGCGGTCATCGGGTCCTGGAAGATCATCGCGGCGGCGCGGCCGCGCATGCGGGCCAGGTCTTCCTTGCCAGCCTTGAGAACGTCGATGCCATCGAGCTTCAGCGATGCCGCGGTGACATTGGCGGTCGCGGGGAGAAGGCGGAGCAAGGCGCTGCACGAGACCGATTTGCCGGAGCCGGATTCGCCGACAATGCCCAGGCTTTCGCCTTCGTTGACGGAGAAACTCACGCCACGTACCGCATCGATCTGGCCGCCGTATTGGCTGAAGCTGACCTTGAGGTCGGAGATTTCCACGAGGGGCATTGGCCTGCCTTGCTGGAGAGCGGGGCGCTTCCCGGCCTTGGGGATCCGGGAAGCGCTGGCGCGATCGAAACTACTGCTTCGTCAGATGGGTGAAGAAGTAGTGGGCAAGGCGATCGAGCGAGGTAAAGCCGAGCTTGTTGGGCGCGGCCGCGTCGCCGCCGAGCTGGTCGGAGATAACGGCGATGGTGATCGGGTGAACGAGCGGGACGATGAGGCCCTGGTCGATCATCACCTGCTCAGCCTGAGCATAGAGCTTGACGCGTTCTTCCCAGACCGGCTCGGAGTCGGCCTTGGCGACCAGCTCGTCATATTCGGGGATGAAGTAGCCGTGACGGCCGCCATTGTAGAAGATGCCGTAGAAGTTGGACGGATCGAGGTAGTCGTATTCATAGGGCGCGATGAAGATGTTGTTCTTCTTGCCGCGCAGACCATCCATCCATTCCGGGCCCGGCAGCGGGCGGACATTGAGGTTGATGCCCAGGACTTCCTTGAATTCGGCCTGCAGGTATTGCGCCATGGCGGGCACGATAGCGCCGTTGTAGCCACCCTCGTCGCGATACCAGATTTCGACATCGGGGAAGCCTTCGCCATTGGGGAAACCGGCATCGGCCAGGAATTGCTTGGCCTTTTCCGGGTCGAAGGTCGCCTGGGCGACGACAGACTCGCTGTAGCCGGGATAGCCGGGCGGCAGGATCGAACCGGCCGGGATGGCGATATCCTTGAGCACGGTTGAGGTCAGCTCGGCACGGTCGACCGCATAGTAGAAGGCGCGGCGAACGTTGACGTCGTTGAACGGGGCGGCATCGAGATCGTACGAAATGTACGAGGTGGCGAAGACGGCGTTCTTGCGGATGCCATCGGGGAAGCGCTGGGTCGCCACCGGCACCTGGCCGGTATTGAGGAAGGAATAATCGGAATCGCCGGCCAGGAATGCGGGGAGGCCGACTTCGGGGGCGTTAAGCGTCGGATCGAGTTCCAGGCGATCGATCACAGGCGACCAGGGGCCGGTATAGGTATCGGACTTGGTGAAGACGACGGAATTGTTCGACTTCTCCCAGCTCTCGATCTCGAACGGGCCGGAGGATACGATGGACTCGACATTGACGGCCCAGTCATCACCAAGCTCATCAACCTTGTGCTTGGGCACGGGGTACCAGAGGCTGGTGACCGATGGCAGATAGGGTTTGGGGGCGACGGTGGTGACTTCGATAGTGAGGTCGTCGACAGCCTTGAGGCCGAGGGTCGCAACGTTGGCAGTGCCTTCGGTGACTTCCTTCCAGCCCTTGATGCCGCCGGCAAAATCCCAATACCAGGCAAAATCATAGCCTGAGGTGGCGGCGCGCTGCAGGGCGAAGACGTAGTCTTCCGCGGTCAGCGGTTCGCCATCGGACCAGACGAGGCCGGCGCGCAGCTTGAAGGTCCAGGTGAGGCCGTCCTCGGACTGGCTCCAGCTTTCCGCCGCCATCGGCGTCAGCTCAAATTCCTTGTCGAAGGTCGCGATCGGGATCTGCAGCAGTTCGGAGCCGGTGCCGCGATCATAGACTGTTTTCATGTAGTCCATGTAGGTGCCGGCGGTGGATCCGCTCGGTGCGATGACGGTCGTCTGTGCCAGTGCCGGCGCGGTCAAAGCCGTCGCCACGGCAAGCGCGCCGGCGATTTTCAACAATGCATTCATGGAAGCTCCCTCCTTGTGCAGAGCCAGTTCTTGGACGTTCCCGAGTGCCGGCGCCTCGTCGGGAGCCGGTCATTTTGCGCAGATCGAATTTCCCTCGAAATCTGCCTAATGACATATGTCTGACAAATGAAGGTGGGCTTGGCAAGCCGGGTTGTGGAGAAGAGGGTGGTTGTGGGCGTGAGGCTCGGCTGCTCGATCCGGGCGCGGCGGTTGTGGCGCCCGCTGCGTTCCGCCGGTGGCTGCTACCAGCCGGGGCCGGAGAAGTCGGGGGGCGTGACGTTGACCAGGCCGCGGCCGACTATGCCTGATCGCCGGACCCAGCCTTGGTCGGGGATGCGGCACCATTGGGTGGCGCCGGCGCCGCCGAGCGGATAGCCGGCATCGCCCCAGCTGCCGAAGGCGGAATCGGAGTCGGTCTGGGTGCAGTGGTCGATGGGGATTTCGCTGCCGTCGGCGACGCGACCAAGGATCGGATAATCGCCGCCCGGCCCGCTATGCACGGCGATATTCCCGCCGGAGACGCGCGCCGTGATGGTCAGGGCGTAGGCGGGTGCGGTGGCTGCGATGAGGGCGAGGGCGGTGAGGACGGCTTTGCGCATGGCATTGTGATGCATCCCCGTGGTGGCGGTTTCAAGGCGGTCAGCTCGTGGACGTGCCGTTGGCGATATGCAGGGCGGCGGCGCGCTTGCGTCCGTCTTCGGTCAGGTGTTGGTAGCGTTCCTCGAAGGCGAGGCAGGCGGCTGTCAGCTGCGCCACCAGGATGGCGAGATCGGCCTGGCTCATGGTGGCATCGGGACTGACCAGGATGAATTGCGGCAGGTCGGCATGGCGGTGGAACAGCCGGTTGGCGCGATTGAACAGGCCATTGAGCGTGAACAGCGTATGGGCGTGGCAGGCACCGGACGGCTTGGCGACGCGCAGCACGTAGTTGAAGGCGGCGAGGTCGCGGTTGAGCCGGTTGTAGCTGGCAATGCCGCGATCGCCGAGATGGGGGAGGGTCAAGGTCGTCTCCTCGTTGTATTCCGGCCGATGATAAGGCGGCAGCGGGGAGCGGGGATAAGTGGGATCGCGGACATAATTGTGCGCCGCCCGGCTTGCGCCAGCGGTTGTACGGAGCGTAAGCGCCCGCGGGAGCGCAGATGCGCCCGCGGCGGGTAATGGGCGGCCTTTGGCTCGATCCAGTTTACAAACTCAGGGAGCCAAGGGCCGCCCATCACGGATCTGGAGCTTTCTCACTGGGTCCGGCTAAGCGGGACTATTGTTGCAAGCCCGGTTGCCGACTTTCTGCCCAGCCAAACGGGCGCCCCCGTCTCCAGCCTCCCCGCCCGAACCCTGCGTCGGGGCCGCGTGTTGGCGGGGATGGCTGGAGTATGCGGGAGGGATTGGGGGCGGGGATAAGTTTTTTTGGCGGGCACCGTCCCGCGCCGGCGGGACGGCCCTGCGACTAGAGCTTGACCTCGGCATTGTCGCCCATTTTGGGGGGCGCGCCGGTCACGGCGGCGACGGCCATCTTGGCGAAGGTGACGGCGGCATTAGGGCTGTCCCAGAGTTCGCCATCCTCGGGGGTGACCGTGATCAGGCGAATGGAGGGATCGTTTTCGTCATTCCACCAGGCCTTGTCCCAGTCGGACCAGAGGCTGGCGATTTTGGCGCGGTCATTGCTGAGCTTCGCCTTGCCGGCGATCACCACATATTTGTGGCCGCCGCTATCGACCCAGGCGAGCGAGACGGTGGGGAAGCGCTCGATCTCCGCGTTCTTGTGGCCTTCCACGTCGACCAAGAAGTGGATGGCATTCTCCTCGCGGAAGACGCGGGCGGAGAGCGGCCGGCTGCGCTGGTTCTGCCCGTCCCACGTCGTGAACATGCAGATGTCGATCTTCTTGGCGAGTTCCCAGATGCGATCGGTCACTTCGGCCGGGGTCTTCTTGTTGTCGTCGGGATGTTCCTTGGCCATGGCTTGGCGCTCCTGCTGTGGGCAGGGGTAATGGCTGGCGGGGCGGGTGGTTGCGGCGGCCGGACGCTATTGGCGGATTGTGAGCGTGTTGGTGCCGCGGATGATGACCAGTTCATAGGGCTTGCTCAGAAGGGTGCGGCCATATTCGGGCTCGAATTCGGCGAACTTGAACCCTTCGAGTTGTCCCGTAGGGCAAATCGCTCCGGTGGAGCGATTTGAGACGAGAAGGCCGCGAGGCTGCGCCCGAGTGGCGGGGCCTCGGCCATCTGGCTGGCTTCGAGCCGTCCCGCAGGGCGGAGCGCTCCGGTGGAGCGATCCGAGGCGAGAAGGCCATGAGGGCTTGAAGCGACCCGAAGGGGCAAATCGCGCCAGTGGCGCGATTTAAGCGAACAAGGCCCGAATGGCGGGCAAGGGAAGCCATGATGGTTCCGCAAATGCAGTTAGGACCTATTTGCAAAGCGTGTGGCGTAGGGGAGAGAGGGAGGGAGGCAGCAGGCAGGGGGAGGGACGGATGAAGGGAGCCAGCGGCGTCGGACTGAGGCGGGTTGGTGTGGCGGCGCGGCGCGTGGCGTGGCAGCGGCTATTGGCGGATGGTCAGGGTGTTGGTGTCGCGGATGATGACCAGTTCATAGGGCTTGCTCAGGCGGTAGCGACCATATTCGGGCTCGAACTCGGCAAACTTGAAGCCGGCTTCGGCCATCTGGCTGGCCTCGGCCAGGGTGAGCGGCAGCTCGCGGGTGGTGCGGTTGGCGAGTTCGGTGGTGAAGGTGGGCATGGCGACCTCGACAGATAATGTTCCTGTTTTGTTCTAGCGTGTGTCGGGGTGCGGAGTCGAGAGGGGCGGTGATCACAAGGTGAAGTAATGAGCGGCGGGGTCAGCCATGACAGCCGTATTGCGTGCGGCTATGCTGATCTGGGGGAGGGGGCAATGCAGACGATCGTGCTTCATAACCGACTTACGCCAGGCTGGCTGGTCATGCTGGCCGTCAAGCTGGGCATCGGCCTGTTGCTGCTCGGGGCGGGCGTGACGGCGCTCGTGCGCGGCAACGCCTCGGAGTCACATTGGCTGACGCTGGTCGGGGGGCCGGCCATGATCGCGGCGGGCCTGTTCGACCTTCGGCTGCTGCTGGACCGCAGGCCGCAGCTGACGCTGACGCCGGAGGGCCTGCTGGACCATCGCATGCGCGAACCCCGGCTGGTGCCCTGGGCGCGCGTGGTGTCGATTTTCCATGACAGCACCAATGGGCACAGGCTGCACGTGACGCTGTCCGGTCTCGACCCGGCGCTATTTACGGGGCCGGGGACGGAAAAATCGCTGGTGTCGGGCAAGGACGTGGTGGTGACGCTCGAACATGTGGATGTGTCGTTCAACGACCTGGAGCGGCTGGTGCACCAGGTGGCGCCGGGCGTGGTGTTTTCGAGTTTGACGCGGAAGCAGCACGACGCGCAGGGGCGGGTGGGGTAACTTTCTGCTCCTCCCCCCAGGGGGGAGGCCGGGTGGGGGTGCTGCGGTGCCAAGAAAGAAACCCCCACCTAGCCTCCCCCTGCAGAAGGGGGAGGGACCGATCGGGGATGCGGCTCGGGCGGTGGTCTGGCCACGGAGCAGCCCTCTTCAGGGGGGGCGGGTGGGGTCTCTAAAGAGTATACCTCCTGCAGACCGCAGAGCTTAATTATGTGGGTAACAAGAGATACATCACTAGATGGCGTGATTTGTACAAAAAAAGCATGCATGCATGCGTGCACGTGTTACTGCGTTGTTGCGCTGGAGAAGAAATTGACTGACCAAGCGACAGAAGCCGCGTTTGCCGCTACCGCCGCTCAGATGGCGAAAGAATACGTCGATAGCACTCTGTCGCAAGTGTCGCGGATGGTCAAAAACCAGATTCTCCCGCATCTGGTCGACTTTAGAGAATACATGTCAGTGACCTACCGGAAGTGTAACTCGATAAAACTGATCGTAGATCGGGATCAGGTGCATAGACTTGATGCAATCTATGTCAAAGGCAAGTATACCAACGGTGGTCAAGCGTACGATGACGACGATCTTGCGGACATGGTCCGACAGTCTGGTCGAGTGGTAGTTCAGGGTTTTGGTGGTATTGGAAAAACAGTATTACTAAAGTATATTTGGCTATGCATTTTCAAGTCGTCGGAAGGAAAGATTCCCCTATTTATTGAGCTAAGAAGGCTCAATGAACTTAAAGCCGTAGACCTTCTCTCGTTCATCAGGGCCAGCCTTGCTCCGAGTGGGCAGCCAATGTCGGAAGAACAATTTAGTACATTGCTCCGCGCAGGGAGGTTCATTTTTCTCTTTGATGCCCTCGACGAGTTAAACGATGAGCTAAAGACAGAAATTGAGAAGCAAATACTTGGATTGTCCTATACATATGGTGATTGCGGTTTTCTTGTTTCTAGTCGACACGATGCGCGCTTCCAAAGCTGGGAACAGTTTGTTGTATTCCAGTCTAAGGCGTTTGATCGGGCCCAGATCGAAGACGTCATTAAGAAGGTCCCATTCGACATAAAAACTAGAAACAAGTTTCTTGCTGAAATTATCCAGAAGAAATTTGAGCGCTATGAAACATTCTTAAGTACCCCGTTATTGGCGATTATGATGCTAATAACATTCGATCAGTTTGCTGACATCCCCGACAAAATTCATATATTCTATCGTTATGCTTTTCAGACCCTGTATACTTTACATGATGCCGGAAAGGAGTCTTTCAGAAGGAGAAGAAAATCTGGTCTAAGTGAGGATGACTTCACTAAGATATTCTCTATTTTCTGTCTGGCGACTTACATGCGTCGAGCAATCTCATTTGATCGCCAACGCTTGATTGAGGAAATTTTGGTCGCATCGCGGCGGGCGGGAGTAACGGTCAACGCAGCAAAATACGTAGAGGAAGTGCTCGAGTCTGTGAACCTAATGTACGAGGAGGGTATCATGATATCCTTCACCCACCGTTCGTTCCAAGAGTACTTTGCGGCCTTTGCGCTTACCAATCACTTCGCAAACGACTTTGGTCGCCTGGCTGGTCGGATACCCAATGCGAGGTCTGACTCTGTATTCTCACTGGCCTATGAGATGAATAAGGAATTGGTCGAGGACGCCTATCTCGTACCGACATACGAGCAATTCCGCTCAACTTTTCCTGACTTCTTTAACAAGGATTGTCCAGAGTTGACGCTGGTAGGTCATTTGGGTCTGAATTATCTGGTGTTTATGGGCCATCGGTCAAACAAGAATTCGCTGATGTCTGAGCGTTATTCAGTGGCTCCATTCGCTGATTTTATTAAGCGTGCCGCTGCATTTCTTCCGGACCTGCGCGGTATTAACGTCGGCGAAACGCAGTTGACCACCGATTTTGAGCCTGGCTTTAGGAGGCTTTGTATCAAAATCTCCGAGTTGGCCGGATATGATCAGAAAGTAGTTGCCCCATTTGTTACGATGGCACTGGATAGTGGAAGGGTCACCGTCGAAGGTAATGGGGATACTCGATGGCAAGCTGAATTAGGAAGTAGCCTGCTAAGTATGTGGCTCGAAGATAAAGCCGCGAAAAAGATGATAACAGAAGCAATCGGGAGTTATCGATTGTTGTCGTCGAAGGTCGATGCAGCAATGAATGCTGTGAAGATGCGATCTTCGCAGCGAGGCGAAACTTTGGATGAACTCCTCGACTAATCGTCGTGATCGAGCGGCGCGGAGCGATGGCGCGGTTAGTTCACCTCCCCACTCAACGTATCTAGCTCCATCTCTCGCAGCCAGTTGACCTCGTCGCGTAGCCTTGCTGAAGCCATTCGGGCGTAGCCCTCATGGCCTTCTCGCCTAAAATCGCTCCACCGGAGCAATTTTGCCGCCGTAGGCGGCCGGTTCGAAGTCTCGAAAATTCGAGAAGGCCGCTACGACACCTCTCCCGACAAGGTATCGAGTTCCATTTCGCGCAAGCGTTTGACCTCGTCTCTGAGGCGGGCCGCCTTCTCAAACTCCAAATTCGTCGCCGCTTCGCGCATCTGGGCTTCCATGTCCTTGATGACGGCCGCCAAATTCGCGCCGACCTGGACCTGTTCCTTGCCGTCCTTGCCTTTGCCAATTGATATCGTGACGTGGTCCTGTTCGTAGACGCTGTCGACGATGTCGTGGATGTTGGAGCGGACGGATTGGGGGGTGATGCCGTTGGCTTCGTTGTAGGCCATCTGCTTTTCGCGGCGGCGGTTGGTTTCGGCGAGGGCGCGTTCCATGGAGCCGGTGATCTTGTCGGCATAGAGGACGACCTTGCCGTCGACGTTGCGGGCGGCGCGGCCGATGGTCTGGATCAGCGAGGTTTCGCTGCGCAGGAAGCCTTCCTTGTCGGCGTCGAGAATGGCGACGAGGCCGCATTCGGGGATGTCGAGACCTTCGCGCAAAAGGTTGATGCCGACGAGCACGTCGAAGGCGCCCAGGCGGAGGTCACGGATGATTTCGATGCGCTCGATGGTGTCCACGTCACTGTGCATGTAGCGGACGCGGATGCCCTGTTCGTGCAGGTATTCGGTGAGGTCCTCGGCCATCTTCTTGGTGAGGACGGTGAGGAGGGTCCGGTAGCCGGCCTTGTTGGTCTGGCGGATTTCGTCGACCACGTCATCGACCTGGGCCTTGGCGGGGCGGATTTCGACCGGGGGGTCGATGAGCCCGGTGGGGCGGATGACCTGTTCGGCGAAGACGCCGCCGGTCTGGTCCATTTCCCATGAGCCGGGCGTTGCGGAGACATAGACCGATTGCGGGCGCATGGCGTTCCACTCCTCGAAGCGGAGGGGGCGATTGTCCATGCAGGAGGGCAGGCGGAAGCCGTATTCGGCCAGGGTCGCCTTGCGGCGCAGATCGCCGCGATACATGGCGCCGAGCTGGCCGATGGTGACGTGGCTTTCGTCGACGAAGACCAGGGCATTGTCGGGCAGGTATTCGAACAGGGTCGGTGGCGGCTCGCCGGGGCGGCGGCCGGAGAAGTAGCGGGAATAGTTCTCGATGCCGGCGCAGGAGCCGGTGGCTTCCATCATTTCGAGATCGAAGAGGGTGCGCTGTTCGAGGCGCTGGGCTTCGAGGAAGCGGCCGGCGCCGTTGAGTTCTTGGAGGCGCGCTGACAGTTCGGCGCGGATGAGCTTGAGCGCCTGATTCATCGTGGTGCGCGGCGTCACGTGGTGGGAATTGGCGAAGACGCGGATGAAGGTGAGGTCGGCGGACTTCTTGCCGGTGAGGGGATCGAATTCGGTGATGGACTCGATCTCGTTGCCGAAGAGCGAGACGCGCCAGGCGGCGGCTTCGTAGTGGGCGGGGAAGATTTCGACCGTGTCGCCGCGCACGCGGAAGGTGCCGCGAACGAAGCCAGTGTCGCCGCGCTTGTATTGCAGGGCCACCAGCTTGGCGAGCAGCTCGCGCTGGTCGATCTTCTGGCCCTTCTGCACGTCGATGGTCATCGCGGTGTAGTCTTCGACCGAGCCGATGCCGTAGATGCAGGAGACGGAGGCGACGATGATGACGTCGTCGCGCTCGAGGATCGCGCGCGTGGCCGAGTGGCGCATGCGGTCGATCTGCTCGTTGATGGTGGATTCCTTCTCGATATACGTGTCCGTCCGGGGAACATACGCCTCGGGCTGGTAGTAGTCGTAGTAGGAGACGAAGTATTCGACCGCGTTGTCGGGGAAGAAGGACTTGAACTCGCCGTAGAGCTGGGCGGCGAGGGTCTTGTTGGGGGCAAGGATGAGGGCCGGGCGGTTGGTGCCGGCGATCACCTGCGCGGCGGTGAAGGTCTTGCCCGAGCCGGTGACGCCGAGCAGGACCTGGTCGGTCTCGCCATTGTTGATGCCTTCGATGAGCTCGGCGATGGCGGTGGGCTGGTCGCCGGCGGGCTTGTAGTCGGTCTGCATGCGGAAGGGGCGGGCGAGGCCGCGCTTTTCGAGCAGGTTCGATGCCTTGTGCGGCACCCAGGGGGAGGAGCCTTCCACCTCCTTGCGGCCATGCAGGATGATCTGTTCGAGCGCCTTGACCGTGGCGGTGACACCGACGGTGGTGGCGTTGGAAACGTCCTCGTTATTGCGGGCCTTGTTCTTCTTGACGGAGGCATCGAGGGCTTCGCGCAGCCTGGCCTGCGCCTCCGGATCGGCTGCTGCGGCGCGGGAGATTTCCCGGGCGCTGGGCTTGTGGCCGAAGCCGGCCTGCTCGGTTTCGCCGAAGCCGAAATCGATACGGTCGACCGAGTTGATCTTGGTCTTGTTAGTCCGCGCCGACATGCCGGTGGCGGTGTCGTTGTTGGATTTGGTGGTGCGGCGCTTTTCGAGGGCGGTCTTCTTCTTTTCGGCGGCAGCCAGGGCCTTGCGCGCGTCTTCCTCAGCCTGCGCAGCTTCGGCGGCGAGTTTTTGGTCGGCACGGTCGAGGGCGCGCTTGTTGCGCATACGCTCGGCGTAAAGCGGCTTATTGGCCGCCATGTCCTCGGCCTTCTCGATTTCGCCGAGGAAATCGTCGATGGAAAAATCAGCTTTGCCGGGACGTGCGGACTTGTCGGCCATGGGAAGCTCGCGATCTGGGGAAGCGACTCAAATGGGGAACGAGACGCGGTAATGCAATGTTCCCCAAACCATAGCGTCTATCGAACGGAGAGGGAACAGGGGCTGCTGACAGGTGGTGTCAGCAATATCAGCGGGCGAAGCGGCGGGCGCCGGCGACACAGAGGATGACGCCGACGGTTACCACCAGCATCATGGCGCTCACCGGTTCGTGCAGCAGCGTGGCGGCCAGGGCGAGGCCGAAGAAGGGCTGCAGTAGCTGCAATTGGCCGACGGCGGCAATGCCGCCCTGGGCCAGGCCGCGATACCAGAAGACGAAGCCGATCAGCATGCTGAACAGCGCGAGATAGGCGAGGCTGAGCCAGGCGGGCCATTCGATATTGGCGAAAGTCGGGGGGCGGTAGACCAGTAGCAGGATCAGCATGATCGGCAGTGAGAGGACGAGCGCCCAGGAGATGACCTGCCAGCCGCCCAGCCGGCGCGAGAGCTTGGCGCCTTCGGCATAACCGAGGCCGCAGACGATGATGGCCGCCAGCATCAATGCGTCACCCAGTGGCGAGGCAGCGAGACCCTGCATCAAGGCAAAACCGGCGACCAAGGCGCTGCCGAGGGCGGAGAACAGCCAGAATGCCGGTTTGGGTCGTTCACCGCCGCGCAGGACGCCGAAGATGGCGGTGGAGAGCGGGAGCAGGCCGATAAAGACGATCGAATGGGCAGAGGTGATATGCTGCAAGGCGAGAGCGGTGAGCAGGGGAAAGCCCACCACGACGCCAAGGGCGACGATCAGCAAGGAGGCCAGGTCAGTGCGGGCGGGGCGCTTCTCCTTGAAGGCCAGCAACAGGGCGAGGCCGAGCAGGCCGGCTATGGCTGCACGGGCCACGGTGAGAAAAACCGGATCGAACTGCATGACGGCAACGCGCGTGGCCGGAAGCGAGCCGCTGAAGATTACGACGCCGATGAATCCATTGATCCATCCGCTTGTTGCCTTGTCCATGCAGGCTCTCCCTCACGAGTGACCGTAAGACGCAAATGTTTCGGATGGCTTAGGGCCATTCGACATTCAATGATGCCGGCCAGGCTGAGGATGAGGTCTACCGGATTTCCGCGTAGACCTCATGGAGAGCTGGTCTGCCTGCGAGCGGCAGCCACGCTGGAGCGTCAGGCCAGCATGCTGGCCGGCAGAGTGCCACCATTAGCGGCAAGTTTGGCGATGACCTGCTTGTGCAGCCAGATGTTCATGCTGGCGGAATCCGAGGTGTCGCCGGTATAGCCTAGCTCGGCGGCCAGGGCCTTGCGGGCGGTCAGCGAGGAGTCGAGGTCGAGCGCCTTGAGCAGGTCGACGATCGAGGTCTTCCAGTTCAGCTTCTGGCCGGATTTGGCGACGGCGGCATCGAGCACGGCGGCGACATCGACCGGCTGGGCGGGCGCTGTGGAGGCTGGCGTGGCCGCGGCGGTCTTGGCTGCTGCTGCATCGGCAGCGACCTTGGCGGCCGCCGCCTTGCCGATGGCGATAGCGGCTTCATTCGCTGCGGCAGCAGCGGCTGATGGCGTTGCCGACGCTGGGGTAACCGCAGCCGAAGCAGCCGGAGCGCCGAAAATACGGCTCTTGATGTCGTCGAAAATACCCATGGTCGATCTCGCTCCTGATTGTTGCTCCACTCTGGCCCAGCCCGGTTCGTCGGGCAAGGCCAAGTGTCGGGCAAGTTGTTAGTTGGCGACCGGGCCGAAAATCGGGCGAAAGTCAGGATGGGCAAAGATGTGGCGGGTGTCGGTCCAGAAGCGGCGTCGTCAGCGGAGGCGGTGGCCGAGCGCCGTCCCCGCGTCGGCGGCGCCCGGTTTCGGCTATTCGGCGGGATGGGCCACGACAGCCGGATGGGCGGGCATCCAGACGATCCAGGCGAAAAGCAGAACACCGACGAAGGTGAGCAGTGAACTGCCGGCGACGATCGGCTCGAGGGCGGTATTGCCCGTCAGTACCAGATAGAGCGAGATCGCCATGACAACGACGCCTATGGTGTAGACCCAGTATTGAACCAGCGGCGGCAGGCCGGTGGCCTTGGCCGGGTTCAGCGCGTAGTAGCCGCCGAATATGGCGCTGGTGACCCAGCCGAGCAGGTTGATATGGGCATGGGCGCCGATGACGTTGTGGTTCTGGCTGATCGACATTTGCAGCCCGAGGCCGATGCCGACGATCAAGAACAGGATCGCGGAGCGGAAGAAGAGTTCTGAGATTTTTGGCATGATGTGTCCCTCAAATGACGGGTGCTGCCAAGTCCCTCACGCGGCACACCCGCGGATAGCCAGAATACCGCTGAAATGCCCAGGATTCCAGCGGGTTCGAGGGATTCAAGGCGGGCGGGGATGAGCGCCGAAATGGTATTGCCTTGTCATTGCCGCAGTTTCCTGCGACAATCGCAGTTACGTTTTCAGCCTAAGTCGGCTGCCTGACACCGGTTTCGCCGGTTTGGCTACCTTCTCCTCGTGCGAACGTGCATCCGGCCGGCATGTTGCCATCCGGAAACCGCTCGTCCGCATGCGACACGAGCCTATACTCAGGATTACGACCATGGCCACCATCACTGGCACCGTTAAGTTCTTCAACGCCACCAAGGGCTTCGGCTTCATTTCGCCCGAAGACGGCGGCAAGGACGCGTTCGTTCACGTTTCCGCCGTTCAGCGTTCGGGCCTGCAGGGCCTGTATGAGAACGACAAGGTGACCTACGAGCTCGAGACCGGCCGCGACGGCAAGGTTTCGGCAACGAACCTGACGCTGCTCTAGGCGTCAAAACAGTCTGGCGCGGCGCGGCTCACAAGGCAGCGAAGCGCTAAAGGGCCACCGCGATGTTGAAAACGCGGTGGCCTTTGCTTTTCCGGCATACAAAAATGCCGCCCTTGGGGGCGGCGTTTTTGTTTTGGGACTTCGCCGATCAGTAGATGCGAGCGGAGGAGAGGCTGTTGACCAGATACTGATCGAGAACCGGCTGGGACTCGATGATGCGCTCGCAATAACTCTGGAAGAAGCGGTCGCGGCAGGCGGCGACTGAGACGTTGCCGGTGAGCTGAACCGAGCGGAAGTGGTTGTCCATGTTCAGCAAGGCGAGGTCGTTGAAGACGCGGCCGGGGCCAGCGCAGAGGCTGGTGCCGGTGTAATTGGCGCCAGTGAAGAAGCAGACCGAGCCGGGGCCGCCGGCCGGGTAATCGGGATTGATGCCGCCCGGCCAGTCGGTAGAGGTGCGGCCAAAGGCGATGGCGCCCATGCCGGTCCAACCGCGACCGCCGTCACCATCGACCACGCACCACAAGCGTTGGCAGCGGAGAACCCGGATGGCGACATCGGCGGCGATCTCGCCGGTCACTCCATAGGCGGCGCCGGGGCCGGAGCGCAGCACCAGCGGGCGGGTGCTCCAGGCGTGGCTGCCCGTGTCGGAGCCGGCGAAAACGGGTGGCGCAACGGCCAGAAGCGCGATCAGGCTAACAATCAGCGAAGCGAGGCGACTGAATAGACGCATGCGTGGAATCCCGTCGGCTGTAAAAATCAGCGGCACACTAGCCCGGCCTTTGTCCGACTCCAAGGGGGCAAACAAAAAGGGGCGCCGGCTGAACCGGCGCCCCTCGATCGGCTTGATGCAGGCGCTTAGCGGACGCGAATCGAGACGATGTAGTCGTCGAAGTCGCCCAGCGAGGAAGCGCTGGTGGTGTAGGTCCGGCAGTTCCGGAAATTGCTTTCCGAGCAGACCTGAACCTGCAGGCCATCGGGGTTTTCGATCGAGGAGATCTGGTCAGCCCAGTCGCCGAGGTTGCGAATGCTTTCGCCCGATTCCAAGCAGGTGCTTTCGCCACGGAAGCGGGTGCGCTCGTAGAAGCAAACTTCGCTGTAGACCGGCACGACCGGCGGGGCGATGACCGGCGGGCGCGGGTTGCCGACGCCGATATTGACCGACGGGCCACCGGGGCCACCGATGTTGAAATCGAAGGACAGGCCGGGCTGGCTCGGATTGACCGGGCTGCCGCCGGCGCTGAGATAGCTGGCGGAAACCCAGCCGTCCGGACCATTCTTGGCGATGTAGCACCAGGAGCCCTGGCACTGCTGCACGTCGACCTGGGTGCCGCGACGCACGGTATCGACGACACCGTAATTGGTGCCGGGGCCGGACCGCACGTTGACATTGCTGGTCACGACGCCGGGGGCGGCGTAGGCGGCGGGGAGAAATACCACCGCGGCCGTTGCCGCGACGGCAACACCAGTGGCGATATTCAGCAACATCCGGCGCGTGCTACGATTCATATCTGGACTCCTCTCGCGGAACCGGCCGGTCCCGGGGATCGGGACGACGCTTTGCAGCCGGTACGCATCAGCTTTGTTGTCTGGGAAACGAGGGCGGAAAGAAAAGAGTTCCGCCCCCGGCAAAATAGTCGAATCAAATCCGTATCTTGGCCGGGTCAGTAAACCTCAACTGAGGACGCGCGGCGATCCAATTGACTCGGCAGACGGCTCGAGCTCGAGCGCAGCGTGATGCAGTTGCCATAGAGGTTGCGATCGCTGCACAGGTCGACCCGCGCGCCACCGAAAACCTCCACCGAACGAATGCGGTTATCCCAGGTGCGGAAGGAGTTGAGGCTTTCGCCTTCCTCGAGGCAGAAGCTGGACCCACCGAAATTGCGTTCGCTGTAGAAGCATGCGCCGGCGTCTTCATAAATCGGCGGCTGGGGCTGGGGGCGCGGCGGTTGGGGCTGCGGCCACGGCTGAGGCTGGGGCCAAGGCTGCGGTTGCGGCCACGGCTGGGGTTGTGGCCACGGCTGAGGCTGGGGCAGGGGAACCGGCTGCGGTTGCGGCTGGCTGCCGCCACCGGAGAAGTAGAGGCCGCCTTCCTGCATATAGCCGCTGGCGCCGCCACCGGAGATGTAGCACCAGCCGCTGCCGTCGCAGCTGGCATCGACCTCGGTTCCGGACTTGATGATGCCGATGGCGTTGGGTGAGCCGGGGCCGTCAAAGTACTGGGCATCGACTCGAACCTTGGCCGTGGCGGCATGGGCGGCCACGGCGCCGGCAAGGATCATGGCAAGAGCCAAAAGGCCGAGGCGGAACGATTTCATGGTGGTCTCCCGAAATTCTGGCGAGGCGAAGTGGCCCCGATGGCGCTGTTTGATCACACCGCAACTGAACGCTGTCTGAACGAATTCGTTCAGACAAAATAGCGTCTTATGCCGGGTCGATCGGGCGCTTCTGGCCGTCTTCGCCGATGGAGACATAGACGAAACGGCCCTGGGTGACTTTGACCCGATCAGAGAGGCGATTGCGGCGGGCCCAGGCTTCCATGGCCACGGTGATCGAGGTGGTGCCGACCCGCTCGACGGTGGTGTAGATGCACAGCACGTCGCCGACCTTGACCGGGGCGATGAAGGTCATCGCTTCGACGGCGACGGTCACGGTGCGGCCCTTGACGCGCTCGACTGCGGCGATCGAGCCAGCGATATCCATCTGGCTCAGAACCCAGCCGCCGAAGATGTCGCCGGCCGGATTGGTATCGGCCGGCATGGCAAGGGTGCGGATGGTCAGAGTGCCCTGCGGC
Organism: Devosia lacusdianchii; assembly: GCF_022429625.1. Taxonomy (NCBI): domain Bacteria; kingdom Pseudomonadati; phylum Pseudomonadota; class Alphaproteobacteria; order Hyphomicrobiales; family Devosiaceae; genus Devosia; species Devosia lacusdianchii. The sequence continues at coordinate 2,826,318 of NZ_CP092483.1, read as the reverse complement.
TCGGCAGAGTCTGGGGTCATGCGGACGGTCCTTTCACGGGCCAGCGGCCAACGGCTTCTTCCCAGTGCTTGCGGCAGAGCGAGACATAGACCGATTTTTCGATCGAGACCTGCTCGCCCTCGGTCAGCACCCGACCCTCGGTGTTTTGCCTGACGACCATGGTTGCCTTGGCACCGCATTCACAGATGGTGCGAATTTCGCGCAGCACATCGGCGATGGCAAGCAGCTCGGAGGAGCCGGGAAAGAGCTGGCCGCGGAAATCGGTGCGGAGGCCGAAGCACATGACCGGGATTTTGAGGCGGTCGCTGACGCGGGCCAGTTGCCACACCTGGGCGGGCGTGAGGAACTGGGCCTCGTCGACGAAGACGCAGTCGACCTTGCCGGCTTCGGTATGATCGCGGATGGCCTGGTAGAGATCGTCGTCGGCGCCGTACAATTCTGCGGCTTCGGAAATGCCGATACGCGAGGCGATCAGCCCGATGCCGTTCTCGACATAAAGTGAGGACGTGTAGAGCAGCGGCCGCATGCCGCGCTCGCGGTAATTGTAGGCAGCCTGCAGCAGCAAAGTCGATTTGCCGGCATTCATGGCGGCGTAGGAAAAGTAGAGCTTGGCCATCGATCGTCCCGTTCCGCCCCGTTGTGCCGGACGGAGGAAGACGGCGCGAGGGGCGAAGCGAGGTGGTCCACAGGTAAATGGACGACGCGGCTTGGTGCCGCGCCGTCCGGATGCGCTGGTGGAATCAGGTGCTGGCGCGACGGCGGTATTCCTCGACGGGGAGCCCGCCGATGCCCCAGTCTTCCAGGGCGACTTCGTCGATGACCACGAAGGTGGTGGCCGGGTTCTTGTTGAGGACGCGTTGCAGCAGTTCGGTGGTGCCGGCGATGAGCTCGGCCTTCTGCGCGGGGGTGGCGCCCTCGCGGGTGATCTTGATGTTGACGTATGGCATGGCGTTGTCCTCAGGGTGCAAGTGGTTCGGCGTGGAAGACTTTGGCGACGATCTGCCAGCGGCCGTCAATCCAGAGCAGGCTCAGTAAGTCGACATAGGCATTGCTGCCAATGGCGCAGTGTACGCGCGCCAGGGCGGTGGTGGGGCCGGCAAAGTCGATGGCGGCCACGCGGTCGCGCCGCTGTTCGTGGCGTGCCGCCGGTGCTTCGCGCCGATCGACGATGGGGAAGTACGCGTCCATGGTGCGGTGGAGCAGGGCTCCGTCGACAATGGCGGCATAGGTGGCGCTGGGGTGGAACACGTGGCGCAGGCGTGCGGTGTCGCTGAAATAGAGGCCGTCGAAATAGGTGTCGAGAACCGCCAGGACGGCGTCGAAGCGATCTGCGTCAGTGCCGGTCAATTGGTCAGGCCCTCCGCCAGCAAGGCGGCCCGGGCGGCTGGACGCTCGGCGACGTGGGCCAGGAAGGCGGCGAGGCGCGGCCAACGGGCATAGCCCAGGCCAACCGCCTCGACCCAGCGACCGACCGCGAAGAGATAGGCGTCGGCAACGCCGAAGCGCTCGCCTAGGAGATAGGCGCGACCGTCGGCGAACTGCGCCTCGATATGGTCGAGCCGGGTGGAGAGGCGAGCCTCCGCGCCGGAGCGCTCGGCCTGGCCCAGCGGCGTCGGGGCGAAGAAGGGGCCGAAGGCCTTGTGCAATTCGGAGGCCAGGTAGTTCAGCGCCTCGATCAGGCGGGCGCGCTCGAGAGTGCCCCATTGCGGGGCGAGGCCGGTTTCAGGCCGGGTATCGGCGAGGAACTGGAGGACCGCCGCGCCCTCGGTGAGCACATCGCCTTGCGGCAGGCGGATGGCTGGGACGTAGCCCTTGGGATTGATCGCGCGAAAGTCGGCGCCGGTTTCGGTGCGCTTGGTATCGGTATCGACGCGTTCGATCGAAAAGTCGGTGCCGAGCTCGTGCAGCACGATGTGGGCGGCGAGCGAGCAGGCGCCCGGCTTGTAGTAGAGCTTCATGATGTCCTCAGGTCTGGTGCCGGCTTGGCGGCGACGGGCGGACCCTAGATTTCAGCAGTTACCATTGTAAACTACACAACCTCATGTTACCGAAATCACCGGTTTCCAGACGGTAACTCGGGTTTGCCATGCTGAAGATGCGAAAGAACCGGACGCCCGCGCCGCCGGACCATTGTCCGCTGACCGAATGCATGTCGGTGCTGGGTGGCGCCTGGACGCCGAACGTCGTCTGGCACCTGGACGCAGGTCCACGCCGCTTCAGTGAATTGCGGGCCGATATTCCGGCGATTTCGGCCAAGGTGCTGACACAACGCCTGCGTGATCTCGAACAGAAGGGCGTGGTGAGCCGGGTGGTGAAGCCGACCTCGCCGCCGTCGGTGGAGTATGCGCTGACGGAGCTTGGGCGTGACCTGGGGCCGGCCATCAAGGCCATTGTCGAAGTGGGGCACAAGCTCAAGCTCAGCCGGGGCGAGATCATCTGAACCAAAAAAAGAGGCCGCCCGGCGGGCGGCCAAGATGCCGACTGGATCGGCGAGGAAAACCGGGGTTGGCGGCCGGGTTTTCCAAATGGCCGGGCGCGACGTGGGGACGTGGGGCGCGGCGGTTCCGGACCGCATGGGGGGAGGCCAAGAACAGCACGACGCTAGTTAACTTGTGTGACGGCGGCATGACGGGCTTCGTTCAGCGGCGGTTCAGATGGAAACCGGCAGGCTGGTTATCCCCAATGCGGAGATTTCTGGGATGAGAGTACTGGCTCGCGGCCTCATGGCCCTCGGTTTGATTGTGGCCACGGTCGCGCCTGCGCTGGCCTCGCCGGTAGGCGTTTGGGAAATCGAGATGCGGGATTCCCGCTACAAGGTGGAAATGTGCGGCGACGGCACGCAGCTTTGCGGCACGCTGATCTGGCTCGGCAATGGCGCCGACAATGCCGAGAACCTGCCCTATCTCAATACGCTGCTGATCGACCACGCGCCGCAAAGCGGACCCAACCGCTGGAAGGGCACGCTCAACCTCTATGGCAACAAGGCCACGGGGACGATTACCCAGGTCAGCGAGGATCAGATCACACTCAAGGGTTGCGTGCTGCTGGTGGTGTGCAAGACGTACCAGATGTATCGCTACGCGGAATGAGGTAGCGCTTGCGCTCCGAGTCGCCCGCTAGTTCGTGGTGCGCGGGGCGTGGGTTTTGCGACGATCCCATAGGGGTGGGATCGCTTCGACGGCCACGATAGCGGCGAAGATAAGCGCCGCGCCGGCATAGCCGACCGGCGGCAGGCGTTCCCCAAGCAGCAGGGCGCCGCCGATGGCCGCGAACAGGCTTTCGGCGGACAGGATGATCGCCGCATTGGCTGGTGGCACATATTGCTGGCCGATGGCCTGGAAGGTGAAGGCCACCGCCGTCGACAGTATCCCGGCATAAGCAATCTGCACCCAACCCTCTGAAATGCCCGCGATGCTGGGCTGCTCGATAATGAAGGCAATGCCGAGCGCGAGTGCGCCGGCGAGCAGGAAGCTGACGGCGGATACGAAGACCGGCAGGCCGGTGGCGCGTCCCAGATAGCCGATCAGGATCACATGCATGGCCCAGAAGACGGCGCTGATGACGATGAGGCCGTCGCCGTTGTTGAAGCTGCTGAGCCCGCCGCCGTTGAGATAGTAGATGCCAATCAGCGCCAGTGGCACGCAGACGAAGATGATTGGGTGGGGGCGGGTGCGGAACAGCAGGAAGCCGAGCACCGGCACGAAGAAGACGTAAAGGCCGGTGAGGAAACCGGCATTGGTGGCGGTGGTGCTGGCAAGCCCAGCCTGTTGCAGCCAGGAGCCGGCGAAGAAGACCAGGCTCATGCCGATGATTACGCCCCAGAGCCGATTGCCCAATGGTTCGCTGCGCTTGCGGCGTTCTGCCAGGGCAAGCGGCAGCACGATGATGCCGCCGAGCAGGTAGCGCACGCCGGCAAAGGTCAGCGGTCCCATGCTGTCCATCGCCGACTTCTGGGCGATGAAGGCAAAACCCCACAACATGGTGCAGACGAGAAGCAGGAGAGCGGCAAGGGCGCGGGGCATGGGGAACTCTGGGTTCGTCCCTCCCGCCATCCCAAGCATGGGGGCTCGGCTGCGGCAGAAGGTTCCCCGTGACGGGGATTGAGGCGGGCTATGCGGATGTCTAGCGGGACGGCCAGGCGTCGTGAAGAGGGGGGGTGGGATTGATTTGCATAGGAGTCCTATGCAATATCGCGGTATGAGCAGCGCAACCACACAGATCGCTACCGGACTGTCGCGTATCGGAACGGTCATCCGGGCCGAGCGGCAGCGCGCGGCCAGCGAGCAGGCCCTGTCACCAACGCAGGCGCAAATCCTGGGGTTGTTGACGGCGCGCGGGCCGGCGCGACTGTCAGTGTTGGCGGCCGAACTCGCCGTGAGTCAGCCGACCGCAAGCGATGCGGTGGCGGCGCTGGTGCGCAAGGGCCATGTCGAGCGGCGCGCCGACCCCGATGACGGCCGGGCCACGAGGCTGTATGCGACCGATAGTGGGAGTGCGCTGGCAAAGTCGCTGGCGGGGTGGCCGGAAGCGCTGCTGGGAGCGATCGACGTTCTCGACGAAACCGAGCGCGCGGTGCTGGTGCGCGCGCTGATGCGGGTGATCGTCAAGCTGCAGGATGAGGGGGCCATTCCGGTGCAGAAGATGTGCGCCACCTGTCTTCACTTCCGCCCCAATGCTCATCCCGGTGCGGAGCGGCCGCATCATTGTGCCTTCGTGGACGCGCCCTTTGGCGATGCCGCCTTGCGGATCGACTGTGCCGACCACGCGGAAGCCGGACCCAGGCGGGTCGTCTGAGTCCAAAAAATGGACGCCCCGACCACTGCAATGGTCGAGGCGCCCGGATTGTCCACTGCCCTTGCGAAAAGGAAGGAACACCTCATCATGCCATATGCATACAGACTTATCCACGCCAGCGGCCTGGCGGTGCTGGCGCTTGCAGCGCCGGCTCTCGCGCACGAGACCGGTATATCGGCCGATCCAGGCAATGCCGAGGTCGCGGGGTTCGATATCGTGCACGCTCGGCTCGATACCCAGGGCGATACGGCGATCTTTCACATGCAGGTGTCGGCCGACGCTGGCGCCACGCGGCCGACGGCGGTGGGTACGCTGGCCGGTTCGGAGGTGTTCGCCTATGTCTGGCCGACCAGCATCGACCCATCGGAAGTCGGGTTCGATGAGAAGGCGGGCATCCTGGCCATGACCGTCACCGCCCACCCCGATTTTGACGATACGCCGCTCGAGGACGAGAATGGCGATGGCGACAAGACCAATGATGGCAATGTGTGGCACAGCCACTGGGTGGTGCTGGGGCCGGACGAGGCTTGCGGCGCGGGGGCGTTGAAGGTGATCGACATTCCAGAGGGCGCCAAGCCGAAGCTGCCGCCAACCTGGCCGGGACTGCCCATCCTGATCGACAGCCCCGGCCATGTGCCGGAGCTGGAGGCGGAAACCGTGTCGGTGCGGGTGCCGTTCGCCGATATCGGGGTGGTCGAGGCCGCCAGTTTTGATGGCGTGACCGCGGGGTTGCGCGTCAATGCCAACGTCCATGCGCCGCTGTTGTGCGTGACTGACGTGTTCGACGTGGCCTCGGGCGACCTCAGCCTGCAGGGCAAGGCCAATCAATAGTGGCGGGGCCGGCGGGCTGACCGCCGGCCTTCAATCAGCGTAGTTCGGCATCAAGCGCGGCGATGAGCTGCTGGATTTCCTCTGGTGTAGTGTAGTGCACGAACGAGAGGCGCAAGACGCCGTGGTCGGGAGCGATACCGACGGCCTCTAGCAGGCGATAGGCGTAGAAATGGCCGCCGCCGGCCATGACGCCATGCCGGGCGAGACGGGCCGCGACGGTAGCGCCGGGTTCGGCAAGGCCGAGAGCGATGGTGGGCGCGCGCTGGGCGGGATCGTCCGGGCCGATGATGCGCACCGAATTCTTCTGGCGCAGATAATCGAGCAGGGGCGCAGCCAGCGCGATTTCCTGGGCGCGCATGGCGGCGTGGGCCCGGCGGAACGGATCGGCGCCCTCGACACCGGCAATGGTCGCCACGGTTTCGAGATAGTCGACAATGCCGGAGGCGGCGGCGATCTGGGCGTGGTCGGGACCGGCCGGGGTGAGGCGATAGCGCGGCTTGGTTTCGTTGAAGTAGTGGCCCTGATTGGGGAGCGCCATCGCCAGTTCTGGGCGAACAGCCATGATGCCCTGGTGAGGGCCATAAACCTTGTAGGCGGAGAAGAAATAGATGTCGGCGCCGAGCGCCTGCAAGTCGGGTAGGCCGTGGGGGGCATAGCTGACGCCATCGATGGCGGTGACGGCGCCAACGGATTTCGCACGTGCAGCGATCTTGGCGACGGGATTGATCTCGCCGGCGACGTTGGAGCAGTGCGGCGCTGCGATCAGGCGAACCTTGCTGTCGAGCAGGGCATCAAGCGCGGTAAGGGACAGGCGGCCGGTCTGACGGTCGACCTGCCATTCTCGGACCTCGACGCCTGTTTTGGCGAGCTTGCGCCAGGCGCCGGAATTGGCCTCGTGATCCTGATTGGTCACGATGACGGCATCGCCGGGCTTGAGCCATTCGCCAAAAGCCTTGCCCAGCACATAGGTGTTGGCCGAAGCCGAGGGGCCGAAATGTATCCATTCGGCGGTGACGTTCAGCGCCTGCGCCAGCCGCTCGTAGCTCAAATTCATGGCCTCGCCAGCCGCCTGGGAGGCTGGGTAAGTGCCGTAGGGTTGCACCTTTGTGGCGCGATAATAGTGGTCGAGCTTGGCGAGGACGGCGCGCGATGTATAGGAGCCGCCGGCGTTTTCGAAGAAGGCCTGGGCCTGAAGCGACGGCTCGGCAAAGGCGGGGAATTCGGCGCGGATGCGAGCCGGGTCGAGGGGTAGGGCGGTCATGGCGGATCCAGTCGGTGGTTTCCGATTGGTAGAGCACGGCCCCGCAAAAGCAAACCCCGGCCGTTGAGGGCCGGGGCTTGCGCGGAGCTCGGAGGGAACTCCGCCAGGCGGCGACACCGCTGCCAAAGGATACGGTGTCGCCGAGGCTATCAGCCGTTGGCCGGAGCGGGGGCGTCGGCAGGGCCGCCCATTGGGCCAGGGCCCTGATGACGCGGGCCACCGCCATGCCAATCCGGGCGCTGGGGCGTGAGATCGGCCTTCTGCGCGTCGGTGAGGCTATCGAAGAAGGCGGTCGCGGCGGGCTGTATCGCCTGGAGAGCGGCGAGGCGGGCGGTTTCGATCGCGATGCGGTTTTCAAGACGCTGGGTAAAGTCGGGGTGCTCGACGGTTTGACCGGCCTCGGGCGCGGCCGGCCGGAGGCCCTCGACGGCGGTCGAGAAGGTCTCGGCGGCAGCTAGCGCGTCGGTCTTGAAGGTGTCAAATAGCGGCTGCTGCTCGGCGGTCAGTTCGACGGCATGGCTGAGACGAACGAGGGCGATCTCGACGGCTTCGGTACCGCGCTCGAAGCCGAGAAGATCACGGAAGCCGCCGCCATCCTGGCGCGGACCCTGATTATGATGGCGGAAATTGAGGCCGGGACCTTTGCCCTGGACCTGTTCCTGGGCGGGAGCGGGGGCGGCCGGAGCTTGCGTTTCCTGGGCGTAAGTAGGGGCGATGGCGGTAAGGCCGAGCGTGGCGGTCATCAGTGCCACAATGGCGGTCGTCGTGATCGTCTTCATGGTAGGTCCTTTGCATGGGAGCCGGTTCGTCCGGTATGAGCCAGACTAGACGGGCCACACTCTTCGCGACCTTGCGGGGACATGAAGACTTGGTCACCTTGGTAAGCTGGGAGGTGCAGAATGATTGAGATTGTCACCGATCCGTTTCCGAGCGACGACACCTTGCGCCTGCTCTGGCTGTCGGCTTGGGGTGATGAGGGGCCGGCTACGTTCCAGCCGCTGCTGAGCCGCAGCCTGACGCATGTGGGCGCCTATGACGGAGCCGTTCTGGTCGGGTTCGTCAATGTGGCGTGGGATGGGGGCGTGCATGCCTTCATCCTCGATACCTGCGTCCACAAGGCCCATAGGCGGCAGGGGATTGCGCTGCGACTGGTGGCCCGGGCGGCCGAGGTTGCCAAGGCGCGCGGGGCGCATTGGCTGCATGTCGATTTCGAGCCGCATCTGGAGGGCTTTTATCGACAATGCGGGTTCGGGCCCACCGGGGCCGGATTGATGCGGCTCAACTAGGGGCGGATGTCGCGGACGCCGGAGACGATAAGCGTCGCGCCAAGCGTGCCGAATGCGGCGCCGAAGGCGCCTTCGATCCAGCGCCAGAAGCGGGCATAGCCGCGCGACGCCAGTTGGGTCGAGAAGATCCAGCCGTAGAAGCCGTAGATGACCATGGCGCTGACGGCGACGACGGGGCCGAAGGCGAGGACTTGCGGGCCGGTCAGGCCGGTGCCGAAAAGGAAGGTGGCGATGGCCAGCCACATCAGCACGGCCTTGGGATTGGTCATGACCACGAGGAACCCGCGCCGCCAGGCTGCCCCGGCGGTCAAGGCGCGGGTTTCGGCGCGCAGGGTCGCTTCGGAGCCGCGCCAGGCGGCCCGAAGGCCGCGGAAGCCCATGTAGCAGAGGTAGCCGCCGCCGGCGAATTTGAGCACGCTGAGCAATGCGGGCATGGAGGCGAAGACCGCGCCCAGGCCCAGCGAGGCCAGCATCGACCAGACGAGCGTGCCCGAGGCGATGCCTGCAACGACCAGCAGCGCAGCGCGACGCCCGCAACCGAGCGCCGTTTCGATCACTGCGAACATATTCGGCCCCGGCGAGGCCTGAGCGGCAACGACGCCAAGCCAGACGACGACAAAACTCTGCAACATCGGAACGTCCGGAAAGTCAGGAAGCGATGTACTCTCTTAGCACTTCGGCTTCGTGTTCGGCTTCCTCAATCTTGTGCTTGACCACGTCGCCGATGGACACAATGCCGATGAGCGCGCCCCCTTCGGTGACCGGCATATGGCGGATGCGGTGGCGCGTCATCCGCTCCATCACGTCGGCGATGGTGGTCTCGCGGGTGCAGGTTACCACACCTCGAGTCATGCAATCGCCGATGCGAAGGGCGAGGGTGGCTGCCGCATCCTTGCCGAGGCGGCGGACAATGTCGCGTTCGGAGACAATGCCGGTGATGGCGCCGGCCGCGTCGGTGACCACCACGGCGCCGATATTGTGGCTGTTGAGCATGGCCACGGCGTCGGCCAGCGTATCCCTTTCGGGAAGGGTGTGAACGACCACGCCCTTGGTTTGAAGGATGGTATCGACAAACATCGTGAAGTCCTCCTCGGGGGAGAGACTGGACCTGTGCGGGGGCAGCCGCAATAGGCGGTTTGTCTGAGTGTCCAACTCCAGCGCAAAGAAAAGGGCCGGCGCTCGGCCGGCCCAGTCGTGACGTTGGTCAAGGAACCAGAAGGTCAGCCTTCGCCGCGGCCGGGGGACCAATGGCGACGGGCTTGCCGGCGAAGAGGTGCTTCGGCCGGGAGGTGGCCACGCAAGGCAAAACGCGTGACCTCGAACATGATCGCGAGGACGAGAATGGTGAGCGGAACCATGAAGACTGCGATTTGCGTATCCGGCTGGGTCGCAAGGTTCGCAGCGGTTGCCGGTGTGACGCCAGCAACCAGGGCAGCTACGGAGCCGGAGGTGACCAGAACCGTGGAAGCGATGGCGTAGAGCTTGAAACTTTTCCGCTTTGGAGACGTAGATTTATGCATGGGGTCGACGTCGTACCTTGTCTTCGCAATGGACCCAGTAGGCCATGCGAATGCGGTTCGAGTTTGTGTCGAATTTGGTCGGTCGCGTACCATTTGACGGCAGAACTGTGGCGACGCTTCTTGGCGTGCACAGGATCAGGAGGCGGGCATGCGCGTATTTCTGGTTTTGACGATGCTGTTGGCGCTGGTTTTTCCAGCAGCCGCTCAGAATGATGAAGCACCCTGGCAGGCGACGGTTACCGGGCAGATCGAGGCGTTTCGCGCCAAGGATGGGGCGGCCGCGCTGACGTTTGCCGGGGAAGGATTTCGTACCCAGTTCGAGGGACAACCGGACGCATTTTATGCGGCTGTGGTGGCGACCGGATATCAGCCGATCGTCGATTCCCGGTCGCACAGTTTTGGCGAGTTCAACCGGATCAACGATGGGGCGGTGATGCAGGTGGTGCGGCTGGTGGGGCCGGACCAGGGGCTCTACGAGGCGCTTTATCAGCTCGTAGATGAGCCGGAGCAGGGCTGGCGGATCATCGCAGTGGCTTTGCGGAAGGAAGCCGGCGTCGGGATTTAGCGACGCCGGCTGGAGGTACTGGCGGCCTTAGTCATAGGCGTGGCTGCCGAAATACTTGGCGGTGCGATGGGTACGGCGATGCACCATGGCGCTGATGGCCCCGGCGATCGGGGTCATCAGGCCGTCGAGGAAGTGGCCGCGGTTTTCAACAATGGCGGGCGTCGCGTCTGGCTCCACCCACTTCTGAGTGTAGATATCCTTGAACAGATAGCTGGCAGGGATCATTTTGTCTCTCCGATTGAATCGGTTCAATTTGGCGACGCGATAAGGCGTTGAACCGGTTCAAATCTAGGACTCGGATGGTGATGAGTCAAGCACAAATTGAATCGGTACAAAAGTTGTGCTATATCAATTGGATCGGTTCAACGAAGGAGATGGGTCATTTGGCTCGCGGCAGCGAATCCGGCGTGAAACTCAAGGATGTGGCAAAGGCAGCAGGGGTGTCCCAGGGCACGGCTTCCAATGTCTTCAGCAAGCCTGAAGTGGTGCGCGAGGAGGTGCGTGAGCATGTGATGGCCGTGGCCAAGCAGCTTGGTTATGCCGGTCCGAGCGTGACCGGACGGCTGTTGCGGCAGGGCAAGGTCAATGCGGTGGGCGTGGCCGCGATCGAGCCGATCAGCTATTTCTTCGAGGACCTGTGGGCGCGGCAGTTGATGAGCCAGATTTCGGAAATCTGCGACGCGCGCGGGGCGGGGGTGGCGCTGGTCTCGGCGCTCAATGACGAGCGGCTGGCCTGGAACATCCAGTCGGCGCTGGTGGATGGGTTCATCCTGCTGTGCGTCGAAGGCGGCGAGCGGCTGGTGGAGATTACGCGGCAGCGCCAAATCCCCTATGTGGCGCTGGCCATTGGAGCGGAAGACAGCACAATCCCCGCCATCGGCGTCGACAATGTCGGCGGGGCGCGGATGGCGGCGGAACATATGCTCGGGCTAGGGCACCGGAAGCTGGCCATCCTCGCAACCGAGCTGACGGACGATCACCATGGTCTCGTCGGCGTCGAAGACGTGAAATCGGCGACCTATACGACGACGCGCGATCGTGCGCTGGGCTATTGGCAGGCGCTGGAGGCGGCCGGCATCGACCCGCGATCGGTGCCGATCTACGAAACCCGCGAGAACGAGAGCTCCACCCACGACGTGATGGCGGAGATGTTCGCGGTGGCGGAGCCGCCTACGGCAATCCTGGCCATGTCCGACAAGATTGCAATGCATGCGGTGGATTGGCTGTTCCGCAATGGCCGGACAGTGCCCGGCGACGTATCGATGGTCGGTTTCGACGGGGTGCCGGAGGCGGCCGTCGCGACGCCCAAACTCACAACCATCGAGCAGCCGATGAAGGAGATCGCCCGGAGGGCGGTCGATGCGGCACTGGGCGGCACGCAGGTGAGCGGCCGGCAGGTTCTGCCGGCCCGGCTGGCGGTGCGCGAATCCACGGCGCCGCCGCGCTCCTAGCTTGCCCGAGCCTGCGGGAGCCCGTATCAGTCTGTCCGGATTTCCGGGGAGGCTAATTTGGGGTTCTTGTCTGAGGCATTGGGGCGCGTGGCGCCATCGGCAACGGTGGGTATCACCCAGAAGGCGCGCGAGCTGGCGCGCGAGGGCCGCGACATCATCGCGCTGAGCGCTGGGGAGCCGGATTTCAACACCCCGCAGCACGTACGCGACGCCGCAATCCGTGCCATGGATGAAGGCAAGACCAAGTATACCAATATCGACGGCATTCCCGAGCTCAAGGAAGCCGTGGCAGCCAAGTTCCGCCGCGACAACGGTCTCGATGTGACGGCCGCCGACTGCTTCATCAGCTCGGGCGGCAAGCAGATCATTTTCAATGCGCTGATGGCCACGCTCAATCCGGGCGACGAGGTGGTGGTGCCGGTGCCCTATTGGGTGAGCTACCCCGAGATCGTGCGCCTGTGTGGAGCCGAGCCTGTGTTCGCGGTGGCGGATTCCACCACCGGCTTCAAGCTCAAGCCCGAGGTGCTGGAGGCGGCGATCAGCCCCAAGACCAAGTGGGTGATGCTCAACACGCCATCCAACCCCACCGGCGCGGCCTATACCGCCGAGGAGCTCAAGGGCCTAGCCGAGGTGTTGATGCGGCATCCGCATGTGCACATCCTCACCGACGATATCTACGAAGTGCTGGTCTATGACGGCGGCAGCTTCGCCACGATCGCGCAGGTGGAGCCGGCCTTGCAGCCGCGCACGCTGACGATGAATGGCGTATCGAAGTCGCACGCCATGACCGGCTGGCGCATTGGCTATTGCACCGGCCCGCGGCCGCTGCTGGCGGCGATGACCAAGTTGCAAGGGCAATCGACCACCAATCCGTCCTCGATTTCGCAATGGGCGGCGGTGGAGGCCTTGAACGGACCGCAGGATTTCCTGGCCGAGTGGCGGCAGGTGTTCCAGGATCGCCGCGATCTGGTGGTCAAGGGGCTCAACGCCAATACCGGGCTCGATTGCCTAACGCCGGAGGGGGCATTCTATGTGTTCCCCTCGTGCAAGCGGCTGCTCGGAAAGACCAGCGCCGGCGGCAAGCTGCTCAATACGGACGAAGATTTCGTCATGGCGCTGCTGGACGAGACCGGCGTGGCGCTCGTGCATGGCAGCGCGTTTGGACTGGCCGGACATTTCCGGCTGAGCTACGCGGCAAGCAATGCCGAACTGGAGGAGGCCGTTCGGCGCATCCAACAATTCTGCGCGGGCATTGCGTAGGACGGGATGGCCTATGCCTTCTGCCTGAGGTTCGATGCGGAGACCGAGGCGGCGGTAAGTGCGGTCTGGACGGCATTGGCCGACGCGGGCATTAGCGAAGATATGCTCCAGCTCGGCTATGCGCCGCATCTGTCGCTGGCAGTGCTGGATGATGAGCCTAGTCAGGACGTGGTCGAGGGGGCGCTAACAAGTCTCCCAGGGTACGGCGCGCTGAGCCTACAACTCGGTGGGGTGCGACAGTTCGAGGGCACTTCGATCGTCTGGCTGGCGGTTGACGGAGGCGCCGCGCTGACGGACCTGCACACACGCTTGCTCTCGCTCCTGCCAGTGAATCAGGTTCGGACGCATTACCGCCCGAACCAATGGGTGCCGCACGTAACGCTGCAGATGCTGGGAAACGTAGACACAGCTATGGCCCTGGTCGCGGAGCAGTGGCCGGCCCAAGTGCTGGCCCGCGCCATTCGCCTCGAGCTGGTCAGGTTCCCACCCGTGATCGTGCAGCGCAGTTTTGCGCTGGTTTAGCGCTACTCGGCCCAGGGCGGCGTAAAGGGGGCGTGGCCGGGGCGGACGGCCTGGCCGCCGACGGGAAATACCACGATTGCCTCAAAGGGAACCTGGCCCGGATTGGAAAGCGAGAAATCGGTGTCGGCAGGCACGATCAAGGCGTCGCCCTGCGTGAGGCGGAAGCTCGCGGCGCCGATCCTAGCTTCGCCTTCGCCGGCGATGCAGACAAAGACTTCTTCGCGGGTTAGCTGGTGAACGGCCCCGGTGCTGCCGGGTTCGCTTCGCGTGTGCCACACGGCATTCTCCGAAGAACCACGTGCCGGCGATGCAAGGCCGGTGAATAGTGTGCCGGGCAGCTGGAATTTGGGTGCGCTTGCTGCGCTAATAAGGGTCATGACGTGTCTCGTACCGTGTTATCGTCTAGTACCTTGACTAACGGAGGTGTCGGCATTGGTCAAGAGACTTGACGAAATTCCACGACCACGGCTGATCGACCACATTGGTTGGCGCCTGACCCGGCTCAGCCGAAAGTGGAAGGGCGAGTTCGATGCGGCGATGGTGGCGCGAGGGCATGCCTGGATGACGCAGGCGCCGGGCCAGATCGTTGGCCACCTGCGCGAGACCGGCGTGCCACAGGGCGAGCTGGCGGCGCTGATGGGTGTCAGCAAGCAGGCCGTGCAACAGCATGTCGATGCGCTGGTCGAACTCGGCGTGGTTGAAAGGGTGACCGATGCCGCTGACGCGCGGTCGCGGATCGTACAGTTGACGCACAAGGGCGCTCAGGCCCTGGCCGATGCCAATGCGGTCAAGCTCGAAATCGAAGATCGCTATCGCGCGGCCTTGGGCGGCCCGGCGTTTGCTAATCTTGAAGAAGCGCTCGATCAGCTATTCGAGATGGAATAGCGCCGAATTAGCTCGGCCAGATCGAGACTTCGATGATGTCGGGATCGACGGGGACGCTGTCGTCGCGGATGCCTTGGAACTCCATCCAGTGGATGCGGGCGGTGATGCTGGCGCTGTCGAGGAAGAATGTGGGCCCGCCGGGCAGGGGATAGGGCGTCGATGGGCCGGAGAGGGTGAAGCGCTGTGAGGGGAAGCGTGCCTCGACCGTTTCGATCCGGGTCCAGGGATTGGTGCTCATGACTTCGACCGGCGGATGATCGGGTTCGGTGTCGTAAATCTGGATGCGGATGTGCTGCTGCAGGCAGCCGCCGGTGTAGATCACGAGGCCGCGCTCGAGAACGGCCAGGCTTCGACGCTCCATCTCCGGGGTAATCTCGATCGGCGCCGCGAAGTCGAGATCGTCGCCGTCGATGAGATAGAACTGACTATAGTCAGCCTGCCATGCAAAGGTCGCCCAACCGCGCAGCGTCAATGTGCCTCCAGGGACCGGATGAAATGTCGGTGGCTTAACGGCTAACTGGCGTTGAAGCTCCGTTGTGCGCCTATTTTCCCATCCAGCTTAGAAAGCCGGTATTGCTGCCGCCGGCTTCGGCGAACATCTGGGTGAGTTTGGACGTGGTCTGGTAGCTGGCCAGGGCGGTCTGGTAGAACTCGGTGCTCCAGCCGGCGGCCTGGCGCTCCTCGGCACTCATGGATGAGTAGAGCGAGATGATGTTCTGGCTGAAGGCGGTGGGGTCGCTGGATTTGGCAGCGCTCTGGAAGCCGGCCAGCAGCGCGGCGCCGCTCTTGGAGCGCATGGCGCCTTCGGCCGCCCGGACCTCTTCGGCGGAAAACTTGTTGCCGGTATTGAGCGCGATCGAGGACAGGGTCCGGCTGTCGAAGCTCGACATGTCGATAAAGGTGCCGACCGTGGTCTGCTTGTTGAAGGTGGGCGCCTTACCGTTCTTGATGGCATCGGCATAGAGCTTGTCGAGCGCCTTGCGGGCGCTGGTGGCGACGTCGCCAATGTTCTGCGGCTTGGACTCTTCACCGGCTTTTACCAGCGCCAGATAGAGCGCTACCGGATCGTCGTCGCCGGCATCGGGCAGTTTCTTGGGGTCGGTCTGGAGCTGCTTGAGGCCTTCGGTGACGGCGGCGCGGCCATTGATCCAGTCCGCGTCGGCTTTTTCCTCGGCGCCGAGGCTATCGAGATATTCGGCGGCGGCCTTGTAGAGGCCGGTGTAATTGCCGGTGACCTTGGCGAGAGCGGCGGGGCCGGCCATGGCGGCCTCGAAGCGGCGCTGCATTTCGAGGCCAGCGGCGGCGCGCTCGTCTTCGGTGAAGCTCTTGTCGCTGGCCATGGCGTAAAGCTCGCGCGGATCCAGACTCGACAGGTCGAGCGCCAGTTTGCCGCCTTCGAGCGGGGAGGTGCGGTCGGCGTCCTTGAGCAGGGCGGTGAGCTTGGCTTTGGCGTCGGCAATGACCGTTGCGAAGTCCTTGACCGCCAAGGCGGCCATGGCGGCGCTGGACAGGGTGACCGAGGTAGCCGCCTGTTCGGTGCTGGTTGGCTGCGAGGCGCTGGCATTTGCGGTGCCCGATGCAGCGTTGTTGGCCGCCAGGGTTGAAGCCAGGCTCAGGTAGCTGGTGTTGGAGTAGGCGGTACCGACGGCTACCATGGCGCGCTCCTGCGATCTGCTGCGGAACACTATGCAAGCGCCATGCCGTAGGCCTACCAAGTAAAATCAATGGCTTAACGGATTGGAACGCAGCTTGGGAGGCAGATCTTGCCGGGACAGCGGGCAGAAACGACCGCTGGAAACAGAAAGGCCCTGCCCGAGGGGATGGGCAGGGCCTAGGGGTCTTCAGCCGGGGCTTCTGACCTTGGAGGAGCGGCGCCACGAACGCCGCCGAAACCGTTGGACTGGTTATCCAACAGCCAGCCACGCGGCACAAACGCTCAATCGGAAGTGCTGCCATGCAGATTCGCCGATGACGCGATGCGGGCAAAAAAAGAGGCTCCAACCGAGGTTGGAGCCTTATGATAGGGCCGAAGCCAAATCTGAGTAATGGTCCTGCGCAAGGGAGGAGGATATGCGCCAGACCAGGTGGACCCAAGCCGAGGGAGGAGGATACGGCTTCGATCCGGTGTCGCAAGACGCGGGTCCGAGGGAGGAGGATACGGAGCGGCGTCACCAGCGACAAAGCCAATATAGGTTTTGACCGTTTGGTCAGCAATACATGGGTCAACATGACTGCCATGCATTCTGAACAGCGACAAATTGTCATTCGACAATGGGCGTAGGCGTCGGCGGCGCAAAAAAAAAGCCCTGTCCGGAGACAGGGCTTGATGACTGGGCCGAAGCCAAATCGAAAGTGGGGCAGAGAGCAAGGGAGGAGGATATGCCGCTCTGCCATGAACCTTGATCGAGGGAGGAGGATACGATCTTGGTTCGGTGTCGCGATACGGGGTCCGAGGGAGGAGGATACGGAGCGCGTCTCAGCGACAATGGCAATATGAACTCGATCAGTTCAGTAGACAATAGCGAGGCTGACATGTCAGCCATGCAAACGATGCAGGTGCCGGAAAAGAAATGTGGCCCCGCTCGAGGGGAGAGCGGAGCCACATAAGTTGCAGGAGCAAGTCCCGCAAGGAGGGAACGCAGCGGTCGCAAGGGAGGAGGAGAAGCGCCCGCTGTGCTGGGGGTCATATATGGCCTGAGCGTCTGCTCAACAATTGGGCACCTAGCATGTTAGCTATGCAGCCATTGCATGCACTTCGGAATAGTTCAGCGAAATCAAAGGCCGCCGGACCAACTCCGCCAGTTTGTCGCAATCCTCAGAGCCAGCCACGCCGCTTGAAGAATAGGTAAGGCAGAACCGCCGACGCCACCATGAGCCCAAGGGCCCAGGGATAGCCGACCTGCCAGGCCAGCTCCGGCATGAATTCGAAGTTCATGCCATAGATCGAGGCGACAAGCGTGGGCGGAAGGAACACCACCGCCGCGACCGAGAAAATCTTGATGATCTGATTCTGTTCGAGATTGATCAGACCCAGGGTCGCGTCGAGCAGGAAGTTGACCTTGTTGGAGAGGAAGCCGGCATGGTCGCCCAAGGAAGCGGCGTCGCGCTGCAGGATCTTGAACTCCTGCCTCGTATCGCGAACAGCCTTGGTATTGGTGGTTTCGCGGGTCTGGTGGAAGGTCGTCAGGCGCAGGATGCTGACAAGGCTCTCGCGCACGAGGGTTAGCATGTCACCCTTGTTACCGATCTTCTCGATCAGAGCCTCTAGGTTGCGCGCCTTTTTCGTCGCGCCCTTGACCTTGGAGCGGAACACTTCGCGCGAAATGGCGTCGAGATCGTCGCCCGTAGTTTCCAGCACCTGCGCCAGCCGGTCGATGAAGGCTTCCAGCAGGCCCAGCATGACGAGTTCGCCAGTGGCGACGGAACGGCCGCCGGGCTTGGTGACGCTGGTCTCGAAAATGCTGAAGGGCTGCGGCTCGGCATAGCGGATGGTCACAAGCGCCCTGTCGCGCAGGACGAAGGTGATCGGAGTCTTGAGCGGGTCGTGAGCGTGCAGATTGGTCAGGACCGTCGCGGTCATGAATTCGGCGTTGGCCTCGTTGTAGAGGCGGGCCGATGGCTCGATGTCTTTCATCTCGTCACGCGTCGGCACGAGGATGCCGAGGCACTTCTCGACGAGCTGTTCCTCGTCGCGCGTGGGATTGATGAGATCGTACCAGATGGCTTGATCCAGCCCGGTCGGGTCGGTCAGGTCGTCGGTGTTGACGCGGGTGAGGGTGGCGCCGGTGGTGGCGTAAATGCGCAGCATGATGCAGGTCCTTCAGGGCGGGCGACGACGCCCGACGGACCTGGTGGTCAGGTCGGGGCGCGGGCGGTCCAGTACAAAGATCGACTTCGAGAGTCGGGGTTCACGGGTCGTGTCCTATGGTTGTCTACGACGGGGCACAGATGCGCCCGCGGGCTGGCCGGGTCAAGGTGCAAAAGCACCCTCCAGCGCCGATTGCAGCGTTCTGCCAGTGGCATAGGTGATGTCGTCGATGCGCAGGAAGGGTGGCATGCCGGGAAGGGTGCTTTGGGTCACTCTTCGAATGCAGCGTGGATGAACTCGCGCAGGGTGCTGCCGTCGCCCAGTTCGACATCATGAATGCGCCAGATGTAGGGAGGGCCGTTCTCGCCATATGCTGGCAGGAGGATCAGCGTGTCTGAATAGTTGGCAGAGGGCGCGTCAGAGAAGGTGTAGTTTATGACGACCCTGACGAGCAGGTTGGTTTCCCGGGTGAGCAGTTCCGCTTCCGATGGTTCCCCAACTGTGCAGCCGTCGGCGTAGTCGGGCCAGCTGCGCCACGGAATGCCATCGCCCAGCGGCGACTTTTCTCCAGGATGAGCAACTTGGTATTCGTTGTTCCGGGCTGACGCGTCCTTGAGCAGATATGTCAGGTCTTCGGACAGGACGCCCCACACCGGCGACATATCGTTGCCGAGACTGCCGATGCAGAAGATCTGGCCGATCTGCTCGGGCGTGATGCTGATCATCTGCTCCTGCGCAAGCGCGGGTAATGCGGGCGCGAGAAGCAGCGGCAGGACGCCGAGAGTTGTGAAATGACGCATCCATGTAGCCCCGAGTGAGTGTGACGCCGCTTTAGTGCCCATCGACTGAACTGCCGATGAACAGAGCTTAGCGCGATCGCTCGAGGTACGCGATGGCCTCGGCGAGCTCGCCGAGATGGGCGATTTTTGCATAGCGAGGTTCGTCGACTGGTTCGTCGGCGTGTTCGTAAGACCATGTCAGGTCATGCGGCACGTACACGGCAAAGCCACCAGCCTGGAGAGCGGGGAGAATGTCTGACCGCAGCGAATTGCCGACCATGACCGTATGCTCCGGACCTTCGGTGTGGCGCTCGAAGATGCGGGTATAGGTGGCGGGGTCCTTGTCGGCGACGATCTCGATCGCGGCGAAGTACTCGGCGAGACCGGAAGCGGCCAGTTTGCGCTCCTGATCGAAGATGTCGCCCTTGGTGACGAGGATCAGGCGGTGCGTTTCCTGAAGCTGGCCCAATGCCTGATCGACATAGGGCAGCGTCTCAATGGGATAGGTCAGCAACTCGCGCCCGGCGGCGAGAATTTCCGCGATCACCGCGCCCGGGACACGGTGATCGGTCACTTCAAGGGCAGTCTCGACCATCGACAGGGCAAAGCCCTTCATGCCGAAGCCGTAATACTGCAGATTCCGGGTGACGGCGGCGATCAGCCGATCGTTGAGATCGGGCGCATCGGTATAGGGCGCCAGCAGGTCGGCGAAACGCTGCTCGGTCAGGCGGAAGAACTGTTCGTTCTGCCAGAGTGTGTCGTCGGCATCGAGGGCGATGGTGGTGATGCGGGGCATGGTGTGGGGCGGACTCTCAGTCGACACCCTCCCCCTTGCGGGGAGGGGGCAAGGGTGGGGGGTGTCCCGATATCTTGGCTCTCGCACCCCACCCTAGTTTCGCTACGGCCTTCGGCCTAGCTGCACTACCCTCCCGCAAGGGGGAGGGTGAATTCGGTGGTCGGGCCGTTAGAAGCTCCATTCCCTCGCCTTGCCGACGAGGAAGTCGCGGAAGACGCCGACGCGTTTGGAGTTTTTCAGGGCCGGTGGGTAAACGAAATAGGCTTCGTAGGCGGGCAGCTCGATCTCAGGCAGGACCTGGACCAGGCCGTCTTCCTTTTCGGTCACGTAGTCGGGCAGCATGGCGATGCCGATGCCGGCGCGGCAGGCCTGCAGCATGCCGTAGATGGCGTTGACCTTGAGTACCGCACGGCGCGGGCTCGAATCGGTGCGGCCCATGCGCTCTAGGAAGTTGATGTCGCCCAGGTAGGACGGCACAGGCTCGCCGAAGCTGATAACGCGGTGGTCATCGAGATTTTCCGGGCTGGCCGGCATGCCGTGTTCGTCAATATAGGCGTTCGACGCGTAGAAGTGGTTGTGGACCGTGAACAGCTTGCGCTGGATCATTTCCGACTGATTGGGGCGGTGCAGGCGAATGGCCACGTCGGCCTCGCGCATGGCCAGGTCGAGCTCGGCGTCGTTGAGGCGGATTTCGAGTTGGATCAGCGGATAGAGCTTCAGGAACTCGTCGAGCCGCGAGCTGAGCCAGGTGGAGCCGATACCCACAGTGGTGGTGACAATCAGCGGGCCGGTGGGGACGTCCTGACTTTCGGACATCTGCGTTTCGACCTGCTGCAATTCCCAGTGCATGCGGTGGGCGGTGCGGAACAGTTGCTCGCCGACTTCGGTCAGCACCAGGCCGCGGGCGTGGCGGATGAACAGCTTGAGGCCGAGGTCGTCTTCGAGCGCCGAAATCTGGCGGCTGACGGCGGACTGGCTCATGCCGAGCTTCTCAGCGGCATGGGTGAAGCTGCCCGACTCGGCGGCGGTGTGGAAAATCCGGAGCTTGTCCCAGTCGAGCATTTTTGACGCTTTCTTGTTTCCCGTCAGCCGGGGTGCGGAACCTTACCCGCCATAACGGCAAGGGCGGGGCAGATTGTGGCGGCGCTATGGTTCTTTGCAGACATTTCCAAAGACCTATTCGGCCGCTTCGGCGAGTTCGTGTTCGGCAAGATATCGTTCCGCTTCCAGCGCAGCCATGCAACCCATGCCTGCCGCCGTGATTGCCTGGCGGTAAACGTCGTCGGTCACGTCGCCGGCAGCGAAGACGCCAGGGACATTGGTTTCGGTGGTGCCGGCTTTCACTTGCAGGTAGCCGCCGGGCTTCATGTCGAGCTTGCCGGCGAAGATCGAGGTGGACGGCGCGTGGCCGATGGCGATGAAAATGCCGTCGATCTTCTGCTCATAAGTGCGATTGCTGGCGATATCGCGCAAGGTCACGGAATTGACCGATGGCGGCATGGCCGAGCCACCGACTTCGGCGACCTCGGTATTCCAGCGCACTTCGATCTTGGGGTTCTTGAACAGGCGATCCTGCAGGATGCGCTCGGCGCGGAACTCATTGCGGCGGTGCACCACGATCACCTTAGAGGCGAAATTGGTGAGGAACAGCGCTTCTTCGACGGCGGTATTGCCGCCGCCGACCACCAGCACTTCCTTGTTGCGATAGAAGAAGCCGTCGCAAGTGGCGCAGGCGGAGACGCCGAAGCCCTGGAATTTCTGCTCGCTCGGCAGGCCGAGCCACTTGGCCTGGGCGCCGGTGGCGATGATGAGGCTATCGGCGGTGTAGATATCGCCGCTATCGCCGGTCAGCACGAAGGGCCGGCGGTCGAAATCGACATTGACGATGAGGTCGTTGACGATTTTCGTGCCGACATGCTCGGCCTGAGCCTTCATCTGATCCATGAGCCAAGGGCCCTGGATGACGTCGGCGAAGCCGGGATAGTTTTCGACATCGGTAGTGATGGTCAACTGGCCGCCGGGCTGAAGCCCCTGAATCATCACGGGTTCCAGCATGGCGCGCGCCGCATAGATCGCGGCGGTGTAGCCAGCCGGGCCGGAACCGATGATGATGACTTTCGCGTGCATCGCAACGCTCTCCGACAATAACGAATAATCCCTCGTCCCCTAGTTAAGGGCCGAAGGAGTACTCTTTCAAGGCAAACTGTTCCTTGGGCAGATTCCTGCCTGTGGAACAAACGGAAATGTCACACCAAAGTCGGGCGTTTGCCCAACAATTGGGCATCAGACATACTTTATCTTGATGATTTCGTAGCTCTTGGCACCACCTGGAGCAGAGACCTCGAACGAATCGCCTTCACTCTTGCCGATCATGGCGCGGGCGATGGGCGAAGAAATCGAGATGCGGCCACCCGAAGCATCCGCTTCGGGATCGCCCACGACCTGGTAGGTCTTCTCTTCCTCAGTGTCCTCGTCGAGGTAGGTGACGGTGGCGCCGAACTTGACGGTGGAACCGCCCAGCTTGCTCACATCGATGATGTCGGCCAGAGCCAGGATGGTCTCCAACTCCTTGATGCGGCCCTCGTTGAGGCTTTGCTGCTCCTTGGCGGCCGAATATTCGGCGTTCTCGGAGAGATCCCCATGGGCGCGCGCTTCGGCGATCGCATCGATGATGCGACGGCGCTCGTTAGCAGTGCGGTGCTCAAATTCGGCGGTAAGGGCCTTATGGCCACCAACCGTCATCGGGATCTTGTCCATTTTCGTCGCCTCCAATCGGCACGGCAGATAAATAGGCTCATCCCCAGCCAAAATCCGTTCGGCGTGCGCTTCACGATTAGTTTTGAGGGGAGATAGGCGCAAACTGCCCCGCTGCCGCGTTCCGGTCAAGCGGGTGTCGTTATCAAGATGGTCATGTCCACACGCGCATGCAAGTTTTTGAACCAAATCGCGGCGAAAGGTCCATCCATGCGAGCTCTCCTCATTTCCTCCGCAATCGCCGGCCTGGCGCTGTCGTCACCAAGCTCGGCGTGGGCGCAGACCACCGAATCCAGCGCCGGTCCGTTGACCGCCACCGTGCTGGCCGAAGGGCTGGACCATCCCTGGGCCCTGGGCTTCCTGCCCGACGGGCGGATGCTGGTGACCGAGCGCAGCGGGCAATTGCGCGTGATCAATGATGGCGCCGTCGGCGAGCCGATCGCGGGGACGCCAGACGTCTACAATGAAGGCCAGGGTGGCTTGCTCGATCTGGCATTGGCGCCGGATTTCGAAACCAGCGGGCAGATTTACCTGACTTTCTCCGAGCGCGCGGAGGATGCCGGATTGCAGCGCGGGCAGGGCACGGCCGTGCTGTCGGCCAAGCTGGTGCTGGAGGGCGATGGCGGGCGGCTGGAAGATAGCCAAGTGATCTTCCGCATGAACAAGTTCACCACCACCAACCGGCATTTCGGCTCGCGGGTCGTCATTGGCAATGACGGCAACCTGTTTGTGACGCTGGGCGAGCGCGGTGACCAGGACCGGGCGCAGGATTTTGGCGACCTGGCCGGCGCCATCGTGCGCATAGCGCCGGATGGTTCGGTGCCGGAGGATAATCCCAAGCCGGAGGGCTGGGCGCCGGAGCTGTGGAGCAAGGGGCATCGCAACCCGCAGGGCGCGACATTGCGTGATGATGGCGTGCTGTTCACGGTGGAACACGGCGCGCGGGGCGGCGACGAGGTCAACATGCCCCAGCCGGGCGCGAATTATGGCTGGCCGGTCATCACCTATGGTGTCGACTATTCTGGCGTGTCGATCGGCGAAGGCACCGAGAAAGAGGGGCTGGAGCAGCCCCTGCACTATTGGGACCCGTCGATATCGCCCTCGGGGCTCGATTTTTACGAAGGTGAACTGATGCCCGAATGGCAGGGTGACCTGCTTGCTGGCGGGCTCAGCGGACAACTGCTGGTGCGGCTCGATGTCGAGGGGGACACTATTGTCGGGGAGGAGCGGCTGTTCGCGGGACAGTTGGGGCGCATTCGTGACGTTCGCGTAGGCCCCGATGGCGCTGTCTACCTGCTCACCGACGAGGACAATGGCCGGCTGATCCGCGTGGCGCCCGAGGGGAGCTGACCCCGGTCAAGCGCTTCTGAGCGCGCTGGGCGGTTCGGCATGTATACGGCTCCAGGCCCGCCGAAGTTGGCGACTCGAGGCGAACCCGGCGCGCTCAGCGACGTGTTCCATGTCGAGTGATGTCTGGGTGACTAGTTCACGCGCCAGTGCCACCCTCAGGCGGTTGACGAAGTCGATGGGCGTCATGCCTGCGGCCTGCTGGAACAGACGCGATAGGTGTCGCGGGCTGGCCGCTGCGAGATCGGCCATGCGCGTCAGTGTCCAATCCGCCGCGGGGTTGGCGGTGATGGCGTCCTGCACCCTGTGAATGGCGGGATGGAGGTGGTTGCGGCCGTCGAGCCAAGGCGAAAGCTGCGCGTCGTGGCCGCCCCGGCGCAGGTAAACAACCAGGTGGCGGGCGATCTGCATAGCGACCTGGGGGGTGGTCGAGCGGGCGACGAGGTGCAGCATGAGGTCTATGCCCGCGGTGATGCCAGCGCTCGTGAGGCAGGGGCCATCTTCGACGAATAGTCGGTCGTCCAGCACGTTTGCCCGCGGCGCAAGCTGGGCCAGCTTCGCGCAATCGGAGAAATGCGTGGTGCAGGATCGTCCGTCGAGCAATCCGGCTCGTGCGGCGAGGAGTGCGCCGCTGCAAATACAGACTAATTGGGTGCTGCTGCCGGCGAACTGGCGGAGCCAATTGACGATCGCCTCGTCGGTGGCGCCGGCCGGCTCGATGTCCTGATGCCGCTCTTGCCCGAGAATGTCGGTTGTATCGCCGCTAACGATGACCAAGGCATTGGCGGGTATGTGGTCGGGTAGGGGCATGAGTCCGGCGAGACGCAGCCCGATCGAGCTGGTCACCGAGGGCAAGGAGCTGACGAAGCTCACGTCGAACGCGACCTCGGCCTGGAACGCGTTGGCGAGGCGCAGGACTTCGATGGGGCCAGCGACATCCAGCAGCAGGGTGTGGGCGGGCAGGACAACGAAAGTGGGGATGCGCCTGGGCATGCTACGCGGCGGCTTTCGCCGGGCCGGCGAGAGCGCCCTCGATGGTGGTCACACGGGCGAAGCGCCCATCCAGAACCGCAGCGGTGCGGGCCTTGAGATCGTCGGGGGACCAGGTGCGGCCGGTCGCGTCGGTGATCGGCATGGTGTGGGTGGCTTCGGTCACATAGTCGACGGTCCAGCCAAGGTCGGAGGCGTGACGGGTGGTGGTCTCGCAGCACTGCTCGGTGCGAATGCCCGAAACGATAAGACGGCGAATGCCATTCTCGGTTAGCCAGATCGGCAAGTCGGTGCCAGCCAACGCCGAATGCCGGGTCTTGATGACGGTAAAGTCCGGCTCGTAGCTGAGTTCGGCGAGCGGCCGCACGAAACCCGAGGCCAGCGAAAAGATGCCCTCGGGCTCGACGTGCAGCACGCGCACGATGCGGATACCGTTGGCGCGCGCGCCGTCAATCAGCGCCTGCTGGCGGGCGAGATAGCCTGATGAGTCGACCTCGAACCAGTTCTGGCGCTGGCGGAAGGACTCCTGGGCATCGATGACGAGAAGCGCGGTATCGGACATTTTCTGCTCATGGGCTGAGTGACGTTGTTCTGGATTATTTCGTCTTGGAGCTGGCGGAGCAAGGCCGCGGTTTGACCAATAGCGGACAAATCCGGACATCGCTGAGAGCGTGTCCGGACGGCCGTGCCATTCGCGCACAGCGCTCATGGCCTTCTCGCCTAAGATTGCTCGACTGGAGCAATCTTGCCCCTGTGGGGCAGGCGCGAAGTGTCACAAAAGTGCAATCTGGGTGTGAACAGTCAGCGCGAGACCCGGAGGCGCCCATGACTGAGTTTGACCGTCTGAGTGAACTGGACCGCATTCGCGACGAAATCACCGACAGTTTCGATGAAGAACTGGAGTTGCAATTCGAGGATGACCAGCTCGAACTGATGGCCGGCGGCGAGGAGCGGCCGGGCGCCAGGTCGCTGGATCGGCGCGTCTATTTCCGCGAGCTGTTCCGCCTGCAGCATGAGCTGGTGCGGCTGCAGGACTGGATCGCACACAACAAGCTCAAGGTCGCGGTGATCTTTGAAGGGCGCGACTCGGCCGGCAAGGGTGGCGCTATTAAGCGTATCACCCAGCGGCTCAATCCGCGCGTCTGCCGCGTGGTGGCGCTGCCGGCCCCGAGCGATCGCGAGAAGACGCAGTGGTATTTCCAGCGTTATGTGCCTCACCTGCCGGCGGCAGGCGAAATGGTGCTGTTCGACCGCTCCTGGTACAATCGGGCCGGTGTTGAGCGGGTGATGGGGTTCTGCTCGCCGGCGGAACTCGAAGAGTTCTTCCGCACCGTGCCCGAGTTCGAGCGGATGCTGGTCGGGTCAGGCATCATCCTCATCAAGTTCTGGTTCTCCATTACCAATGAGGAGCAGGAATTCCGCTTCCGGATGCGCATCAACGATCCGCTCAAGCAGTGGAAGCTCTCGCCGATGGACATGGAATCGCGCCGCCATTGGGAAGATTACACCAAGGCCAAGGAAGACATGCTGCAGCGCACTCACACGGCGGATTCACCGTGGTGGGTGGTGGATGCGGACGACAAGAAGCGGGCGCGGCTTAATACCATCGCCCACCTGCTGGCAGCCATCCCTTATGCCGATGTACCCAAGCCGGAAGTCGTGTTGCCTGAACGCGTGCGCCACCCCGACTACGCGCGCGGTCCGGTACCGGCGGATATGTATGTGAAGGCGGTTTACTAAGGTCAGGGCCCTCCCTTCAAGGAGAGGTCAAGGCTTGCGCCTTGCTGCGCTGCGGCCGACAATGCCGGTGCAGCAAGCGGAGCATAGTCGTGGCCGATACCAGCCATATCGTGGGCGGCGGACCCAAGAAGGTCCTCTACACACTGGCAACCATTGCCCGTATGGGCGTGGGCAAGGCCGGCAAGGCCTTGACCGCCAAGAATGCCTGCAAGGCCTGTGCCTATGGCATGGGCGGGCAGCGCGGCGGCATGACCAACGAACTCGATGAGTTTCCATCGGTCTGCAACAAGAGCGTGCAGGCCCAATCGACCGACATCCAGCCGGCGATTCCGCGCGAAATCTTCGAACATACGATCGATGACCTGCAGGAATTAAGCGGCAAGGAGATGGAGCACCTGGGCCGTCTCGGCACGCCACTATTCAGGGATGCAGGTGCTAACCGGTTCCGCCCGGTGGATTGGAATTTCGCGATTACCCACGCGGCCCAGAGGCTGGCGGCGACCGATCCGCAGCGGACATTCTTCTATTCGTCCGGGCGTTCGTCCAACGAGGCGGGGTTCCTGTTTCAGTTGCTGGCGCGGGCCTATGGCACCAACAACGTCAACAATTGCTCGTATTACTGCCACCAGGCGACCAGCGAGGGTCTCGCGACCACGATCGGCAAGGGTACGTCCAGTGTTGAACTGGAGGACCTTGTTGGAGCTGACCTGATTTTCGTCATCGGCGCCAACCCATCGTCCAATCATCCGCGCTTCATTCACATGCTGAAGAATTGCCGCGAGCGGGGCGGCGAGGTGATCGTCATCAATCCGGCCAGGGAGCCGGGGTTGGTAAAATTTGCCGTGCCGAAATCACCCAGCTCGATGCTCAAGGGCGGCAGCGAGATCGCGTCGGCCTATGTGCAGCCCAAGATCGGGTCCGACATTGCATTGATGAAGGGCATCGCCAAGGCGATCCTCGAAATGGGGCTGGAGGATGCGGCGTTCATCGCGGCGCATAGCAGCGGCTACAAGGCGTTTCGCGATGATATCGCGGCCCTGTCGTGGGACGTCATCGTCAACGCGTGCGGTGTTGCGAGAGCCGAAATCGAGGATATCGCCCGCCGCTATGGTGCAGCGCAGCGAGTGGTGTTTGCCTGGGGCATGGGCATGACCCACCATGTGCATGGCGTGGAGAATGTCGAGGCGATCGCCAATCTCGCCATGCTGCGCGGCATGGTGGGCAAGCGCTTCGCCGGACTGCTGCCGCTGCGCGGACACTCCAACGTGCAGGGTATCGGTACGATCGGGGTCAAGCCAGTGCTGGCCAGGGACGTACTAGCGCGCATGGAAGCCGAATTCGGCGTGACCTTCCCGACCGAGAAGGGCTTTGACACCATGGCCTGTCTCAAGGCGGCCGAGAGCGGTGCTATCGACAGTGCGGTGATCATGGGCGGCAACCTTTGGGGCGCCACGCCCGATCGCGCCTTTGCCAGCCGCGCGATAGGGGCGATCGGCTTCAAGCTGTTCCTCACCACGACGCTCAATATGGGGCACGTGCACGGCCTCGGCGATGGCGAGGTACTGATCCTGCCTGTCACGGCGCGTGACGAGGAATGGGAACCTACGACGCAGGAATCGATGTTCAACTATGTCCGCCTGTCAGATGGCGGCATAAGGCGGCTTGATAATGTGCGGCCCGAGAGCTGGATACTGGGCGAGATCGGGCAGCGGCTGCTGCCGCATTTGCCCATCGACTTCAAGGCGTTCAGCGCGCATTCGCGCGTTCGCGATGCCATCGCCGCCATCGTGCCTGGCATGGAGCAACTGGCCGACATCGACGTTGCCAAGCGTGAATTCCATATCAATCACCGGGTGATGCATACGCCCGAATTCGGCACGCCTGACGGCAAGGCGCATTTCGTGGTGACGCCGATCCCGAGCTTGCAACACGATCGCCTGAGCCTGGCCACCGTGCGCAGCGAGGGGCAGTTCAACACTATTATCTACGAGGAGCAGGACAGCTATCGCGGCGGCGCCGGGCGCTTCGCGGTTTTCCTCAATGCGGACGACATGGCAGCGCTTGGGGTCACGGAAGGACAGGCGGTAACGCTGGCCTCCGACACCGGGCGCATGCCGGCGGTGGCCACGGCGTTCGATCTGCCACGGGGTAGCGCCATGGCCTATTATCCAGAAGCGAATGTGCTTGTTGGCACCGAGGTCGACCCGCGCAGCAAGACGCCAGCGTTCAAATCGGTGCCCGTGTGGATCGAGGCATAGCCGCTCACGGGCAGTTTGTAGGCGCGCGGTTCTGCGTTTCTTAACGTCGTCGAACTAAGCTCAGCGGCCTGTTAACCGGCTAATGAGTTGAGCCCTTGCCCGGCGATCCTGCCTCAGACCTGACCGCAGAACTGGCCGAAACCTGGCGGCTGGGGCGCACCGGCCAGTCGGTGGCTGCGCTGTCGCGGGCCAAGGTGCTGTTTCAGCAGGCGCGCGACGCCGGGGACACGGTATCGACGGCGTCGAGCCTCACACAGATAGCTTGGTTCTGCCTGCAATTGGGACAGGCGGAGCATGGCCTTGACGCCGCGATCGCCGCGAAACGCCTATACGTGCGCGGCGGCGACATAACCGGCGAAGCCCATGCGGCAGCCATCTTCAGTTGGCTGCTCCTGGAGATGGGGCTGAACGAGGAAGCCTATGAGGAGGCCGGGCAGGCCGTGGAACTGGCCGAGGCGCAGGACGAACCGGGCGTGCTGGCCTATGCCCTCAACGCCAAGGCTTCGGTATTGATGTATGCCCGGCAGCCGCTCCTGTCTGGACCATTGCTGGAGCGGGCCATCGACTTGATGCAGTCCCGCGGCGAGCCAAGTGCGGTGGCCCTGTTCCTGATCAATCTGGCCTATGGGCAGGTAACCTGTGGCGAAATCGCTGAGCAAGAAGGCCGGCTCGATGAGGGCCGCGACTGGCGCGAGATCGCCGTCAAGACCAATGACATCGCCATTGTCACGGCTGAAAGCGGCGGCGACGGCTGGAACCTGCGGACCGCGCTGTGCAACGGCGCGGAATACCACGCGCTACTGGGCCGCCCCGAGGAGGCTCATGCTTATCTCCAGCGCTGGCTTGGCGTGGCGGGCCAGCCCGGCATGCGGGAGCGCATCCACTATCTCTACACCTTGGGCGAGCTGCTGACCCGCACCGGCGAGCTCAGCGCGGCTCTCGATATCTGCCGCGAGGCCGTGGCCCTGGCGGATGCGACCACCCATGTCAACCATCAGGCCAATACCGTGCGGCGGCTCGGTGATATCCATGAGGCGATGGGCGACTTCCAGGCGGCCCTCGCCATGCACAAGCGGTATCACGGGCTCTATGAGGTGCAACTCAGCGAGGCGACACGTCGTCGGGCGCATATTGCCGACATCAGGCTGGAAAACGGCAGGCTGCGCGCGGAAGCCGAACGCCTGGCCGACGAAGCAGCGCGCGACGGGCTTACCGGGTTGCCGAACCGGCGCAGCTTCGACCAGATGATGGCCGCTATGGCTGGCACGGAGCTGGCGCTGGGCATTCTTGACCTCGACTTCTTCAAGTCGGTCAATGACCGCTTCTCGCATGTGGTGGGTGACGCTGTGCTGCGGCGCACCGCCGATCTGCTGGCGGCGCGGGCGAGCGCCGATCTGAGGGCGTTCCGGTTGGGCGGCGAGGAGTTCGCCTTGGTCTTTCCCAACCACGGGCTGGACTATGCGGTAACCCGTTGCGAGGCGATTTGCTCGGATATCGCGGTGATGGATTGGCAGGATCTGGCAGCTGGCCTGGCAATTACCGCCAGCATCGGCGTGGCGATCGGCCCAGCCGGCAGCGCCCTGATGGCTGCCGCCGATCGGCGCCTCTACCGGGCCAAGGCGGCCGGCCGCAACCGGGTGACCGGCGACGAGCCCCCGGAAGTCCGCCAGGCGACGGGGTAGCTGCTAGGGGGTCGCCTTGGCCTGCGGCCCCAGCATCAGGACAGTTGGCTTGGCGCTCAACAGCCTTGCGGCGATGGCTTTGACATCGGCGACCGTGACGGCGTTGATCTCGTCGGCGCGCTCGGCGATGTAGTCGATGCCCAAGCCGCGCAATTGCAACCCGACAAGCGTATTGGCGATAGCGCCGGAGGAGCCAAGCTCGTTGATGGCGTAGGAGCCGATGACGTATTTCTTGGCTGAGGCCAGTTCGGCTTCCGTCGGACCATCCGCGGCCAGCCGGGCGATCACCTCTTCGGTCAATGCCAGTGTTTCGGCGGCGCGGTCAGCGCGGGTGGCGGTGCCGATGATGAGCGCCTGTGTGTGCTTCATGGTCAGCAGCGAGGAGCCGATGCCATAGGTCAGCCCGCGCTTTTCGCGCACTTCGGCGGTGAGGCGGGAAAGGATGCTGTCGCCGCCCAGGATTTCGTTCATCAGATAGGCGGCGAAGAAGGCGGGATCGGTCCGCTCGATGCTCGGATAGGCCATGTAGATGGCCGTCTGCGGCAGGTCGTAGTTGACTCGAAGTTCCTTACCGAACTCGGGCGTCATGTTGGGAACCGGCGTCAAGGTCGGCTGTTCGGGCAGGGCGCCGAACAACAGGTCGAGCGTCTGTGCCGCGGTTTCGGCGTCCATGGCACCGACAATGCCGACATGCAGGTTGCCCCGGGCAAAGATAGCCTTGTGGAAGGCGCGCAGGTCGTCGGCGGTGATGCCGGCCAGGGTTTCGGGTGTGCCTTCGCCGCGGCGTGCATAGGGGTGCTCGCCATAGAGCGCCTCGGCCCAGCGCAATTGCGCTTCGGTGCCGGGATCCTGGGCGGAGGCGGTGATGCTGGCCACGATCTGGGCCCGCATGCGGTCGATGGGGTTCTGGTCGAAGCGCGGTTCCTCGATGGCGAGTTTGAGCAAGCCCAAGGCCTCGTCGCGCTGGTCGGCCAGCATGCGCATCGAGCCATAGACGGCGTCGGCATCGGCGGTGAAGGCCATTTCGGCGCCGGCGTCATCGAGCTTGATCTGGAAGGCTTCGCTGTCGAGATCGCCGGCGCCTTCGTCGAACAGCGAGGTGATGAGGCCGGCCAGGCCTTCCTTGCCTTCGGGGTCTTGCGTGGTGCCGCCCTCCAAGGCGAAGCGGATGGTCACCAGCGGCACCGAATAGTCTTCGACCAGCCAGGCATCGATGCCCTTGGGCGAAGTGATCTGCTGGAACTGCACCTCGGCATAGGCGGGGGCGACGAGCAGCAGCAGGGTGGCAATGGCCGCAACGGGGCGGCGGAGCGACGGAAGACGGATCATTATTGCGCTCCGGTTTCGGGCGGCAGCAGATAGCTGGTCACGGCGATGGATGGATCGAGATATTTGGCGGCGACGGCCTGGATCTGCTCGGCGGTAACGGCCCGGATGCGGTCGGGCCACTCGGTGATGTCGGCGACGGTGCCCCCCAGAGCGAGTTCGCTGCCATAGATGTTGGCCATGTTGAACTGGGCATCGCGGGCGAAAATCAGCGAGCGCACATAGCGGGCCTTGGCACTGTCCAGCTCCCTTTGGGTCACGCCGTCCTTGATCAGGAGAGTCAACTGGGCGTCGATGGCGGTCTCGACATCGGCCAGCGTATGGCCGGCCTGCGGGGCGCCGTAGAGGGCGAAGGCGCTGGGGTCATAGGCCCCGCCATCATAGGTGGCGCCGGCCGAAGCGCCGATGCCGGACTTGACGATGACCTCCTGATAGAGCCGGCTGCGCGTGCCCCCGCCCAGGATTTCCGAAAGCAGGTCGAGCGCCTCGGCTTCGCCGGGTTCGGCGGTGCGATAGTTGGGTACGATCCAGGACTTGCCGAAGCTGGGAATGCCGACGCGCGGGTCGCTTAGCGTCACGGTGCGCTGCGTGTTTTGCTCGGGCTCTGTCGGGCGGATGCGCGGCGGCAGGGTGGGGCCGCGCGGCACCTTGCCATAGGTGGCTTCGGCCAGGACGCGCACGGTTTCCGGGTCGACATCGCCGGCCACGACCAGCACGGCATTGTTGGGCTCGTAATAGCGCTCATAGAACTCGGCCGCATCGGCACGGTTGAGCTGCTCGATCTCGTGCAGCCAGCCAATGGTGGGAATGCGATAGGGATGGTTCTGGAACAGGGTGGCGTTGACCTCTTCCTGCAGCAGCGCCTGCGGGCTTCCATCGGTGCGCATGCGGCGCTCTTCCAGCACCACGTCGCGCTCGGCGCCGATCACGTCCGCGGTGAGGATGAGGCCGCGCATGCGATCGGACTCGAAATCCATCATGGTGGCGAGGGCGTCGGGCGGTACGACCTGGAAATAGGCGGTGACATCGCTAGAAGTGAAAGCATTGCCACTGCCGCCGATCTCGGCGATCACGCGGTCCAGTTCGCCGGCCGGATGCTTGGCGGTGCCCTTGAACATCAGGTGTTCGAGGAAATGGGCGATGCCCGACTTGCCGGGCGGCTCGTCGGCACTGCCGACCTTGTACCAGACCATATGGCTGACGATGGGGGCGCGATGATCGGGAATGACCACCACCTCCAGGCCATTATCGAGCACGAAGTTCTCGATAATGGCGGCTTCCTGCGGCGCGGTCTCCTCAGCCAGTACGGGGGTAGCGAGCAGCGCTGTCAGGGCGAGAGCCAAGGCGGTTCTGAAAATCATCGGCAAGTTCCCGGAAATTCGACGCGGCATGGGTAGACGAGATCGCTCCGGTTCGGGAAGCAATTGTTTGTCATGGTGCGCTGAGACCATCCCGATACGGCGAAGGCGCGGCCAGATAGTGCTGGTCCTGTGGCAATTAGCGGTCCGCGCCAACGATATCGTGAGCGTGGACTATCCCAGCGGATAGGCCACGTAGGCGAGCCGCCTGCTGTCGGGGGCCCAGGAATTGACGTTGATGGTGCCCTGGCCACCGAAAAAGCTCGCCAGCGTGCGGATTTCTCCGCCCTCTGGGCCCATGAGCCGCAGCAGCACGTCCTTGTCGGCGGATGGCCGGTGGTGCCGTGGGGGTAGCTCAGCAGCGCCACCACTGAACCGTCGGGCGACAGGTGCGGGAACCAGTTGACGAAGGAGTCGAAGGTCAATTGCTCGAGCCCGCTGCCGTCGGCGGCATTCATGCGGAAGATCTGGGCATGGCCCGGCCGGCTCGCGGCGAGTTCGGAATTGAAATAGATCCAGCGGCCATCTGGCGAATATTCCGCGCCGTCATTGGGCACCGAAAGTTCGGTTAGTCGCGTATCCGGCCCGCCGCTGGCTGGGATGGTGAAGACGTTCACCTGCCGTTCGTCATGCGGCTGCTCCACCGCGACATAGGCGAGCGTCATGCCATCGGGCGAGATGCCGTGGAGGTAATAGTGATGGGGCGTGACGTGGTCATTGGACACCCGGCGCGGCGCGCCGCCGGCAAATGGCAGGGCGTAGAGGTGGCCGTCATCGGAGCTAACGTAGATCGTGCTGCCATCGGGCGAGAGCACGTGGTCGTTGTTGAGGTCGACCAGGGGGCCGGTCTCGACCGCGGCAGGCTGGCCGCCCTCGGGCGCGATGCGATAGAGCCGCCCGCCGGCATTGAAGATTAGCCAGCGCCCATCGGGGGACCAATTGGGCGCTTCGATCACCTCGTCGGCGGTGAAGACGACTTCGGCATTGCCATCGAGATCGATGATGGTCAGTTCCGAGCGTTGGCCTTTGGCCAGGGAGCGACCACGGCGCGGAAACGAGAAGCTCACGATGTTCACCTGGAGGCGGAGGGGGGCAGCTAGACCCTAGCGCAGCAATTTGCCCCGTGCCAGCCCGGTTGCCCCTTCACGCGGCTTGCCCTACATACGGGCCCAAACTCTTCCCATGCCGAGGTCCCAAGCCGAATGGCTCGCCAATTCATCTATCACATGCACGGAATGTCCAAAGCCTATGCCGGTGGCAAGAAGGTGCTGGATAACATCCATCTCAGCTTCTACCCCGACGCCAAGATCGGCGTCTTGGGCCCCAATGGCTCGGGTAAGTCGACCCTGCTCAAGATCATGGCTGGCGTCGATACCGAGTTCCAGGGCGAAGCCTGGGTCGCGCAGGGGGCCAAGGTTGGCTATCTCAGCCAGGAGCCCGAGCTTGATCCGGCGCTCAACGTGCTCGGCAATGTGATGACCGGCGTCAAGGAAAAGAAGGCCATCGTCGATCGTTACAACGAGCTGATGATGGAATATTCCGACGAGACCGCCGACGAAGCGGCCAAGCTGCAGGACAAGATCGACGCCGAGAACCTGTGGGATCTCGAATCGCAGGTCGAAGTGGCGATGGAGGCCCTTGGCTGCCCGCCCGGCGATGCCGACGTTACCAAGCTCTCAGGCGGCGAGCGCCGCCGCGTGGCTTTGTGTGCACTGCTGCTCAGCAAGCCCGATCTGCTGCTGCTTGACGAACCGACCAACCATCTCGACGCCGAAACCACCGCATGGCTCGAACGCCACCTGCGCGAGTTCGAGGGCGCCGTGCTGATCATCACCCACGATCGCTACTTCCTCGACAATGTCACCGGCTGGATTCTCGAACTCGATCGCGGCCGCGGCGTGCCCTACGAAGGCAATTACTCGGCCTATCTCGACGCCAAGGCCAAGCGCTTCGCGCAGGAAAAGAGCGAAGATGCGGCCCGCGCCAAGGTGTTGGAACGCGAGCGCGAGTGGATGGGGCAGTCGCCGCAGGCCCGCCAGTCCAAGTCCAAGGCCCGCCTCAAGGCCTATGACGAGCTGGTCAAGATCAACGAGGCGCGTACGCAGTCCTCGACCGCGCAGATCATCATTCCCGCCGGCGAGCGGCTGGGGCAGAACGTTATCGACATCGATGGGCTCTCCAAGTCCTACGGCGATCGCGTGTTGATCGACAACCTGACCTTCAAGCTGCCGCCGGGCGGCATCGTCGGCATTATCGGGCCGAACGGCGCCGGCAAGACCACTTTGTTCCGCATGCTGACCGGCCAGGAAAAGCCCGATGCCGGCACGGTGACCGTGGCCGACAGCGTGCATCTGGGCTATGTCGACCAGAGCCGCGACAGCCTCAACCCCAACAAGACCGTCTGGGAAGAAATCTCGGAAGGCGACGAAGTGCTGATGCTGGGCAAGCGCGAGGTCAATTCGCGCGCCTACACGTCGAGCTTCAACTTCAAGGGCGGCGACCAGCAGCAGAAGGTGGGCAATCTCTCAGGCGGGCAGCGCAATCGCGTGCACCTGGCCAAGATGCTCAAGAGCGGCGCCAACGTACTGCTGCTCGACGAACCGACCAACGACCTCGACACCGAAACCCTCGCGGCTTTGGAAGAGGCGCTGGAAGAATTCGCCGGCTGCGCTGTGATCATCAGCCACGATCGCATGTTCCTCGACCGCCTCGCGACCCACATGCTGGCCTTTGAAGGCAACAGCCATGTGGAGTGGTTCGAGGGTAACTTCGCCGATTACGAAGCCGACAAGATCCGCCGGCTTGGCGCGGATGCGGTCAATCCGAAGCGCGCGACATATAAGCCGCTGACGCGCTAAGATTATGGGGCGGGCATCGAGCCCGCCCCTTTGCTGTGGGGGCAAGATTGAGACTTTTGGGGGCGGCCCTCATTTGGGGCGCAATGAGTGCGGTGGCTTTGGCAGCGCCGGCGCAGTGTGAAGTGACCGGCTACGGCACGTTCGATTGTGACGTGGCGCTTGATGGGGCCGGGCTGACGTTTGCTTTGCCGGATGGGCAGACTTTTGTCTTTGCGCTGACCGAGGCGGATGTCGGGATGGCTTATCTGATTGGCGCCGATGCGCGGCCCGGGCAGCGGCCGGATGAGCTGCGGGAATTCCGCGCGGTCGACGGCCGTCCCGGGTGCTGGGCGCGGGACGAGGACTATCAGTTCTGCGTGCTGGTCCAGCAATAGCGTCGCTAGGAGATGGGTGCGTGGTAGGCGAGGCGTTTTCGGTCAAGGTCGGTGGGGCGACGCTGACGGGTGCTGATCTGGGCGAGGGATTGCCGGTGGTGTTCCTGCATGCCGGGGTGTGCGACAAGCGCATGTGGGAAAGCCAGATGGTCGCCGTGGCCGAGGATGGCTGGCAGGCTATTGCCTATGATCGGCGCGGCTATGGCGAGGCGGTCAGCGACGACGTGCCGTTCAACCATGTCGACGACCTCGAAGCCGTGCTCAGGGCGTTCGATATTCATGCTGCGGTGTTTGTCGGCTGCTCGATGGGCGGCGGGCTGGCGGTGGATTTTGCGCTGCGCCATCCGGGGCGGGTGATCGGGCTGGTGCTGATTGGCACCTCGATTACAGGGGCGCCGTGGAGCGCGACCGAGGTCGAGCAGATGATCGAGGCGGCCGAGGAGGATGCCTTCGAGCGCGGTGATCTCGACATGCTCAATCGCGTGCAGGCGCATGAATGGCTCGATGGGCCCCGGGCGCAGAGCGGACGGGTTGCCGGTGCGGCGCGGGCGCTGTTTCTCGACATGAATGCGCTGGCGCTCGGCAAGCCGGAACTGACGCTGGAAGAGAAGCGTCCGAGCGCCTGGCGGCGGGTGAGCGACGTGAATGCGCCGACGCTGCTGCTTGTCGGAGACGAGGACTTCTCCGCCATTATCGAGCGGCACGATCACCTGTCGGAAGAAATGCCGAATGCTTTTGCGGCTGTTCTGGAGGGCGCCGCCCATATTCCGAGTATCGAGCGGCCGGAGCTGGTTAATTCCATGCTGCTGGAATTTCTCGACGCCATCGATGGCATCGACGACGAGGAAAGCGACGAAGATTCAGAGCAGTAGCCGGAGCCGGTCGCACGCGGCTGCCGAGGTTTGCGAGTTTGATTCAACACGTTGAGGGTCCGATTCAACTGCTTGGCAGATTGAATCGGACCCTCTGTTCAAGTGATTGAAATATCAGGCGGTTCAGGCGACCAGGATGGTGTCGAAATGCTGGCCGAGCTGTGCGGTCGGCAGATTGGTCAGATCCTTGTTCAATTCGGCGACGATGGTCTTCTTGACGGCGGGCGAGATGGCCTTGCGGATATCGCCCAGCGCGATGGGCGCCGCGGCGATTACCAGGCGATCAAAGGCGCCTTTTTGCTGCTGACGGGTCAGCATGTCGGCCAGCGATTTGACGAACTCGGTCTCGCGGTGTTCGACCGGGTCGGTCTTTGGCTCCATGGCACTGCGGCCCGAGCCATTAGACGAGAAGCTGCGGCCGGGCTTGTCGCTGACAATGTCCTGCGCCTGCAGCGGTTCGATCGCGAAATCGAGGCCATCCACCTGCTTGAGCCCTTTGCCCGGACCAGTGTTTTCGAGGACACGCGCTTGTGCGCCGTCGGCGATCAAAACCCAGGTGACGGTCTTTTTCATAGTGAACTCCTGCTGGTGGATAATCGTCAGTGGAAGCGCCGGAACCGGCGCTCATAACCAACGCCCTCAGAAGGAAAAGGTTGGCTCGTTCCATCAGCTTTGCAACCCCGTGCGATCACAAACTCTGATTGGCCGGGCGTCGCGCGCGCTGGTATCACAGCATGGTTATGCGGAGTTTTTGATGTCTTTGCCTGAATCCGCTCCGGAGGCGATTGCGCCTGCCGCCGCCATCCCGGCCCGGGTGCCGGCCAGCGAGGCCAGCAAAGGCATGCTGGCGGCATTGGCCGTCTATTCGCTCTGGGGTTTCCTGCCGCTGCTGTTTCATGCGCTGGAGCCGGCCGGCTCGGTGCTGATCGTAGCCGAGCGAACGCTGTGGTCGCTGGTGCTGCTCGCCGTCATCCTGGGCGTTGTCGGGGGGGTCGGCGAAGTGCGGACGCTGTTCAGCGACCGGCGCCGCATGCTGGGCACATTGCTCTCGGCGGTGCTGCTGGGCGGGAACTGGCTGCTTTATGTCTGGGCGGTGGAGACCGGGCAGGTGCTGGAGGCCAGCTTCGGCTATTTCATCACCCCGCTGATCAATGTGCTGATCGGCATGGTCCTGCTGGGCGAACGGCAAAACCGAATGCAGACCATCTCCATTCTTATCGCCGCGGTGGCGATCGCCATCCAGGCCGTCGGGTTGGGCAGCATTCCGTTCGTTGCCCTGGGGCTGGCGTTGACGTTTGGCTTTTACGGCTATTTCCGAAAGACGGCGCAGCTTGGGCCGGCCTCGGGTCTGTTCGCCGAGACCCTGCTGATTGCGCCAGCGGCCCTGGCCTATGTGATCTACGATATCGCCACCAAGGGTGCCGGCGTGCACGCCGATCCCATGCTGATGACGCTGCTGGTCTTCACCGGGCCGGCGACTGCGGTGCCGCTCCTGCTGTTCGCCTATGCGGTGCGGAGGCTGCGGATGACCACGATCGGCATGTTCCAATATCTGGCGCCGACGATCCAGTTCCTCGTGGCGATCCTGCTGCTGGGCGAACATCTCAACGGCCCGCGCCTGCTCAGCTTCGCGCTGATCTGGGTATCGCTGGCCGTGTTCAGCTATGACAGTTTCCGACGCCGGGGCAGGGTGGCGGCAGCTTAGCGGCTACTCAATCGCCGGCTATTACCGCGTGCTGCGGATGACATCGGCGATCTGTTCGAATGTCCCGCCGAAGGGCGTGGCTTCGCGCCAGACCAATGACAGCAGCCGGCCGGCGCCGGGGGAGAGCAGCGTGTGGATGGCGATGCGCGGGTCGGTGGCCTCCTTGCGCAAGGCGATCTGCGGCAGCAGCGTCACGCCCTGACCATTGGCGACGAACTCTACGATCGTCGACAGCGAGGTTGCGGCAAAGGTGCGGGCCGAGGGGTCGCTGTCGAGCCGGCAGGCGGCGATGGTCTGGTCGCGGAAGCAGTGGCCCTCGTCGAGCAGCAGGATCCGCTCGGGCGCCAGCGTGGCCAGCGATACCGGCTCGGCGGTCAGCTCATCGCGGCTGGTGGCCAGCACGAAGGGATCGTCGAACAGCGGTGTGCTGACGAGCCTTGGTCCGTGTTCGGGCGCTTCGGTGCCGATCAGCGCGATATCGAGGCTGCCATCGATCAGGCCGGCAATCAGGGCCTCGGTGCGGTTCTCGCTGACGGTAAAGTCGAGGCCGGGCAGGCCCTTGGTCAGGGCGGGAAAAATCTCAGGCAACAGGTAGGGCGCGACGGTCGGGATGAGGCCGAAGCGGATCGGCCGGTCGGGCTTGCCGGTATGGCCGAGGGTGAAGGCGGCGAGGGCATCGGCGCTTTCGAGGACGAGACGAGCGCGGGCGACGAACTCGGTTCCGAACGGGGTTGGCCGCACCCCGGCCTTCAGGCGGTCGAAGAGCGCCGTGCCGCAGATTTCCTCAAGGGATTGCACCTGCTGGCTGAGCGCCGGCTGGCTGATATTACACCCCTTGGCGGCCCGGCCGAAATGGCCGGTTTCGGCCACGGCGACGGCATAGCGCATCTGTTTAAGCGAGATCGACACGATAATTTTTACCTATCAACGAGGCAAGAATTATCGATTGGCCCAATGGATGTCACCCGCCTATAACGATTCTAAAGCAGCAAGCAGGAGCGCCCCATGGACGACAAGATTTCCCCCAATCCGCATGGCGAGGCTCCGGCCGGCAAGTGCCCGGTGGATCACGGTGGCGCGGCGGGCCGCAGCAATCGCGATTGGTGGCCGAACCAGCTTGACCTGTCGGTGCTGCACCAGCATTCGGCGGCGTCCAACCCGATGGGCGAAGCTTTCGACTATGCCGCAGCGTTCAAGGCGCTCGATCTCCACGCGCTCAAGGCGGACCTGCGCGCGCTGATGACGGATTCGCAGGATTGGTGGCCGGCCGATTTCGGGCATTACGGCCCGCTGTTCATCCGTATGGCCTGGCACAGCGCCGGCACCTATCGTGTGGCCGATGGTCGTGGCGGCGGCGGTGGCGGTCAGCAGCGCTTTGCGCCGCTCAATAGCTGGCCCGACAACGTCAACCTCGACAAGGCGCGCCGCCTGCTATGGCCGCTGAAGCAGAAGTATGGCAGCGCCATCTCCTGGGCCGATCTGATGATCCTCGCCGGCAATGTCGCGCTCGAATCCATGGGCTTCAAGACTTTCGGCTTTGCCGGCGGCCGCGCCGATACCTGGGAGCCTGAGCTCGACATCTATTGGGGCAAGGAAGGCAAGTGGCTGGCCGACGAGCGCTATAGCGGTGATCGCGCGCTCGACGATCCGCTGGCGGCCGTGCAGATGGGCCTTATCTATGTCAACCCCGAGGGGCCGAACGGCAATCCGGATCCGCTGGCCTCGGCGCGCGATATCCGCGACACCTTTGCCCGCATGGCGATGAATGACGAGGAAACCGTGGCGCTGATCGCTGGCGGTCACACCTTCGGGAAGACCCATGGCGCCGGCGATGCCGCGCTGGTTGGCGCGGAGCCTGAAGCGGCCGGTATCGAAGCGCAGGGTCTGGGCTGGGAGAACAAGTTCGGTTCCGGCAAGGGCGGCGAC
Organism: Devosia lacusdianchii; assembly: GCF_022429625.1. Classification (NCBI taxonomy): domain Bacteria; kingdom Pseudomonadati; phylum Pseudomonadota; class Alphaproteobacteria; order Hyphomicrobiales; family Devosiaceae; genus Devosia; species Devosia lacusdianchii. The sequence goes on along the minus strand of NZ_CP092483.1, from coordinate 2,785,370 downwards.
ACCATTGGCAGCGGTCTCGAAGTCACCTGGACCTCGACGCCGACCAAGTGGAGCAACAACTTCTTCTGGAACCTGTTTGGCTATGAGTGGGAGCTGACCAAGAGCCCGGCTGGCGCCCAGCAGTGGACGCCAAAGCATGGCATGGGCGCCAATAGCGTGCCCGACGCACATGACAGCAGCAAGCGCCATGCGCCTTCGATGCTGACTTCGGATCTGGCCCTACGGTTCGATCCAGCATACGAGAAGATTTCACGCCGGTTCTACGAAAATCCAGACGAGTTTGCCGACGCGTTTGCCCGCGCCTGGTTCAAGCTGACCCATCGCGACATGGGACCGAAGGTCCGCTATCTCGGACCCGAAGTTCCGGCCGAAGACCTGATCTGGCAGGACCCGATTCCGGCGCTCGACCATCCGGTGGTCGATGAGGTCGATATCGCGGCTCTCAAGACGAAAATCCTGGCTACGGGCCTTTCGGTCTCGCAGCTGGTTTCGGTGGCCTGGGCCTCGGCCTCGACCTACCGTGCTTCGGATATGCGCGGTGGCGCCAATGGTGCGCGCATCCGGCTCTCGCCGCAGAAGGATTGGGAAATCAACAAGCCAGCCGAACTCGCCGATATCCTGGGCAAGCTGGAGACCATCCAGGCTGAGTTCCACGCCGGTCAGACTGGCGGCAAGAAGGTGTCGCTGGCCGACCTGATCGTGCTGGCCGGCAGTGCCGGCATCGAGAAAGCCGCCAAAGATGCCGGGCTCGATATTTCGGTGCCGTTCACGCCGGGCCGCATGGATGCGTCCGACGAGCAGACCGACGCGGCATCCTTCGCGCCGCTCGAGCCCACGGCCGATGGCTTCCGCAATTATGCGCGCGGTCGTCAGCGCCTGTCGCTCGAGGCGGGCCTGATCGACAAGGCACAATTGCTCGGCCTTACGGCGCCGGAGCTGACCGTGTTGGTGGGTGGATTGCGCGTGCTGAAGGCGGGCGAGCCAGCGCATGGTGTTTTCACCAAGCGGCCGGAAACGCTCAGCAACGACTTCTTCGTCAACCTGCTGGATATGGCCACGCAGTGGGCGCCGGCTGCCGAAGGGCAGGGCATTTATGAAGGCCGTGACCGGGTGACCGGCGAGGTCAAATGGACCGCAACCCGCGCCGATCTGATTTTCGGTTCGCACTCGCAGTTGCGCGCGCTCGCCGAGGTCTATGGTCAGTCCGATGCCGGCACGAAGTTCGCCAGGGATTTCGTGGCGGCCTGGGTCAAGGTGATGAACGCCGACCGGTTCGACCTGCGCTGATCGCACGCTAAAAGGCCGGCCCTGGAGGCCGGCCTTTCACATCAGCTCTTGCAGCGTTTGTAGACGTCGGGCGCTGCGCCCATGCCGTATCCCTCGCCATTGTGCAACAGCACGTCCTGGGTGGCATCGTACTCGAAATTGTCGACGACACCTTCCTCGGTCCAGTGGATGGCGCCGTTGCCCGATGGGCTGTCGTTGGGGAAGAACTCCACCGCTTCACCCTTCTGGGCTCCGAAGCTTAGAAGGCCCGCCTCGACATGGATGGAATCGTCGGCCTTGTCGCAGGCGCCGCCGATCGCCCAGTGGCCGAGAAGGTCTGCCGGAATATCTTCGGCGAAGGCCGGTACGGCGCAGATGCAAGCCATTGTCGTCGCTAGTACTAGGATGCGCATGATGTCCTCCAGTCGCGTGAGACAGCAATGAACCACCGCTGCCACCTATCAGCAAGCACGGCGTGGTAAGGGTATTCGGTACAATTTGAATCAAATTTCCGGGCTTAACTTCAGTCGCCGCAAGAATGTCCCTGCGCATCGTCAGGGCCAAGATTTACGGCAGAAGCCCGGGGCTAACCTACGATGAGCGAACTTGACGAAGGCCAGCGCGCGTTTTCGAGTTTCCGCGTGCTGAATGGTGAGGATAACCATTCAGAGCGGGAACACCTCTTCCGCAACATGGCCCAGCTTTTCAGCTACGTGTCCGATCGCTGCGATGACGATCAGGTTGCTCAGTATGACGAAGTGCTCTGCCAGCTTGCCGAGCTGGTCGAAGTCGAGGCGCGGGTCCATGTCGCCAAGCTGCTGGCGCCGCTGGAACGTGCGCCTGGCACGGTGGTGGTCAAGCTCGCCAACGACGATATCGAAGTGGCCAAGCCGCTGCTCGAATTCTCCAATGTGCTCAGTGACGACGACCTGATCGACATTATCGGCCGCCAGAGCGAAGAGCATCGCGTGGCCATCGCAAGCCGCACCAGCGTGCCCGAACGTGTCGGCGAGGCCATTGTTGAGCACGGCGAGAAATCGTCGGTGGTTCGCCTAGTTCGCAACTCCAACGCCGAGTTCGACAAGGCGACGCTGGAAAAGCTCGTCGAGCGCGCCACCCGCGATGCCGAAATCGCCGCAGACTTGCGTGGGCGTCCGGACCTCGACTGGAAGTCGCTGCGCGGCGAGATTGATACCGTTGCCAACAAGGTGCTGGAAAACCTCGCGGAGGTTTCCCGCGCGCTGGACCCGGTCGCCGCCGGCAAGGTCAATGCCGTGGTCTACAACCGCATGCGCAACCGCGCCGGTTTCTCGGCCACCGAATGGAAGGTGGCCTATAACCAGGTCAAGGCGCTCAGTGACCGCAAGCAGCTCGACGACCGCGCCTTGGCCCGCTTCGCCCGTTTCGGCTACGGCCACCATGCGGCGGCGGCGCTCACGGTAATGCTGCGCGTCGGGCCGGAAGTCTTCGTCAAATGGCTCGCCAGCCAAGACTACGTCGCGATCACCGTCGCCCTCAAGGCGGCCGGGCTGTCGCCCGACCTGTTCGAGGCCATCGTCGCCACGCTGCCATGGCGCGATTTGCCGAGCGAAGCCGATAAGACCATGGTGCTGAGCCGGTTCGAAGCAATTGAAAAGGACGAAGCGGCCGGCATCTTCCAGCTCTGGCGCGCCCACTCCTTTCGCAAGCGGGCCGTCAGCGAAGACCGCGCCGCGGTAAGCGCCTGATCGCGCTCATCGGCGATCGTCGCCCTCGGGCTTGACCCGAGGGCACTTCACTTGAACAGCACGGGAAGTGGAACATACTCGGGTCAAGCCCGAGGGTGACGACCTATGGTACCAACAACCCTCTAGACCGCGCTCGCAAAACGAATATAAAGATATCTTTATATCTCGCGGAGGCGACGTGGCTGAGTTGACGGAATTGGTGGGGGTGCTGAAGGCGGCGGGTGAGGGCACCCGATTGCGCCTGTTGGCATTGCTCGCCGATGGCGATCATTCGGTCAAGGACCTCACCGAAATTCTCAAGCAAAGTCAGCCCCGGGTGTCGCGACACCTGAAGCTGCTGGCCGATGCGGGGTTGGTGCAGCGCAATGCCGAGGGCGCGTGGGCCTATTACGGGCTGGCGCAGGCAGGCGATGGTGCGGCGCTGGCGCAATGGCTGATTTCCCGCGTCGATACCGGTGATGCCGATCGCCGGCGGGATATCGAACGCCAACAGGCTGTGCGCGCCGGGCAGCAGGCGCAGGCGACCCAGTATTTCGCCAAGGTCGCTGGAAGCTGGGATCTGCTCAAAACGCTGCACGTGCCCGAGGAAGCGGTAGAAGCCGCTGTCGTAGAGGCGCTGGATGGCCGCAAGGTCGAAACGCTGATCGATCTGGGCACCGGCACCGGGCGCATGCTCGAACTGTTGAAGGATTCGTACAGCCGTGGCATCGGCCTCGATTCGAGCCGCGAGATGCTGGCCGTGGCGCGGTCGCGGCTCGCCGGGGCAGGGATCGCGCATGCGCAGGTCCGGCTGGGCGATATTGGCGATCCCGACGTGGTCGTGGGTCCGGCCGATGTGATCGTCATCCACCAGGTGATGCACTATTTCGACGATCCCGGCCGCATGCTGGCGCAGGCTCGCCGCCTGCTCAAGCCCGGCGGGGAAATGATCATCGTCGATTTCGCCCCGCATGACCTCGAATTCCTGCGCAGCGAGCATGCCCACCGGCGGCTCGGCCTGTCGCAGGCACAGATGAGCGGCTGGGCCGCTGCCGCTGGCCTCGAAGTCGAGGCGGTGCGCGAGTTTCCCGGCGACAATGGTGAACGTGGCTTGACGGTCTGCCTCTGGCGCCTCAGCGACAAGACTTGAACGGACCAGACCTATGATCGACGACAATGTGCGCGCCAGCCGGCAGACGGCGGACAACCGGCCCGAGCTACAAATCTCTTTCGAGTTCTTCCCACCCAAGACCGACGTCATGGAGGAGAAGTTCTGGGACAGTGTGCACAAGCTCGCCCCGCTCCAGCCGCGTTTTGTCTCGGTGACGTATGGTGCCGGCGGCACGACCCGCGAGCGTACGCTGCGCATGGTCAGCCGCATCAAGGCCGATACTGGTGTGGACGCCGCCGCCCACCTGACCTGCGTCGGCGCGACCCGCGAAGAAGTTGATGTGGTGGTTCGTGGTTATCAGGCGGCCGGCATCAATCGCATCGTTGCGTTGCGTGGCGATCCACCAGAGGGCGTCGGCCAGCCGTTTACGCCGCATCCGGGCGGTTACCAGAATGCCGCCGACCTCGTGGCCGGTATCCGGCGCATCGGCGACTTCGACATTTCGGTCGCGGCTTACCCCGAAAAGCATCCGCAGAGCCCCGATTGGCAGACCGAGATCGATAATCTCAAGCGCAAGCTGGATGCGGGCGCCGCGCGCGCCATCACCCAGATGTTCTTTTCGAACAGCGATTATCTGCGTTACGTCGAGCGCGCCCGTGCTGCCGGCATTACCGCGCCGATCGTGCCGGGGATTCAGCCCATCCACAGTTTCAAGCAGATTTCGAACTTCGCTGCCCGTTGTGGCGCGTCCATTCCCGCCTGGCTGGCCGAGCGTTTCGAGGGGCTGGACGAGGAGCCGGAGACCCATGCGCTGGTCGCTTCGGCGGTGGCGGCCGAGCAGGTCACAGAATTGCTGGACGAGGGTGTGACGGAGTTCCACATCTATACGATGAACCGGTCGCCGCTGGCGCTGGCGCTGGCGCGCATCCTGGGCCGGCGGCCGGTGGAGGGCTAACTATGGCCGAGGTCATGGGCTCCTGCCATTGCGGCGCGGTGCGCATCATCCTCGACGCCGCTCCAGAGACGGTGACGGAGTGCAATTGCTCCATTTGCCGACGCTATGGCGTGCTTTGGGCGTACTACGCGCCGAACCGGGTGCGCTTCGAGCCATCTGAGCCAGTGACCGACACCTACCAGCAGGCGTCACGCACCCTGGCATTTCATCGCTGCCGAACCTGCGGCTGCGTCACCCACTGGGCGCCGCTTGCCGGCCGCGATCCGAACCGCATGGGCATCAATGCGCGGATGCTAGATCCCATCGTGCTAGCAGCGGCGCAGGTCCGCCATCTCGATGGGGCGGTTACAGAGCGCTATATCGATTAACCTTGCGTTCACCATGATCTGGTGCCATGAGGTCGCCGCCCGCAGTTCTGGGGTCTGAAAAGCGTCATTCAGGTTCCGTTCAGCTTGCGGGTCGCATTGAAGCGAGGGTGTGCCCATTTCATAAAATGGCCACGAAACTCCGGCTCTTTCGCCCATGAGGGCGGAGCAAATCGGGACGTATGATTATGCAGATCGATCGCCGCGTTACCAATGGCCTGGCCTGGGCCGGTGTGCTTCTCGTCGTCGGTATTCCGGCGGCAGACCTGGTTTCGGCCCAGTTCATGGGTGGGGATTCGTCCGCCGCGCCCGCGCAGATCGCCGTGGTTGAGCCCGTCGAGCCGGTGGCTCCGGTCCCCGCGCCGTTGAGCCAGCGTCCTGCCGAGCCGGTGGCCGTCGCTGCCGTGGAGCCGAAGCCAGCCGTTGTTCCGGAGCCCGTCGAGGTCGCGGCGGTGACGCCTGCGCCGCAGCCCGCGCCTGTTGTGACCAAGCCGGCAACGCCGTCTGCCGCGCAGACGGCCGACGCTGTCGACGCCTTCCTGCAGTCGGGCAAGGAGTTGCCCAGCTACATTACCGGTGCGCCCAGCGCCGCGCCTAAGCCCACGCAGACGGCAACGACGCCGTCGGCCCGACCGATCATCACCACCGAGCCGACCGACCCGGTGCAGGTCGCTTCGATCCCGGCCAAGGTCGCGCCGACGCCGATGCCGCTGTCGATGCGGCCGCAGTCCGTGGCCGTGCCTATTGCGGTGATGCCGCCGAGCAATGAGCCGCTCATCCTGCCGAACGCCAATGGGCCGGTGCCGCCGGTCGACGTGACGGCGCGGGACCTGGAAGAATGGGAAACCGGGCCGCTTTCGGATTTTCTCGCCAGCCGGCAGCAACCGCGGCGGGCCGAGCCCGATCCGCGATATGATCAGGATGGTTTCTTCCTCGACGAGGGTCCGAACCAACCCCGCCGCGGCGATCGCGTGCTTGGGCCTGCCGACGGATACTTCTTCCCGTTCGATTGAGGTAGAGAAGGCATGCGCGCCACGCGGTAGACCGCGCGGGTGACAGACTATATGCTCGTCCAGCATATACCCGAATCCCACAAATGGCGCTGCAGGTCGTCCATCGCATGCGCGAGCCCGAAGAGAATACCGACATGTGGCAGAGACTGTCCGACTTTGTCGGCTCGTTCAGCCAGAGAACCGGGCTGGCGGGATCGCTGGCCAATGCGCTCGATCCGGACACCTGGTTGCCGGGCGGGCGGGATGCTGCCTTTACGCTGGCGCTGATTGCACTTGCCGCCAAAATGGCCGTGGCCGATGGCGTGGTGACCGCCTCGGAGGAACGGGCTTTTCGCGCGACCGTCGAGATCGCTGCCGGTCACGAAGAACAGATCGCGCGGGTGTTCAACCTGGCCAAGCAGGATGTGGCCGGCTACGATTCCTACGCGCGCAAGGTGACGCGCTTCTTCCAGGACAGCCCCGAGACGCTCGAGCACGTGCTCGATAGCTTGTTCTTCATCGCCACGGCCGACGGCATGGTGCATGAGGCCGAGCTCGACTATCTGAAGTCGGTCAGCGACATTTTCGGCTTTGACGACATCCGGTTCGACCAGTTGGCCAGCCAGCATGTGCGGCTCGAGGCCGGTGTCGATCCTTATGTGGTGCTCGGTTTGGCGCCGAATGCGCCGCCCGATGAGATTCGTCGCGTCTATCGCCTGCTGGTTGCCGAGCACCATCCCGACCGGCTGATCGCCAAGGGCGTGCCCGAGGATCTGATCGATGTGGCCACGGCGCGGATGAAGTCGATCAACCTGGCCTACCAGGCGCTGACCAAGCCGCCGCAGCTGCCACTGCTGACCTCCAGCACCACCAGCGCCTGACCGCCATTCGAGGCGGGAAGCTTGACGGCCTTGCTGCTCTCACGCACAAGGACGCCAGCCAGTTGACCGGGTGGCCGCTGGCAGTGGGGTAACCTGCTGCTGGAGGAAAGTCCGGGCTCCATCGAAACACGGTGCCGGTTAATGGCCGGCGAGGGCGACCTCAGGGAAAGTGCCACAGAAAGCAAACCGCTTTGCTTCGGCAGAGTAAGGGTGAAAGGGTGCGGTAAGAGCGCACCGGGCGACCAGCAATGGAAGCCGCACGGTAAACCCCACCGGGAGCAAGACCAAATAGGGATGACGCGGGGCTTCGGCCCCAGCCGGTTTTGAGGCCAGATCATCCGGGTTGGTTGCATAAGGGTCTTGGCAACAAGGCTCGCAGATGAATGGTCACCACGTCGCGGCAACGCGGCCCTACAGAACCCGGCTTATAGGTCAACTGGCGTTTACCTACCGGCGCGCATCAGGGCTCGCGACAGGCCTGGATGGCCTTGTCGATGACCTCGGGCCCTGACTTGGCGGTGAAGTGCCCAAGCTCCTCTCCATCGACGCTTACGGTGAAGCGATCACGGAGCAGGGCGTTCAGGGGGTCTTCGAATGCCACGATGCCTTCGACGACGAAGTGATCATCGAGGGTATTGCCGGTCGCGTCTATCGGGAGGGTGGTGCCTTCATGGCTCAGCACTAGATCGAGCTTTGCCTGTTCGGGCTTGCCGGTCAGGTGCGAATAGAACGCAAGGACGACATCCTTGTAGCCCGGATTGCAGGTTATCCCGATATCCACGTCCTTGTTCGCAGCGTCATAGTGTACGAGGTAGTAGGTGGTGGATGCGGCGTCCTCTTCGAGCACCCAGCCGTCCGGAATGTCCTGCGCCAGCGCTGGCAAGCTGGCGAGCGACAAGGCGAGAAAACCAAGGGCAACAGCAAAACGTCTCATCGGACCGCTCCAGATTGCTGGGGAATTGGTGCCCAATAACGGGATGGAGATCAAACTCTGGCGGCGCGATGTCAGCAGTCATCAGCGATCCTGACGTGTATTTACGACATTGTGTATGAATTAATTGACATTGTGTCGTGTTTGGCATACATCACCTCCATCGAGGATGGTGGATGAGCGTCATGACCTACAAAGAGATGAATGCAGCGGTGATGCTGCTGGGTGCGGTGGTGATCAGTGCATGGGTTTTCCTTGGCGCGGCGGAAGCGTCGGCGTTGCCGCTGG